>JANPDO010000042.1:0-29119 GCA_031431535.1 Chloroflexota bacterium
CGGAGCCGCTCGACTACGGGAAGATTCTGCCCGACGCGGAGCCGCTCGACTACGGGAAGATTCTGCCCGACGCGGAGCCGCTCGACTACGGGAAGATTCTGCCCGACGCGGAGCCGCTCGACTACGGGAAGCACCCTCCCGACGCATGACGCTGGACGCCGACGTTCTAATCCGCCTCCGCCAGATCATTGAGGATCCTGGTCCGCCGCGACACGCCCTCGTCGCGACCCTATTCGATCGCGAATTGCCGGTGGCAGGCCGCCAGATGGACGCGGCGTTCAGCGCGGCGGACATGCGATGCCTGGTCGATCTCGACCTCGTCCGCAGGTCCGAAAGTAGCTACATGCCGCTGTCGCGAATCGACCGCGTCGACCGCCTGCTCATCGCGTCCGACCTGCGGCGGAGGCGCCGGCAGGCCGACTATGTTGTTGGGCCCGGGCCGGCGAGCTTCCTGCTCGCCAGATATATCCGCCTGCGCGGGGATGACAGGGCGCTCGACTTTGGTTGTGGTTCCGGGATCCTGAGCCTGTTGCTCGCTTCGGCCCGCCCGTCGGTCCTCGCCGTCGACATCAATCCTCGAGCCGTGGCGTATACGCGCTTCAACGCCGCGCTTAACGGATATCGAGGGATCACGGCCGAGGGTGGCAACTTCCTGTCGGACGTCGCAGACGAGCGGTTCGATGGTCGGTTCGACGTTGTCGTGTCGAATCCGCCGTATGTCCTCGCTCCCGTGCATCGACTCGTGTATCGCGACCGGCCCCTGCCTGGCGACCAGGTGAGCGCCCGGACGATCGAGCGGGTTGGCCGAGCGCTTGCGCCCGGTGGCCGTGGCTACGTGCTCACCAACTGGATCGGGCGCGGAGAGCCTGATTGGAGCACCCCGGTCCGTCGTTGGATCGAACCCATGGGTCTTGACGCGTTCGTCACCCAGGTCGGGGATCATTCGCCTGCCGCCTACGCGGCAGCCTGGAATCGCGACATACCGGACCCACGCCGCGCCCGTGCGGTTGCCCAGTGGCAGAAGGCGCTCGATGCGGAAGGCGTCCGCAGCGTTCAGGCCGGCGTGATCGCGCTGAGCCGGGCCGTCGGCGGAACGTACAGGCGGCCGCGTGTCGAGGCCGTCGATCGAAACGATGGGACCGTCAGTTGGCGATCGATCGATGCCTTCTTCGCCGAGACCGGCGACCAGGCGCTCGATTCCCAAGGGGCGCCTGGATGACTCGACGCTGGGCGTTCGCGACCATCCTGTCCGGTGTCGCGCTGTCGACGGCGTAGCCCTCGGCCAGTGCACGCAAGGCGCCAGGCAGACCCAGTTGGATGCGACCATGCCCAGATGCTGGTCCCGCCCATCCGAACCGCCCGCTTCGAGCTGGTCTCGATGTCGTTGCCATTCATGCGTCTGCTGCTTGCCCGCGACATCGAGGCGGCCGCGCGCGCGATCGGTGCAAACGTGCCGCCGGACCTGCCCGATCGGCTGGACAACTTCCTGCAGTTCCGGATCGCGGACCTCACCGAGGACGCATCGGCTCAGCCCTGGCTTGGCCGGGCGATCGTCCTGACCGACTCGGACGGCACGCGGCGGATCATCGGCTCGGCCGGTTTTCACTCGCCACCCGGTGCGGATGGGCGGGTGGAGATCGGCTACAGCGTGGAGCCTGAGCATCGCCGGCAAGGTGTCGCGACTGAAGTCGTGAGGGCGCTTTTCGATTGGGCGGCGCGCGAGCACGGCGTTACGCGCTTCCGCGCTGCGGTCGCGCCTGACAACGTGGCCTCGCTCGCCATCGTCGGGCGGCTCGGCTTCCGCCAGACCGGCGTCCAGATCGACGACATCGACGGCGAGGAGCTCGTCTTCGAGCTCGATGCGTGGAGCGTCGAGCCATGACAGCGCGTCGATGGGCGCGGATGCCATGATGCCCCGATGCAACCCCCCGACCACGCCGATCGCGCCGATGCCGCCGACCGCGAGCCGTCTTTCGATACCCTGGCGGTCCATGCCGGAGCCGAGCCCGATGAGCTGACCGGCGCGGTCTCGCCGCCGATCTATCAGACCTCGACCTACGCCCAGGACGGTGTCGGCAAGCCGCGCCGGGGCTACGAATACGCCCGGTCGCAGAACCCGACCCGCGACCGCCTGGAGCGCGCGATGGCCGTCCTCGAGGTCGGCACGCATGGCTTCGCCTTCGCGTCAGGATCGGCCGCTACGGCCGCGATCGCCGAACTCGCCGGGCCGGGCGAGGAGATCGTGGTCGGTGACGACGTGTATGGCGGCACCTACCGCTACCTGGACCGGGTGCGCGTGCCGGGCGCCGGCATTACGACCGCGTATGTCGATCTCGCATCCGGGATGGACGCGCTGTGGGAGACGCTCAGCGAGCGGACGCGGCTGGTCTGGTTCGAGACGCCCACCAACCCGCTGCTCAAGGTCGTTGACATCGCGGCGGTGGTCGCCACCGTGGACCGACGGGCCGCGGAGGGCGGTCGGCGACCCTTGGTGGTGGTGGACAACACGTTCGCCTCGCCGGCCATCCAGCGGCCGCTGACCCTCGGCGCGGACATCGTGTTCCACTCAGCGACGAAGTACCTGGCTGGTCACTCGGACACGGTGCTGGGGGTGGCGGTCACGCGAGACGAGGCGGTCGCCGAGCGGCTGCGCTTCCTCCAGAACGCGATGGGGGCGGTGCCCGGACCGCAGGATTGCTTCCTGGTGCTGCGCGGCCTGCGCACGCTGCACCTGCGGATGGAGCGGCACACCAGCAACGGTGTGGCCGTGGCGGCGTTTCTGCGGTCAAGACAGGACGTGGCCTCAGTGAGCTATCCGGGGTTTGGCGGGATGGTTTCGTTCCTGCCGGCGTCTGGGGGCGGCGCGGGGCATATAGCGGCACACGCCGAAGCGGCACACGCCGTCGGTGACGCTCGGGTCTGGGAGGGCGCTTCCATCGTGCGCTCCCGTTCTGCCGCCGAGCGGGCGGTGGCCATCGCGGAGGGCACCCGTCTCTTCACCCTGGCCGAGTCTCTCGGCGGCGTCGAGTCCCTGATCGAGATCCCGGCCGCCATGACCCATATGTCCGTCGCCGGCTCGCCACTCGCGATCGATCCGGCGTTGATCCGCCTGTCGGTCGGCATCGAGGGCATCGACGACCTGATCGCCGACCTCGCCCAGGCGCTCGACCGCGCCTGACCCCGGTCCCGATTCCAGCCGAGCTGGTGTGAGCCGCTGATCTCAGCCATTTGTCGGCGGGCGATCCTCGGCGATTCCAACCGGGTTGGTGTAAGCGACCGATCACGGTGCCCTTCCGTCGGATTCGCCAATGGGGCTGGAATTCGCGACAGACTCAGGCCAGAATCTGTCGAACCTTCCAACTGGGTTGGTGAAAGCGACAGGTGCGTGTCCCGTTCACCAACCAGGTTGGAATCTGCGAGTGAGCGCGGATACAGGCCAGCGCGCGGCTCGCGGCGGAAGTCGGCTCGGGGACAGGGGCCGCGGCGGCTCGCGGCGGAAGTCGGCTCGGGGGCAGGGGCCGCGCCGCCTCAGCCGCCGGCCATCGCGGGCAGGAGGAGCAGGGTGTCGCCGTCGGCGACCGGGGTGTCGAGCGCCTGGAGGTGGCGCACGTCCGTGTCGTTGAGGAATGCGTTGACGAAGCGGTTCAGGTCGCCATCATGGGCCAGGAGCTGGGACGCGAGCCCCGGGTGAAGCGCGACGAGCCCCGTCACCACCTCACGGACGGTTGAGCCCGCCACCTCGACCTGCTTCGCGCCGCCAGTCGCGGGGCGCAGCGTGGGCGGGATCCGGACGGTGCTCACGCTCCTCCGCCCAGCCAGCGCTCGAAGGCTGACAGACTGGGCCGGATCGCGGGCGCCAGCCCGGGCTGACCTGGCCTCGCCACGCCGTCCGCTTGACCGAGGGTACGCGCCTCGGGGGTCTTGAGGCCGTTGCCCGTGAGGAGGGCCACAACCTCGTCGCCTGGCCGAATGACGCCACGTCGCCGCGCCGCGGCCGCCGCGGCCAACGTGACCCCGCCCGCCGTCTCCGGGTAGATCCCTTCGAGTCTCGCCACGTCGCGGATCGCGGCCGCCATTACCTCGTCCTCGATCGCCTCGATGGAGCCTCCTGACGCGTTGGCGAGCTCAACGGCGTATCGACCGTCGGCCGGGTTGCCGATCGCCAGCGAACGGACGATCGTGTTTGGCGTCCTGACCGGCTCGATCACGGTCGTGCCGGCGCCCCACGCGGTCGCGACCGGGGCGCAACCGGCTGCCTGACCACCAACGAAGCGGATCGGCCGAGGCGCGATCAGGCCCAGCTCGACCAGCTCCTCGAAGCCGCGGGCGATCCTGGTGAACATCGCCCCGGAGGCGACCGGTGAAACCACGACGTCCGGCGATCGCCAGCCCAGCGATTCGGCGATCTCGTAGGCCAGCGTCTTGGATCCCTCGGCATAGAACGGCCGCAGGTTGATGTTGACGAAGCCCCAGCCGGTCTCGTCAGCGACCTCAAGGCAGAGCCGATTGACGTCGTCGTAGGTGCCCTCGATCGGGACAACGGTCGCACCGTAGGCGAGGGCATGGTCCACCTTGGCCGGCTCCAGGTCCGCCGGGATGAAGACATAGGCTGGCAGCCCGACCGTGGCCGCGGCTGCGGCCACGGCCCCCGCCAGATTGCCGGTCGACGCACAGGCAAGCGCCGGCACCTCGAATTCGACCGCTCGCTCCGCGGCGACCGCGACCGCCCGATCCTTGAACGACAGGGACGGATTGCGGGTGTCGTCCTTGATCCACAACCGATCCAGTCCGAGGACGGGCGCCAGCCGATCGGCCAACCGAAGCGGCGTCGACCCGACGGGCAGGCCGCGAGTTGGCGGCCGGTCTACGGGCAACAGCTCCACGTATCGCCAGATCCCCGGCGCGCGTTCGGCAATGGACGCCTTCGTGAGGGTCCGGGCCACCACCGCGTAGTCGTACTCGATCTCGAGCGGGCCAAAACAGGCCGGACAGACATAGGACAGGCCGATCGGCTCACCGTGCTGACAGTTTCGACAGCGCATGCCGACGATCCGAGCCTTCGGCGTCGCGGCGGATCTGGCAGCAGGAACGGTCTCGATCACCATGGGGTCTCTCCGGGAGGCTCAACGAGTGCCTCGGGACCGGATGGACAGGCGACCGCCCTGGGCTGAGAAGGAAGTTCTCCTAAGGGGAGTTCCCTTATCGTGCAGGAAGACCTGCCCGGACTTGGCACCTTGCCGACGCGACGCCGGTAGGTTGTCGTGGCTTCAACGGGCCGGTCCCTCTGCCACTCTTGATAAAAGAACTATTCGGTTGTGGCAGGATCCTAGAGGCCCGACCGTGCGATTGTCAACGAGGGCGAACCCGGACGCACCGGACGCAACCATTTCGCAACCTGGAGACCGTATGCGCTAGCATGCCGTCTACAGCGACTGCGGAAGCCGACTCCTGCGAGCCCCTTGGGCCCGCATCACGCGCGGCCGGTCGATCCAGCGTGATCGTCTGCGCCCGAGGAGTCGAAACTGATGGCCACCACCGGCCCCACCCGCGTCGAGACCCGGCCAATCCTGGGCCGCTCAGTGCGTGCCAACCTCGCGACAGCCGAGCTGTACGAAGACGCGATTCGTCGCGGCGAGGGTCTGGTCGCCGCGGACGGCCCACTCGTTGTCCGGACGGGCAAACACACCGGGCGGTCGCCCCAGGACAAGTTCATCGTCCGCGAGCCGGCTTCGGACGCCAAGATCTGGTGGGGCTCCGTCAACCGGCCGATCAGCGAGGCCGACTACGAACGTCTGCGGGCGAGACTGATCGAATACGCCGCCACACTCGACCTCTACAGCCAGGACTGCTTCATTGGGGCCGCTCCGGCCCACCGCCGTTCATTGCGCGTGTACACCGAGACCGCCTGGGCCAGCATCTTTGCCCGCAACCTGTTCCGCCGACCGACCACGGGGCAATTGGCCGACTTCGCGCCGAACTTCACGATCCTCTGCGTCCCGTCGTTCCAGGCCGATCCGCAGACCGAAGGGACTCGAACCGGCACCGCGATCCTCGTTCACCTCAAGCGGATGGAGGTGATCATCGTCGGCACCGAGTACGCCGGCGAGATCAAGAAGTCGGCGTTTACGGTCATGAACTACCTGATGCCCGACGAGGGCGTCCTGCCGATGCACTCGGCGATCAACGTAGGCGCCGATGGCGACCCGGCCATCTTCTTCGGCCTGTCTGGGACCGGCAAGACGACCCTGTCGGCCGATCCGCTGCGCAGCCTGATCGGCGACGACGAGCACGGCTGGGGTGACGGCATCACCTTCAACTTCGAGGGCGGCTGCTACGCCAAGACGATCCGCCTCTCGCCGATGTACGAGCCGGACATCTTCCAGACGACTCGGCGCTTCGGCACCATCCTGGAAAACGTTCCACTGGACCCGAAGACGCGCGAATTGGATCTCGATTCCGAGCAGTTCACCGAGAACACCCGGGGCGCGTACCCGCTCGAATTCATCGGCAATGCCGACGAGACGGGGATCGCGGGTACGCCACGGGCCGTGATCTTTCTGACCGCCGACGCGTTCGGCGTACTGCCGCCGATCTCGCGGCTCACGCGCGAACAGGCGGCCTACCATTTCATCAGCGGCTATACCGCGAAACTCGCGGGCACCGAGGTCGGGGTCAAGGAGCCGAGCGCCACATTCTCGGCCTGTTTCGGGGCCCCATTCATGCCCCGCCACCCGGGCGAATATGCGGCCATGCTGATCGACAGGCTCGAACGCGACGATGTGCCGGTCTGGCTGGTCAACACCGGCTGGACCGGTGGGCCGTACGGGACCGGGGAGCGCATGAACATCAACCACACCCGCTCCATCGTCCGCGCCGCGTTGGGTGGTGCTCTGGCGACGGTCGCGACGAGGACTGACCCGATCTTCGGCGTGGAGGTCCCGACGGCTTGCCCGGATGTTCCGGACCGCTTCCTCGATCCGCGCGGAACGTGGCCGGATCCCGCCGCCTACGATCGCGCCGCGGCCAAACTCGCGCGCATGTTCGCCGACAACTTCGAGGCCTACGCCGACGGAGTGAGCGGGGCCGTCCGCAGCGCGGGGCCGCGGGTCGAATGACTCGGGACCTGGCCCGCTTCGCGCGGGACGCGGCGCTCACGTGGGTCCGGATCGAAACCGACTAAGCGCCGGCGCCCGGCGCACCAGAGTGAAGGAGCAACCCGCACCATGGCTCGAAGCAAGGTCACCGTCATCGGCGCCGGTAACGTCGGCGCCACGACCGCGCAACGGATCGCCGAGGCTGGTCTCGCGGACGTCGTCCTCATTGACATTGTCGAGGGGCTGCCCCAGGGCAAGGGGCTCGATCTCGCGGAAGCGGCCCCGGTTGTCGGTCACGATGCGCGAATCATCGGCACCAATGACTACGCCGACACCGCGGGCAGCGACATCGTGGTGGTCACGTCGGGCCTCGCCCGCCAGCCGGGGATGAGCCGCGACGACCTCCTGCTCAAGAACGCCGGGATCGTCCGTGCCGTGGTCGAACAGGCCGCCCGCCACTCACCCGATGCCGTGCTGATCATCGTCACCAACCCGCTCGACGCGATGTGTCACGTCGCGTTGAGCGCCTCCGGCTTCCCACGCGAACGCGTGCTGGGCATGGCCGGCGTGCTCGATTCGGCAAGATTCCGGACGTTCATCGCCCGGGAACTCGGCGTCAGCGTCGATGATACCCACGCCTTCGTCCTCGGCGGCCATGGCGACACAATGGTTCCGCTGTCGCGCTATTCCACAGTGGCCGGTGTGCCGATCACGGAATTGCTCTCGCCGGATCGGGTGAGGGCTCTGGAGGAACGGACCGCCAACGGCGGCGCCGAGGTTGTCGCCCTGCTCAAGACCGGCTCTGCCTTCTACGCCCCGGCTGCCTCGGCGTTCGAGATGGTCGAATCGATCCTGCTCGATCGCCGGCGTGTCCTGCCCTGCGCGGTGCTGCTCCAGGGCGAATTCAAGACCGATGGCGTCTTCGTCGGCGTCCCGGTGGTCCTCGGCGAGCATGGCCTGGAGCGAATCTTCGAGATCGAGCTGACGGCCGACGAGCAGGCCGCCTTTGACAAGTCTGCAGCGGCCGTCCGGGAGCTGGTCGCGAAGCTGCCCTGACGGCCGAGGCCGCCCGACAGCCCGGGCCGGCAGGTTCGCTACACTCCGGCCACCGTGCCGATTGCCGCCATCGCGTTTGATTTCGATCCTGTCCTGCGCTTGGCGGATGGCCTCGCGGTACGCTGGTACCTGGTGGCCCTCGTCGCCATCATCACGGTCGGCCTGGTCGTGGCCGGCCTCATGGCCCGGCGCGACGGGTTGCGCGCGGACGACCTGCTGTTCATCGCGGTGGCCAGCGTCCCGGGCGCGATCATCGGCGGTCGCCTTGGCTATGTCCTGCTCCATCTCAACTACTACACGGCCAACGTGACGGCCATCACGGATCCGGCACAGGGGTCGCTGGAGCTGTCCCTCGCCATGTTCGGGGGCATGCTCTCGGCGTCGTACGTTGCCGTCCTCCTGGGTGCCCCGATCGGCCAGTGGCTGCGCGCCGGGACGCTACCGCTCCTGTTCATGCTCGGCGCTGGCAAGCTGGCGATGGTCCTCGATGGATCCGGGCAGGGACAACCGAGCGACCTCTCCTGGGCGACGGCCTACGTTGGCGCCGGGCCGTGGGCCACGCTTGCCCCGGAGCTGCCCTCACATCCCGCCCAGGTCTACGAGGGCATCGCGACCCTGGCGATCCTGGCGCTGCTCACCCTGCTCATGGCGGCGGGGTTGTTCAAGACCCGCGATGGACGGCTCTTCTTCCTGGGGATGGGGACCTGGGCGTTGGCGCGTGGCGCGGTCACGCTGACCTGGCGGGACTCACCGGTGGCGCTGGGGTTGAGCGCGGGGAGTTTCATCGCGGCGGCCCTGACGCTGGTCTTCTTCGTGGCTTGGATTGTCGTGCTGGTGCGCCGCCACACGACTAGAGATGCCGGACCCTCTGACCTGGGTCTGAGCTGGGCGGACCCCACGTCACGACCACCCTTCTGAGGGGTCCGGGAGCGGCGAGGGAGTATCGTTGTCCGCCACGACATACGACACGAAAGGTATGGACATGACACAGGTCGCAGAGCCCGGCGCGGATCGCTCCGACACCGCCGCCACGGAACGGGTCGGCCACTGGCTCGGCGGGCGCGCTATCGCCGGGACATCCGGCCGCGAGGGTCCCGTCTACAACCCGGCGACCGGGCAGGTCACGAAGTACGTCGATTTCGCCTCGGAGAACGAGGTGGCCGCAGCGGTCGCCGAGGCCAAGGCCGCGTTCCCGGCGTGGCGCTCGACCTCGTTGTCGAAGCGCACGGAGATCATGTTCCGGATCCGCAATCTGGTCGAGCAGCATCGCCACCAGCTCGCGGCGCACCTGACGGCGGAGCACGGGAAGGTTCCCTCGGACGCGTTGGGTGAGATCGCCCGCGGCCTGGAGAACCTTGAGTTCGCGTGCTCGATCCCGACCCTGATCAAGGGTGGCTTCAGCGAGCAGGCAAGCAGCGGCGTGGACGTCTACCAGATCCGCCAGCCGCTCGGCGTGGTCGCCGGGATCACCCCGTTCAACTTCCCGGCAATGGTACCCATGTGGATGTTCGCCACGGCGATCGCAACTGGGAACACGTTCATCCTGAAGCCCTCCGAGAAGGACCCGTCGGCCGCCAACTACCTGGCGGAGTTGCTCGCCGAGGCGGGTGTCCCGGACGGCGTCTTCAGTGTCGTCCACGGCGACAAGGTGGCGGTCGATGCGATCCTCGCCAACCCGGACATCGCGGCCGTCAGCTTCGTCGGCTCCACGCCCATCGCCCGCTACATCTACGAGACCGGGACGAAAGCCGGCAAGCGGGTCCAGGCGCTTGGCGGTGCCAAGAACCACATGATCGTGCTGCCCGACGCGGACATCGAGATGGCGGCCGACGCGGCGATTTCGGCGGGCTACGGGTCGGCCGGTGAGCGGTGCATGGCCATCGCGACGATCGTGGCGGTCGGCTCGGTCGCCGACCCACTGGTGGCGGCGATCAAGGCTCGTCTGCCGCGGGTCAAGGTGGGGCCAGGGAGCGACCCGAGTGCTGAGATGGGCCCACTCGTGACCCGCCAGCACCGCGACAAGGTGGCGTCCTACCTGGACTCCGGCCCCGCCCAGGGCGCAACGGTCGTGGCCGATGGCCGCGAGCACCCGCTCTACACGGAGTCGGAGGGGTTCTTCCTCGGTGTCTCGCTGATCGACAACGTGACCCCCGCGATGGACGCGTATCGCGACGAGATCTTCGGCCCGGTCCTGACTGTCGTGCGGGTCGAGACATATGACGCGGCGGTCAAGCTGGTCAACGACAATCCGTACGGCAATGGCACGGCGATCTTCACCCGCGACGGGGGTGCCGCCCGCCAGTTCCAGTTCGAGGTGAATGCCGGGATGGTCGGGATCAACGTGCCCATTCCGGTGCCGGTCGCCTACTACAGCTTCGGCGGCTGGAAGAGCTCGTTGTTCGGGGACCTCCACATGTACGGCCCTGAAGGGGTTCAGTTCTACACCCGGGCCAAGATCGTGACCTCGCGTTGGCCGGATCCGGGGACGAGCAGGATCGACCTCGGCTTCCCGCGGACGCGCTGACCGACCGATGGCGATCCAGACGCCGACCTGGCGTGCCCGCCCGACGCTTGCCGGTGCGGATTACACGTCCGAGGCGGTCTACGCCGACGAGCGCGAGCGAATCTGGTTCGACCGCTGGATCTGCATCGGTCGCGCGGAGGAGATCCCCAACCCCGGCGACTACCTGGTCCGCGACCTGGCCGGGGAGTCGATCATCGTCACGCGCAACCGATCGGGCGAAATCCGCGCGTTCTACAACGTCTGCGCACATCGCGGGACCAAGCTTCTCGACGACAGCCCGGCGTGCGGGCATGTCAGCATGGTCTTCAAGTGCCCGTACCACGCCTGGTCGTACGACCTCGATGGGCGCCTCGTGGGTACGCCCAACGTGGATGAGGACGAAGGGTTCGACCGGACCTCGTACCCGCTCCATGGCATCGCGGCGGAGTCGTACGCGGGTTTCCTGTTCGTGAACCTGTCAGATACACGCACGCCGCTGTTCGATGAGTTGGCCGACGGCCTTGAGTCGATCACGAACTTCGAGCGCTACCGCATGGACGAGTTGCGGATCGGTCGGCGATTGGTCTACGAGGTCGCCGCCAACTGGAAGATCATCGTCGAGAACTACAACGAGTGTCTCCACTGCCCGACGATTCACCCGGAGCTCGTGGCGGTGATTCCGATGTTCCGGTTCGGCGAGGTCTGGGACGACAAGACCAAGGATTCAGGTAACCCCATGTTCGAGGAGGCGTCATCGTTCACCCCGACGGGTTCGTCCACCCTGCCGCCATTCCCGGACCTGCTGCCGGAGGACCGCTGCATGTATTACGGGGTCTTCCAGTACCCGAACCTGCTGCTCAACCTTCACCCGGACTCGGCCATGTACTACATCCTTTACCCAAACGGACCGTCCCACACGACCGTCGTCTCCGAGTACCTGTTCCGACCGGACACGATCGCGGCCGCGGACTTTGCTCCTGAACCGGTCGTCGACCTGTGGGACGTGATCTCCAAGCAGGATTGGGAGGTCTGCGCACGCGCCCAGACGGGCGTCACGTCGCGCGCCTTTCGCCAGGGTGTCTACCCCCGCAAGGATCGGTTCCTGTTCGATTTCAACGAGCGCTACCGCACCGAGATGGGCCGCCCAAAGCTGGGCTGACCCGCACAGGGACTCCGCGCTCGTCAAGGCAATCTCCGCTCTATCGTCACCTGTTATAGCGCGTCCCGCCCGGGCTGTCACCAGGGCTCTCAACTGCCGTTCGTCACCAGGCGCGATGACCTCAGAACTCGACATCGGCCGCACCAGTTTCCGTCGTGGTCGTCGTCGTGCAGGTGTTGCCAGCCCGGTCGGTAAGCGTCGTGGTCGGGGGCCAGGTGACGTTGGACGCGACGACGATCACGATCCAGTCGCTGACCTGGCGGCCGCGCGGAGAAGATCCCGGATCCCGCTGACGCTGCAGTACCCGAACCTGCTGCTGAAGCTTCATTCGGGCGCGGCGATGTACGACATCCTCTACCGCATGGGCCCTCGGGCCCGCTTCGGCCGGTGGCGCCCCACTGCGACGATCGTCAGGTCGTCCGCCGGTTCTGCGGTCCCCTGGAATGCCATGACCGCGTCGCGTACAGCTGCCACCAGGGCGTGGGCGGAGCCGTCGCGCGCCGCCGTCATGGTCGCGACGAGCCGACCGTCGCCGAAACGATCACCGGACGGACTGACCGCGTCGGTGACGCCGTCCGTGTAGAAGAGCAGCGTGTCGCCCGAATCGAGGCTCGTCTCGACCTCCGGCGGGCTGACCGTGGCGAATGCGCCCATCAGCACCCCCGGGTCGCCGACGGTCCGGAGCGGACCGCCATCGCCGGGGACGAGCCACGGCGGCTCGTGGCCTGCACTGGCGACCCGCACCCGGCCGGTACGGGGTTCGAGCACGGCGCACAGGGCGGTGATGAAGAGGGTGCCACGGCGTTCCTCGACCAGGACGCGGTTCGTGCGTTCGAGGGCCTCCGCTGGTCCCCGCGACGCATTGAGCGCGCTGTGCATGACCGGGCGGGTGAAGGCCATCAGCAGCGCGGCGTCAAGCCCCTTGCCGGTGACGTCCGCGATGACGATGCCGAGCGGATGGCCGCGGCGTGGCAGTCGGAACAGCTCGAAGAAGTCGCCGCCGATCTCCCGCGCCGCGGCATAGTGGCTGGCGAGGTCGTAGCCCGGGACGTCGGGCGGGATGAGCGAGAGGATGCTGCGCTGCTGCCGACGGCCCTTGGCCAACTCGGCCGCATCCGTCCCCAGGGCTTCGGCCGCCGCCGCCGCCCGTCGCTCGTTGAGAGCCCGCTCGGCGGATCCACGCGCCCGGGCCTCTGCCTCGAGCTCGGCGATGGCGATCGCCAGTGCCCCGATCGCGGCCCCGACCCCGGGCTCGGCGACCGTGGGTCCGCTCGCTACCACCCGCGCGATCGGCGCGCCATCGACGATGACGTCGGCATGCACGCGGCCCCCTGATTCGTCCCCGCCTGCCTCGGTTTTCCGGCCCGCCAGGATGGTCCCGCTCGGGTCCTCGATCGTTACCTCCGGCCCGTGCCCGGTGCCCGCCCACGGCGCGAGGATCCGTGCCAGTCGCTGCCGGTCCAACGTGCGGGCCGATTCCACCGCCTCCGGCACCGCAGGACGGGTCAGAAGGCCGCGATCGCCGACGCGCGATCCGGATGCGACGGGATGATGCCGCCAAGGCCGGTCCGGTCCAGCACCTTCTGGACCGCGTCCTGCGTGCCACACAGCCGGAAGTTTGACTCGACCGTCCCGCTGTCGACCTCGTCGTTGATCGCTCGGAGCGCGGCCCAGCCGTACTCCGGGTCAGGCGGTGCCTCGCCCCGCATGAGCCGCAGGCTCGAGTGCACGGCGACCAGGCCGGAGCTCGAGATGAACGACAGGTTCGTCAGGTCCATGAGGAGGTGGCGGCCGCCGGTGTCGTAGACATGCCGGACTGTAGCGATGACGTGCTCGTAGCTTGAGCCATCCAACTCACCGTCGAGCTGGACGATCGTGACCGGTACGCGACCTTCGGCCTTCTCGACCGTCGTCTGCAATGTCATCTATCGGTCCTCCGTCGGGCGAGGGTCCAGCGAGCGTGTCAGGGTCAGTATGTTGCCGCCACCATCGCGCGGTCGATAGTCTAGACCGTCGGTCGCCATCCGCATCAGGCGGATCCCCATGCCGCCAGGTCCTCGGACCAGCGCGGGAACGCGCATATCAGGGTCCGGCGAGGCGGTCGGATCGAAGGCGGGCGCTCCGTCCTCCAGGGTGACGACGATGTCGCGACCGACCACGGCCAGGGCGACCTCGATCCAGCCCGGCCGGCCAGCATATCCATGCACGATCGTATTGGTGGCCGCCTCATCCACGGCTTGGACCAGGTCGTCGGCGCCGTCGGGTGCCGCATCCGCGGCACGGGCCGCCTCGCGGACGAGCGCGCGCACTTCGGCGAGGAACCCCAGCTCGGCCGGTACCCGGAGGCGCCGCTCGGCGGGTCCCATCGGACGGCGTCTTCGCTGCGGTGCGTTCAGGTGAGGCGGGCGTGGTCCGCCGGTGAGCGCCGGATGAACCTGCCCGCACCCTTCCGGCCGGTGAACTCGCGATTGCGCACGATTACGGAGCCGCGGGACAGAACGATGTCACTGCTGCCCTGGACGCTGCGCCCCTCGTAGCACGAGTAGTCGACGTCCATATGGTGGCTTGCTGCCGATATGGTCCGGCGCCGGTTCGGGTCGTAGATCACCAGGTCTGCGTCCGAACCGATCGCGATCGCCCCCTTGCGCGGATACATCCCGAACAGCTTGGCCGGCGCCGTCGAGACGATCTCTACCCAGCGTTCCCTGGTGATCCGACCCGCGACGACACCGCCGTCGTGGAGCAGGTCGAGCCGATCCTCGATGCCCGGGAGGCCGTTGGGAACCTTGCGGAAGTCGCCTCGGCCCATCTCCTTCTGGCCGTGGAAGTCGAACGGACAGTGGTCCGTGGCCACCAGCTGGAGGTCGTCCTTGACCAGTCCGCTCCACAGCTCGTCCCAGTGGTCCTTGGGGCGGAGGGGCGGCGAGCAGATGAACTTGGCGCCCTCGAATCCGTTGCCGAGGTCGTCCAGGGACAGGAAAAGGTACTGCGGACAGGTCTCGGCGAATACCTGAGCTCCGCGATCCCGGGCCCCGCGGACCTCCGCGAGCGCCTCGCGCGCGGATAGGTGGACGATGTAGACGGGTACCCCGGCGGCTTCCGCCAGGCGAATCACCCGATTGGTCGCCTCACCTTCGAAGATGGCCTTGCGGGCGAGGCCGTGGCCGATCGGGTCCGTCGTGCCGGCCGCCACGGTCTGGGCCGCCACGACATCGATGGCCATCCCGTTTTCGGCGTGAATCATGATCAGCCCGCCATTGCGCGCCGTCTGCTGCATGGCCCGGAAGATCGCCCCGTCATCGCTGTAGAAGACGCCCGGATACGCGGTGAACAGCTTGAAGTCCGGGACTCCCTCCGCCACGAGCCCGTCCATCTCGGCCAGGGTCCCGTCGTTGACGTCGCTCATGATCATGTGGAAGCCGTAGTCGGCCACGGCATTGCCCTCGGCCTTGGCGTGCCACGCGTCGAGGCCCTCGCGCAGCGAGGCCCCCCGCGACTGCACCGCGAAGTCGACGATGGACGTCGTCCCGCCGAAGGCCGCGGCCCGCGTCCCGCTCTCAAACGTGTCCTTGGCGAAGGTGCCGCCGAACGGCAGCTCCATGTGGGTGTGCACGTCGATGCCGCCCGGGATGACGTACTTGCCCGTGGCATCGATGGTCTCGTCGGCGGTCACGCTGGCCCCGGCTGGGTCTCGCCCGATCTGTGCGATCGTCTCGCCGTCGACCAGCACGTCCGCGACATACGAGCCGTCCGCGGTGACGATGGTGCCATTGGTGATAAGCGTGCGCATCCGCTCCTCCTCTCAACCGGCGCTGCGGCCCAGACGATCATTGTGGCGGCCGGGCGTCGGGAACGCACGGCGGCGGCGGCCGGTCCGGGTCAGGCGCCCGGCTGCGACTCCACGCGAGGTTCCGGGGCCGGCGAGGGCACCTTGGCGCGATCTGGCCGTTCGTCGAGGATCGTCCGGACGCGCTGTCCTAATTAAGTGCTCGTGATCGGAGCCGTACAGTCGACGATGCGTCAGGCTCCGGCGGCGGTTGCGGGGGCGGAGACAGCAAGCGAAGGTTCCGCCGGCGGCGTCGGGCGCGGCTCGCTGATCGCCAGCACCTCGACGAAGACGTCGTTGTAGGCCGGCTGGCCATGGGGTGCCCAGGCCGGCGGCGTGAGCACGTTCGCGACCGCCGACGTCTCCGCCGGGACACCCCACCACTTCCCGGGGAGCGCGACCACGCCCCGGTGGAGCGTGTCGGTAACACGGACCCAGGCCCGGAGCGCACCGCGCTCGTTCCGGATTTCGCACTCGTCGCCGTCGGCCAGCCCTCGCGCGGCGGCGTCAGTCGGGTGGATCTCGAGTGTCGGACGGCCCATCGCCCCGCGCTGGCGGGGCATGTTCCCGAACGTGGTGTTCAGGAAGTAGTGCGACTTCGGCGTCAGGAGCTGCAGCCGTCCGGCCGCCGGCCGAGTCGGCACGGCCACCACGTCGGCGATCCGGATCTTCGAGGCAAAGCCCGGTCGACCAGGCGAGCTCTTGAAGAAGCCACGCTCCCGGACCATCTCGAGGGTCACGCCGGGCGGCAGGGCCGAGGCCGCGATCTGCTTGTCCGACTCGTACAGTGCTGGATGGGTCAGTCCGAGCCGTGCCGCCAGGCGTCGCGCGATTTCGCCGTGGGAGAGCGCCTCGCCGAGCGGCGCCACGGCCGGCTCGTTGGCGGAGATGTAGTGATGGCCCCACGATCCGACGACGTCGAAGTGCTCGAGCTGCGTCGTCGACGGGAGGACGACGTCGGCGTAGCGGGCGGTGTCGGTCAGAAACTGCTCGAGCACCACGGTGAACAGGTCATCGCGCGCGAGGCCTCGCCGAACGGCGCCGGCGTCCGGCTGGGTCACGGCCGGGTTCATGTTCCACACGACCACCGCCAGAACGGCCGGTTCGAGGGTCGTGCTCGTCAGGTGCTCGCCGAGCCGAGCGAGGTCGAGGCTTCGGGTCTCGCGCGCGAGGAGGTCGGGTCGGGTCGCCGCCCGCTCGTCAATGACCGGCCCGGTCTCGATGAACAGGCCGCCGCCGGGCAGCCGCCAGTGGCCGCCGAGAATCGCCAGCGCCGAGAGCGCCCGGACGACGGATTCACCGCCGACCGTCTGCTGCGGCGCGACGCCGCACCGGATGACGGCCGGTCGGGCGGCCGCGAACTCACGGGCCAGGCGGACGACGACGTCGGCCGGGACGTCGGTGACCGATTCGACGCGCTCGGGCGTCCACGGCTCGATCGAGGCGCGGTAGGCGTCGAGGTCCTCGGCCACCTCCGTGGCGAAGGCGAGATCGGCGAGGTTCTCGGCGAGCATGACGTTCGCGAGCCCGGCTGCCAGGACCGCGTCCGTCCCGGGCCTGAGCGAGACGTGCTCGTCGCACGCGTTCGCGGTCCGGGTCCGGATCGGGTCGATCGCGACGATCCGCGCTCCGTTTCGCTTCCGGGCCTGGTCAATGAAATACCAAGCATGGTGAGCGGTCGCCAAAAGGTTGCTGCCCCACATGAGGACGAACCGAGCGTCGACCAGCTCCTCCGGATCGAAGCCCCGGGGATGGCCCTCAGCCTCCAGGACGTTGCCCGCCGCGCCGCACACGCTGCCGTGGAACCGCGATGTCCCGAGCGCGTGAAAGACGCGCATCAGCGCCCGGCGCTGGACGACGCCCATCGAGCCGAGATAGTTGATCGGGAGGATTGCCTCGGCGCCGTCGGTCGCGATCACGGCCTGAAATCGGTCGGCGATCAGGTCGAGTGCCGCGTCCCAGCTGATCCGCTCGAACGTTCCCTCGCCCTTCGGTCCCACCCGCCGCAGCGGATGGAGGAGGCGGTCCGGCGCGTATGTCCGCTCTTGATAGTCGTTGACCTTGGCGCACAGCGCGCCGCGCGTGATCGGATGATCCTTGGCACCCTCGACCCGCACGACACGTCCGTCCTCCACATGCGCGATCCACGAGCACGTGTCCTGACAGTCCAGCGGACAGCAGCCGCGCACGGTCCCGGTCCCGACTACCGGCAAGCTCGTCGCCATCGCTCGTCCTCGCTGAGTGCGGCCTTAGCGGAAGCCGCCCCCATCCGGGTCGCGCGTCCCGCGCGTCCCGGCGTCTCACGCAGAATTTAGCAGAAGCGTCGATTGCCCCGGACGCTCGTGCCGGATGTTCCAACACCCGACCGGACCCGGGCCGATCCGGGTCGACCGGCCGCGATCAGTCGTGGCTTGCGGCGACCTCGCGCAGGGCCGGGATGATGTCGCGACCGTAGGCTTCGATCTGGGCCTCTTCGTCGCCGCTCATCAGGTACAGGTTGAACTGGTCCACGCCCGAATCGGCCAGCTCCCGGAGCTTCGCGATGTGTTCCTCGACGGATCCCAGAACGCAGAACCGGTCCGTCACCTCGTCCCCGACGAAGCCGGCGTTGGACGAGCCGACCTCGGCGTGGTGGAGGTAGTCGTAGCCGGTTCGGTCGGAGATGTACCCGGTGAGGCTGTCGGGCAGCTGTTCGCGCGGGTACTTGTTGACGAGGTCCACGACGTGGTTGCTGACCATGGCCGGGAACCAGCTCGTCCGCTCCCGGCCTTCTTCGCGGGTCCCGACATGGGCCGGCGCCGCGGCCTGGACCTGGATGGAGGCCGGATCCCGCCCGGCCGCCGCGGCCGCCTCGCGGACCTGGGCGACGAACCAGCGGATGAGGTCCGGATCGGCGAGCTGGAGGACGACCCCGTCAGCGACCCGGCCGATCATCGCCAGCGCCATCGGGCCATAGCCGGCGACCCACACCGGCAACGTCCACGAGCCGGTCCACTTCAGCCGAAGCTCCTTGCCTTCGTACTCAACGGCTCGTCCCTCGACCAGGGCCTTGATCACGACGACCGCCTCCTCCAGGCTGGCCATCGTCGTGGGCGGCTTGCCGAGCACGCGGCGCGCGGAGTCGCCGCGACCGATGCCCAGGTCCATCCGTCCGCCGGAGATCTCATTGAGGACGGCCAGCGACGACGCCGTGACGCTCGGCTCGCGGGTGGCCGGGTTCGTGACGCATGTCCCCAGCCGGAGCGTCGTCGTGGCCTGGGCCATCAGGGCCAGCAGGACATACGGCTCCCGGAAGAGCACGTGTGTGTCGAACAACCAGCCGTACTCGAATCCGGCCGCCTCTGCCTGGCGGGTGAGCGCGAGCGTTCGTTCGACGGTGTGCTCGGGCTTGAGCGTGAAGCCGAATTGCATGTCAGGCGCCCTCCGGTTGCCGGGAACTGAAGCAGCTCGGCCGTCCTCCTCCAGACGGCCGAGCCGGATGGGATGGTAGCGCGTCCTACGGGCGCGTGATATCCGCGTACGCGTCCGGTCTTCGGTCCCGGTAGAACTGCCAAGTGTTGCGGACCTCGAGGATCTTGTCCAGGTCCAGGTCGCGGACGATCAGCTCCTCGTCGTGGGCGCTGGCGACCTCGCCCACGAACTGTCCTCGCGGGTCGACGAAGTAGCTCTGGCCGTAGAAGTCGTTGTCACCGATGTCCTGCTCGATCCCGACCCGGTTGATCGTCCCGACGTAGTAGCCGTTGGCGACAGCGTGGCTGGGCTGCTCGATCCGCCAGAGGTATTCGGACAGGCCGCGCGAGGTGGCCGACGGGATCAGCACGATCTCGGCCCCGTTGAGTCCCAGCGCCCGGGCACCTTCGGGGAAGTGGCGGTCATAGCAGATATACACGCCGATCTTGCCGATGGCCGTCTCGAAGACGGGATACCCGAGGTTGCCCGGGCGGAAGTAGAACTTCTCCCAAAACCCCTTGACGTGCGGGATGTGTGTCTTGCGGTACTTGCCCAGGTACCGGCCATCGGAGTCGATCACGGCGGCGGTGTTGTAGTAGATCCCCGACGCGCGCTCGTCCTCCTCGTACATCGGCGCGACCACGACCATCCCGGTCTGCTTCGCGAGATCCTGCATGCGGCGGGTCGTGGGGCCGTCCGGGATCAGCTCCGTGTAGCTGTAGTACCCGGCGTCCTGAACCTGGCAGAAGTACGGCCCGTAGAACAGCTCCTGGAACAGGATGAACTGGGCGCCCTGCTTCGCCGCGGCGTGGGCCCGCTCCTCGTGCTTCTGGATCATCGATTCCTTGTCGCCGGTCCAGCTGGCCTGGACGAGCGCGCCACGGACGATTCGGGGCATCTTGCGGTCACCTCGCTCGGTGGTCTCGGTGGATCGAAGTTGGCAGAGGGTACACCGCACGCGGCCCGCAGGCGCTGCCCCCAGACGTGCCGCCGGCCCCGCGGGCCATCCCCGTCAGTCCGGGATCGCCTCCGGTCGGCGGCGCATGTACCACTCCGTGAACTCTCGGCATCGCCCGTCGGCGTCGAAGCGGCAGACGAAGACATTGGCGAACTCGCGATCCACCGCGGACCGGTCGTCGGTCAGGTAGCGGGTCCGGCCGTGGGCGACATACGTGTCGCCATCGATGGCGAGGACTTCGTAGTCCGCTTGCCAGGAACCGGGATCGTCGGGATCCACCAACCAGGCTGCGACCACCGCCGGGCGCCCAACCACGGCCTCCCCAAACGGATCGAAGGCATAGCGCACGTCGGGGCTGAACAGGTCGCCGATGGCGATCGGGTCGAGCAGCTGCCAAGCGTCCACGTACCGGTCGAGCCAGGCGGCGAAACCTGCGCGGTCCACGCAATCCTCCTGCAACGCAAGCGTCCTGTCACGGTAGCACCTGCACCGGCTTGGTGGTTCGCGTCGCTCGTTCGATCGACTTCTGAGGTCGGACGTCCCGGTCTCGAACGCTGGCCAGGATGAGCTCGCAGGGTCAGCCTCGGATCCGCGAGCTCGTCGGATCGTACAGCGGGCGTACCGAGGCGCTGGCTGAAAAACGCTCAGTCGCGACCTCGAGCTCGTACGTTCCAGCAGCGACCCATTCCGGCGTGATGACAGTTCCGTTCGGGTCCCGCACGTAGCCCAGGCCGATCGAGCGGCCGATCGAGTGCCCGAACATACCGGACGTTATCCGGCCGACGAGCGCGCCGTCTCGCCAGATGGGCTCATTGTGGTACAGCATCGGCTTCGGGTCCCCAAGGGCGAAAACCACCAGTCGGCGCCGGAGGCCCGCCGCGCGCTCCCGGAGGAGAGCCTCGCGGCCCAGGAAGCCGCCTGGCTTCTCCCAGGCAGCGGTGAACCCGAGACCTGCCTCGAGGAGCGTGTCCTCGTCGCTGATGTCGTGGCCCCAGGAGCGGTACGCCTTCTCGATCCTCAGCGAGTTCAGGGCGTGGTAGCCGTAATGGCGGAGGCCCACGAGATCACCCCCCGTGACGATCGTGTCGTATACGTGCGTCGCCACGTCGGCCGGGATGAGGAGCTCCCAGCCAAGTTCGCCGACATAGGTGATCCGCGCGGCGCGGACGAAGGCGTAGCCGATATCGATCTCGCGCGACGCACCGAACGGGAATGCGGCGTCGGACAGGTCGACGTCGGTCAACGACGACAGCAGTTCGCGCGAGCGCGGGCCCATGACGCTGAGCATCGCGTAAGCATTCGATACATCGATCGCCCGGCAGTGCGCGTCGGGCGGAATGTGGCGGCGCAGCCAGTCGAAGTCGCGGCCGACGGTCGCCGCCGCGGTGACGACCAGGTACTCGTGCTCGGACATCCGGGTGACGGTCAGGTCCGCCTCGATGCCGCCTCGCTCGTTGAGCCATTGGGTGTAAATGATGCGGCCCGGCTCCACGGCCACGCTTGCGGTGCACATCCGGTCGAGCGTGGCCATTGCGTCCCGTCCGGTCACGAGGATCTTGCCGAACGCCGACTGGTCGAAGATGCCGACATTCTCACGGACCGCCCGGTGCTCCTCGGCCGAGTAATCGAACCAGTTCTGCCGGTCGTAGCTGTACTCGTAGCGCGGCACCACCCCGGGCGGGGCGTACCAGTTCGCCCGCTCCCAGCCGGCCAACTCCCCGAAACAGGCGCCGGCAGCGGCCACGCGATCGTGGAACGGCGTTCGTCGCACATCCCGGGCGGTCTCCACCTGGCGGAACGGCCAGTGCATGTCGTACAGGAGCCCAAGCGTCTCGATCGTTCGGTCATGGAGATAGCGGCGGTTGCCCTGGAACGGCATGAACCGGCGAATGTCCACCTCCCAGAGGTCGATCGGTGGGTGACCGTCGACGATCCAGTCGGCCAGGACACGACCGGCGCCGCCGCCCGACTGGAATCCGACCGAGTTGAACCCGGCTGCCACGAAGTAGTGGGCGAGTTCGGGCGCCTCGCCCAGGATATAGCGGTCGTCCGGCGTAAAGCTCTCGGGGCCGTTGAAGCAGAGCTGGATCCCGACATCGCGGAGGATGGGCACGCGCCTTGCGGCCATCTCCAGATACGGCGCCAGATGATCCCAATCCTCGGGCAGCCGGGTGAACGCGGCGCCTTCGGGGATACCATGCGTGGCCCACGGCTTGGCGCCCGGTTCAAAGAAGCCCACCATCAGCTTGCCGGCGTCCTCGCGCATATAGGCGGTGTCGTCCGGACAGCGCAGGACCGGCAGGTCGGCGGGCAAACCCGGGATCGGCTCGGTGACGACGTAGTAGTGCTCGGCGGCATGGAGTGGGACGTTAACGCCCGATCGCCGGCCCAGGAAGCGTGCCCACATCCCGGTCGCATTGACCACGTACTCGCATGCGATGTCGCCGACCTCGGTCCGGACGCCGGTCGCCCTTCCGCCCGATGTCAGGACGTCGATGACCTTCGTGTGCTCGTAGATCTGTGCGCCGCCGATGCGCGCTGCCTTCGCCAGGGCCTGGGTGACATCGGTCGGATTGGCCACGCCGTCACCGGGCAGGAAGGCCGCACCGGCCATGTCGTGTTCGTCCATCAAGGGCCACAGCCGCTTCGCTTCCTGCGGGCTCATCGCGTGGACCTCGAAGCCGCACACCCGGGCCATCGAGATTCCGCGTTTCACCTCCTCCCAGCGCCCGGGCGTCCGGGCGACGAGAATCGAGCCCGTGCGACGGAACCCCGTGCCCGATCCGGTGATCGCCTCGATCTCGGCGATCATGTCGGCCGCGTATTTCGCGAGCATCGACATATTGAACGTGGCGCGCAGCTGGGTCAGCAGCCCGGCGGCGTGCCAGGTCGTTCCCGACGTCAGTTGTTCCCGCTCGAGGAGCACCACGTCTTTCCAGCCGCGCTTCGTCAGGTGGTAGGCGATGCTGCAGCCCACGATGCCGCCGCCGATGACGACGACACGAGCGTGGCCAGGCAACCTGACGGGACCGGAGGCCTGTGTCATGGGGTCGGCGACACGTCGACCTCGCCGACCCCCCAGCCATACGCCAGCTTGTGGATTTCGAGGAGGACGAATGACTCGGCGTGCTCAACGTCCTCGATCTGCTGGATCCCCTCCAGCATGACCCGGCGGAACTCGTCCAGATTCCGACAGACGACCTCGGCGAACACGTCGAACCTGCCGGTAGCGATGACCACGTAGCTCGTCTCGGGAATCTCGACAAGCCGACGCGCGACCCGCTCCGTGGCGCCCGGCTTGACCCGGATCCCGACGAGCGCCATCGTGCCGAAGCCCAGCCGGAGTGGATCGGCGATCCCCACGATCTGCACCAGCGACGAGTCGATCAGTCGTTGGACCCGGCTACGGGCGGTGCCCTCGCTCACCCCCACGATCCTGGCGATCGACGCAAAGGACCGCCGACCGTCCGCCTGGAGCAGCGCGATGATCTTGCGATCGGTCGCGTCGATCTCAACCGGGTTCGTGGGTACGCCAATTCGTGGTGGCATCAGCGGAGGCCGGCCCACGTTGTCTACGGAGTGCCTCAACGCGCGTTTGTCATCCTTGCCCCTCGAACTCATGGTCACGCCGGGCGTGCTACGTGACACGGGCAGGGGTCAGGATCCAGATCAGGCGGGGAGCCGGTGGACAAGCTGTTCCAGAAGATCGGCGCCCTTGATCCGTCCCGGCTGGGCCTGCATCTGAGCCGACACGGTGCGGATCCGCTCGTTCATCGCGGTGTTGGCAAGGAGGCGCTCCACGGCATCCAGCATCTCGTGATCCTCGAAGTCGTATGTCTGCAACCGAACTCCGAACCCGGTCTCCTGCGCGCGCTGCGCGTTGTCGTACTGATCCCAGAAGAGCGGCAGGACGATCGTCGGAAGGCCGAAGTAGAAGGCCTCGGCAAAGGTGTTGTTGCCTCCGTGGGTGATCAGCAGGTCGCACTGGTTCAGGATCGACGTTTGCGGCAGGAAGCCCTCCCCGTACATCCGCTCGCCGAGCCTGAGTTCGTGATGAAGCGGCCCCATGCTGACGACGACCCGATGTTCTGTGCCGGCGAGAATGTCGATCAGCCGCTGCATCAGCGCGGTATCCATGCTCCCCAGGCTACCCAGCGACAGATAGATGACCTTGCCCTCGCCGGGGAGATGCTCTGCGACATCGAACAGGCGATCCGACGTGCGCACGGTGGAGTCGAGCCGGTGCCACGTATCACCCAGCGGTCGCGACCGAACGTAATCGACCTCGCCCGGGAACAGGTAGTAGTTCAGCAGCGGCGAGACGTATTGGAACTCCTCGTCCGGCAGGGAATCCAACCCGACGGACCGGCAGAAGTCATTCAACTCGGACCACGCCGGGTGGAGCTCACTCCTGGCGCGGTCCCGAAACTGCTGCCAGTTCGTCGCGTCCGAGATCGACAGGCCAGACAATGGCGGCGGCAGCGTCGGGTCCCGGAGCTCGAGCGGGTTCGCGGACACGGCGCGGACCCACGGTCTTCCCCCGGCGTAGACAGCAGGGAACGCGCACACGTTGTCCGAGACGATGAGGTCCGGTCGTACCTCATGCTCAAAGATTTCGGTAAGTCGTTCGTGGGCGAACTTCCCGTGTGCGACGAGCTCTTCCCAAATCGGCTTGATGACCGTCGTGATCTGCTCCTGGGTCGGGCGCCGGAAGTTCTTCGCGTTGTCGCGGACCCACTCTGCCCAGCCGCCCCCGACCGTCTCCGCCTCCCCGGTCGCGGGTGCGACCCGGAACAGGGCCTCCTCGAAGCCTCGTTCGGCCAGAACCCCTTTGAATGAGTCCTCGACCACGAACACCGTTCGAATCCCACGGCCGCGAAGGACTTCTGCCACCGCCACGCAATTGTTCGTAGGACCCCATGCCCCCGGCTCTGGGAAGAACGCGATCGTCTGCTGGTTCTCGCTCATCGCTACATTCTCTCCATGGTCACGGTCGATGGTCCGCTATCCGCAGTCAACTGCCGGGAAGGTTACCGATTCCATCGGTTGGCGTCCACCTGATTGGCTGATTCCGTTCGCGGCGGCGCCGAAGCCCGAGATGGAACGCGGGCGTTGCCGATATGATGGCGCGACTCGTCGGGGCATTCGCCGCCGACCAGTTTGGAGGAGGCTACGTCAATGCGGCGAGATAGCATGTTCCTGCGCATGACGGCCATCACGGCGAGCGCGATAATGATCGCAGCCTGCGGTGCCGGTGGCAGTGCGGTGCCCCAGCAGACCGGTTCGGTCACCCTTCAAGTGATGAACTACGCCAACTATATGCCCGAGGATATTGCGGAGCGCTTCAAGGCGGCGACCGGACACTCCATGGAGGTGACCCTCCTGTCGTCCAACGAGGACGCCCTCGCCAAGATCGCCGCGTCGCCCGCCGGCACCTACGACATCGTGTTCCTCACCAGCCCGTTCGCCGAGGGCATGAACAAGGCCGGGCAGCTCGAAACGCTCGACCACGCGAAGATCCCGAACTTGTCGAACCTCTACCCGGAGGCCGCCCAAGCCGGCCATGACCCGGGCAACAAGTTTTCTGTTCCCTACGCATGGGGGACGACGGGGATCTGCTACCGCTCGGACCTGGTGAAGGAAACGCAGATCGACAGCTGGAAGGATCTCCTGGAGCCGAGCGCGGAACTGTCCGGCAAGATCACGATGATGGACGAGGAACGGTGGCTGATGGTCCCGGCCCTGAAGGTCCTCGGCTACTCGGCCAACTCGACCGATGCAGGCCAGCTCCAGCAGGCCGCCGACATGCTGATCAAGGCGAAGGCGACGCTCCTCGGTTACGACGCAGAGACGTTCTACACGAAGCTCGACAGCGGTGAGGCCGTTGCCGTGCACGGCTGGGATGGCTGGTGCAACTACGCCGCGGATCCAAACGTGAAGTGGGTCCTGCCCAGCGAGGGCTCCGACCTGTGGCTGGATACCATGACGATCGCCAAGGGCTCGCCGCGCCTGGAGGCCGCCCACGCGTTCATCAACTTCATCCTCCTGCCAGAGAACGGGAAGTGGGTCGCCGAGAACATCCTGTACAAGGTGCCGAACAAGGCGGCGATGGACGCGGTGGACCCGGCCCTCCTCGAGGCCTACCCGAACATGGCGATCACACCTGCAGACCTTCTCAAGCAGGAGGCATTGCGCGACCTGGGCGATGGTCAAACACGGTTCAGTGACGCCGCGACCAAGGTCAAGGCCGCCCCCTGAGACGGGTTCGGTAGGGCCCCGCGGCTAAACCATGAGGGGCCTGATGAGCCGGCGCGATGGGCGACTGACCCTCGCGCCGGCGTTCCTGTGGTGGGGCGTTTTTCTCGCCGCGCCCCTCGCGTTGATTCTCGCCAATTCATTCTTCCGCCGGGGTTCGTTTGGTGGCGTCGTCTACGAGCCCACGCTTGATAACTATGGGCGCGCGCTCGACCCGCTCTTCCTCGGAGTGCTCGGCTACTCGATCCAGATGGCGCTCATCACGACCGTCATCTGCTTCCTCGTGGGTTACCCGGCTGCCTGGTTCATCGCCACCCGGCCGAGCGCTCGCGTGCGCAATGCACTACTGCTCCTGGTCATCCTGCCGTTCTGGACGAATTTCCTGATCCGGACCTACGCCTGGATCGTGCTCCTCAACCGCGAAGGCGTCGTCAACCAGACGCTCCAGGCGGTAGGGCTCACGGACGCACCCCTGCCGCTCCTGTACAACGACTTCGCGGTCGTGATGGGTCTCGTCTACGGCTACCTGCCGTTGATGATCCTGCCGCTGTACGCATCGCTTGAGCGCCTGAACCCGGAGATCCGCGAGGCGGCCGAAGACCTTGGCGCTCGACCACTGCGCATCCTGCGGACCGTGACGCTCCCCCTGATCCTGCCCGGAATCGTGGCCGGTTGCGTTTTTGTGTTTGTACCGACCCTGGGGAATTTTCCCGTCCCACAGCTGTTGGGGGGTGGCCGGCGGATCATGATCGGCAACCTCATCAACCAGCAGTTCCTCGAGGCGCGAGACTGGCCGTTCGGGGCGACTCTGGCGCTTGGGCTGATGGTCGTCCTGATGGCCCTTCTGATCGTTCAGTCACGGGTACTGCGGCGGAGCCGGGAGTACGCCCTCGATGGGTAAGGCACGTACAGGAGGTTCCCGCTGGCTCAAGGTCTGGATGGGCGTGCTTTTCGTGTTTCTGTACCTGCCGCTGGTCGTTCTCATCGCGCTCTCGTTCAACGACGCACAGCGGGCCGTCGTCTCGTGGCGCGGGTTCACCACGCGCTGGTACGGCGAAGTGTTCCAGAATCCCGAGATCCTGGCCGCCCTCGGGACCACGCTGGTTGTCGCAGGGCTGGCAACCGCGATCTCGGTCGTGCTCGGGACCACGCTCGCCCTGGGTCTGGAGCGATACACCAGGAGCAGCGTCCTCGACAGCGCGGTCTACATCCCGCTCTTGGTGCCCGACATCGTGCTCGGGATCGCCCTGCTGTCGTTCTTCTCGGTCATCTTCGTGCCGCTCGGCGTCGGGTCGATCGTGATCGCGCATTCGGTCTGGGGAACCGCCTTTGCCGCCGCGATCATCCGGACCCGGTTGCGCGGCTTCGATCGGTCGATCGAGGAGGCCTCGCTAGACCTCGGGGTCAAGGAGATCCCGACCTTCTTCCGGATCACCCTGCCGGTGATCCTGCCCGGGATCGTCTCAGCCGCCCTCGTCGTGTTCACCTTGTCGATCGACGAGTTCGTGATCGCCTACTTCACGGCTGGGCGAACCGTCACGTTCCCGATCCAGGTCTACTCGATGATCCGCTTCGGGGTGACGCCGGAGATCAATGCGGTGGCGACGCTGCTGATCGCCTTCAGCATGTTGCTGCTTGGCGTCGCCCTCTACCTGAACCGCGGCCGCACCGCGCCGGCCGGGGACGTTCCGGCCGGGGCCGTCGCATGAGTACGGATCCGGTGGCGCGGGACGTGCCGGCGGTCGATCGTCGCGCCATCGATGTTCCCGCCGACGTGATCGTCGTCGAGCATGTCGTGAAGACATTCGGCGACGTGCGGGCCCTCGACGATGTGTCGCTCGCCATCCGGGAGAACGAATTTTTCGCACTCCTTGGCCCGAGTGGTTGCGGCAAGACGACGCTGCTTCGATGCCTCGGGGGATTCGAGCAGGTGACCTCGGGTCGCCTGCTGCTCGACGGTCACGACCTGGTCGGCACGAAGCCTTACGACCGGCCGGTGAACATGATGTTCCAGTCCTATGCGCTGTTTCCGCACATGCGGGTGTGGGACAACGTGGCCTATGGTCTCCGGGCCGAGCGACTCCCCAGGGACGAGGTCCGCGCGCGGGTCGAGGACGTTCTCGACAAGGTCGGGCTCGGGCCCTTGGCGGACCGCCGGCCGAACCAGCTCTCGGGCGGGCAGCGGCAGCGGGTGGCCCTGGCGCGGGCGATCGTCAAGCGCCCTCGGGTGCTGCTCCTCGACGAACCCCTGGCGGCGCTCGATCGGAAGCTTCGAGGCGAAATGCAGATCGAACTCAAACGACTCCAGCACGAGGTCGGGATCACGTTCGTGGTCGTCACCCATGACCAGGAGGAAGCCCTGACGATGGCGGATCGGGTGGCGGTCCTGAACGCCGGCCGGGTCCTCCAGGTTGGCACGCCCGTGGAGCTGTACGACCGCCCGGTCAATCACTTCGTGGCCGCATTCATCGGGAAGATGAACTTCCTGCGCGGCGTCGTTGCCACGGATGGGATCCGCGTCCAGCCGCACGGCCTGATCCGTGCGCGCTCGGCGGACGTTGCCGTCGGCTCCGAGGCATGGCTGTCTATTCGGCCGGAGGCTGCGCGCTTGCTCGGTCCCGAGGAGGATCCGGCTGCCGACGACGTCACCCTGTCGGGGCTGGTCGCCACCACCAGCCACGGCCAGGGCGTGGTCAAGGCCCAGTACGGCGACTGGCAGATGAGCTGCGATACGCCCCCCGGCGCCAGTTTTGAACAGTGCGCCATCATCCAGAACGTCACCGCCGAGGATCAGCCCAATGTCGGGCTGTCGGTGATC
>JANPDO010000043.1:0-7537 GCA_031431535.1 Chloroflexota bacterium
CTCGAGCGTCGCACCGTCGAGGTCCGCGGCCGTACCGAGCCCGTGGAAGTCGTGGCCCTGCGGATCGCAGCGGACCCGGTCGAGCCCCCCACGAGCGAGAGACCTGCGTAGCGACCGGCCGTCCGCGGTTTCCGAGGCCAGGGTGTGAGCAAGGCCCGGACGCGACCTGCATGAGTTGGTGCGCCTGAAGCAGTAGCAGGGCCGCCGGATGGCGCGTCGAGACCACGCCCATGTCAGACCGCGTGATCTCACATGGTTTCGACGCAGCACGATGGGTTCATAGTGTCGGCTCACGGCCCGACCCCGTCGCCTACGAAAGACGCTAATTCGGTCCCTCAATGACCCGAACGCGGACTCCGGCGGCGACCTCGCTGTGCATCCTGGTCGCCTCGATAGCCGTAACCCGTGAATCATTGGGGGCGCCCGGCCGTCCGCCAATTAGTGGGTACAGGCAATTCACTCACGTTCTTCAGCCGGCCGGTAGCGATGTCTCCGAGGTTCACTGCTCCCGCGAAACCCATACGCGTGCGTGCATCAGTTCGATGTCATGGGATACATCGGCGGTGTCGCCTTGACGACACTTACTCTCACGCCGTCGACAAAGTGCAACGGACCCCGTCGGCCCGTCGAGGCCGGCCGTCGGAGGCGGGACGGCGAGTGCGGGGACCGGAGCGGGGCCGGGGATCAGGCTAGTAGGCTTCGGTGGCCTGCGGCGAGCGGATGAGACGCATGAGCGCTCCTGAAGGCTTTGCCAAAGGAGGACCAAATGGGTCGATTGTTGGTCCACATCGCAACGGGACCGGAAAACCCGACCCGGGCTGCGTTGGGATTGCTGGTGGCGAGAAACGCACTAGAAGCCGGACACGCCGTCGATCTGTTCATCGCGGGCGACGGGGTCGCCATCTTGCGTCCCGAGACGCTAGACGCCGGGAACGGCATCGGGACCGGGAGCCTGCGCGAGCATGTCGATGCGCTCGTCGCCGGTGGTGCGCGCTTCTACGCCTCCGGGATGTCCAGCAAGGCACGAGGTTTGACGACCGACGGCCTAGGCGGGATGAACGTGACGATGGCTCCTCCATCCCGCCTCGTCGAACTCGTCTTCGAGGCTGACCGAGTCGTCACCTACTGACGGCGAGGGTTCACGCTGACGGCCCCCGTCGGCCCGTCGAGGCTGGCCTAGGTGGCGCAAATACGCCAGGTAGGGATCGCGACGACGGGGCCGGAGCGGGGACCGGTGAAAGGCGAGTGGATGAAGCGGTCGACGTTGGGTTAGTTAAGCGTCCACAGCGTCTGCCGAAGTCCACGGGTACCAACGAAATCCACACGCTAGGTGGTACAGAGAGTGGTGCAGATAAGAAGCGTGCTCCCGTGAGGCGTACGTACTCAGTTATCTACTTTTCCAATACCTATCCAAGAGAGCATTTGCCTCATAATTCTGGGCGAGTCAATCTAAGGACCTGTTCGATCTCCGCGGGGTGTAGTCGTGGCCCAGTTGCCCGTTGAGCTGATCCTGGTTCGCCAACTGGCTCACGGCCTGGCGGTCCCGACCTTTGTGGTCGATGCGGCGGGCGACCTGGTCTTTGTTAACGAGGCTGCGGAAGCCCTGCTCGGCCTCGATTTCGAGGATGTGGGCCAAGTGTCGTTTGCAGACTGGACAACGGCCTTTGCGTCACGCACAAAGGGGCGCCAGCGAGCCGACCCGGCGACCCATCCGCTTGCCGTCGCCATTCGCCAACGTACGCCGGTACACGGACCGCTGCGGATCGTGGGCCGAGACGGCGTTCTTCGTTCACTCGTGGTGACCGCTCTCCCTCTGGAGGGCTCTCGCGGTCAGCTGCTCGGTGGCCTCGCCATGTTCTGGGAGCCCCCGACCCGATGATGGTCCGCCTGTGGGGGACCCGGGGGTCGCTCGCCAGCTCCGGCCCGGAAACGGCGGGTTACGGGGGCAACACCGCCGCGGTCGAGATCGTGAACGCCGATGGCACGGTTCTCGTGCTCGATGCCGGGACCGGCATCCGTCGGCTCGGAGCCGCCATTGACCCGTCTGTCGAGCGGCTGGACATCCTCCTGACCCACCTCCACATGGACCACATCCAGGGCCTCGGCTTCTTTGCCCCGTTCTTTCGGCCCTCGGGCGAGATTCATATATGGGGCCCTGCTTCGGCGACGACGGACCTCCGGACTCGCCTCACACGCTATCTCTCGCCGCCGCTCTTCCCGGTCCGGATCCGCGACCTCGACGCTCGCGTTGTGCTGCATGACGCGCCCGAGGAGCCAGTCAGCATCGGCGGCTTCGAGGTCGTTGCTCAGCATGTCATCCATCCAGGACCCACGGTCGGTTACCGGATCTCCGCCGATGGGGCGAGCGTTGCCTACCTGCCCGATCATGAGCCGGCGCTCGGTGCGCGTCGGTTTCCCGAAGAGCCGCGCTGGACGTCCGGCTTCGACGTTGCCTCAGGCGTCGATCTCCTCATCCACGACGGGCAGTACTCGGATGACGAGCGCGCGGGGCGGATCGGCTGGGGTCACAGCTCGGTCAGCGAGGCAGTCGCCTTCGCGGAGTTGGCGAGGGTTCGCCGACTCATCCTCTTCCACCACGACCCATCCCATAGCGATGCCGTCCTCGACGAGCTGACCGAGGTGGCGCGCGCACGCGGGACCTCGATCGAGGTTGTCGCCGGTCGCGAGGGCGCTCGGTACGATCTAGGAACCGGCGTCCACGCCTAGCCGGAGCGGTCTCACCTACCGTGTCGATTCTGCCAGCGGGCCGGTTGACTTGAGCTGGCCACCCCGGGCGACCGTTCGAGGGGATCCTACGGACGGACTCGCTCCATGCCGCGGGGTCGGTGCTCGACATCACCGTGGCCGTCAGTTCGACTTCGAGAGAAGAGCTCAGAGACGTTCGGATGGCGACGATCACTGCCAAGACGCCGACGCTATTGAAGGTTGGGCGATGGCAACCGTGCTGATGATGTCGCCGGCAACCAACGGCTCAAGCCCAGAGGGCCACGACCAATCGATTGGCGTAGTTAGCGATAGGAGGAGTCGAAGGGCTCCTCGCCCGTGAGCCCACGGGAGAATCCGACTCCGGCAACGACGATGACCCCGACGCCGGCCGTATCGACTGCAGGGAGGGCGGCGCACAAGCGCAAGAGGCATCGGCCCCCGTCGGCCAACCGAGGCTGGCCGGCTGGAGGCGAATCTAGCCCGGATCGCGACGGCGGGACCGGAGCGAGGGCCGTAATGGGCGCCATCTGGCTCGGGGGGACCCAGACGACGCCCGGTACGAGTCTGTCAGGCGGGGATTAGCTGCGGCTTACGCGGTGCGTCAGGATGCTCGCGAGCGAACATCAGAATTCTTGCCGGGATCGCGGCGACGGGACCGGAGCGAGTAGGAACGGGCACGATGACCGCGTGATCGCGAAGTTCAGTCGCGTTGAATCACGTCGGAGCGGGACCCTGCGGAGACACCTCCTTCTCCATGGCGACGCATTCGAGAAGGACTCCGTCCGGGAGCGCGATCGCCGTCCGATCTATCTCCCGTAAACCGTAGGGTGCGTACAGCGCGTGGCCGGGCAGTGTGGCCATCAATGCGAGCATGCGGAAGCCGGCCTCGCGAGCTGCCGCCTCGCAGGCCTCCAAGATCCGGGTGCCAAGGCCTCGCCGCGTCCAGTCCCCGCGTACGAACATCGCGCGAACTCTTGCCGGTTCTTGGATCGGGTCGAGGAGCCTGGCTCGTCCCTCCTGATCTGAGGAACCGCTATAGAGCTTGTCCCGCTTGCTCCAACCTCCGCAAGCGACGATGTCATCTCCCGCCTCGATGACGAAATACGTCTCATCTTCAATCAGCAACGGGTCGACGTGGGCAACGTACTTGACGCTCGAGGCGGTCTGCTGCGCGGTGTAATAGGCGGGGAACAGTGCCCGGGTCGAACCCTTCATCAATCGATCAATCGTGTTCCGATCTACGGCTCGCGCTAGACGGAGGGTCGGTTCGGGGTCGGCCGGCGTCGGCTTCATTAGGAGGATCGTACGCCGACCCCGCCGCGTCATCGTCGAGGTTGTTCGGCCCTCGTCGCCCTGTCGAGGCTGACGCGTGGGTGCGCGGATCGCGTCGACGGGACCGGAGCGAGGGCCACCGGCCTGTATCGAATGCGATGCGCGCCGTTCGCGGCTGGATCGCAGAGAACCACCGGAACCGCCGGAAGCGTTGACGCGGCGGCGCATCATGTCCACAGACCGGCCCCGTCGGCCCGTCGAGGCTGGCCGGTTGAGCGATTCCCTACATGACCCAGGGCGGATTCGACGACACGATGAGGTCATCGTGTTGAGGTCGGCGTAGGATCATTCGGTCTTGTCGGACACGGGCGATAGCCGTCGCGAGGAGTCCTTGGATGTCGGTGCTGTCCTGGATCAAGCGAACCCTGACGGGCGTGCCGGATGCATCGGCAGCGGAGCCGCCACCGCGCCATGAGCGACGCGAGGCGGGCCGTGAGCGGCATCAGGAGACCGGTGAACCGGCTTGGGAAGAGAGCGACCGGCTCGACGACCCGCCTGGCACGGGGAAGCGCAATCGTGACGCGGCGCCGGAGATCCTGGGCGACATCTGATGCGTGACAAGATTGACTCATAGTGTTGAGTCCCGTCGGCGACGGAAGGCTCCGGAAGGGGACGAATAACGCCCGAAGTGACCTCGATCACTAGTTGCCCCGGCCAACGTAAACACTGGCCAGATCACTAGATGTTCGCGCCACTTCAGGCGGGATTTAAGATAGGCCCCAAAGCTCGGACGCGGCCTAACGGTCTACCGCCCGGGCATCTCAATGGCGTGGCAGATGGTGGGTTACCCACACGCCGAAGCAACGGCGGGGCCCTCGACTACGTCAGTCGGCCATCAGTCGACGCTCCATGATCGTCACTGCCCGCTCACGGTCGCCCATGTACGGCTGCTCGGCTGGCCCGAGCTCGTTGTAGACACCGTCTCGCCAGGTCGGATCGAGCGAGACGCCATAGGGCGGATCGGTGGCGAGGAGGCTCGGCGTGGCGCCGTCGAGCAGTCGGGCGACGTCGTCTGCGTTCGTCGCATCGCCGCACAGTAGCCGGTGCTCGCCGAGAAGCCACAAGTCCCCTGGTTTGACGTAGACGTCGGCATCGGTCGGGGTCGGCGGCACGTCGCCGGGATCACCCAGTACCGGCCGTCGGATCCCGTTCTGCTCCGCGAGTTCGGCTAGCAACACCGCGAGTGCCTCGTCCTCGGGAGCAAGGCCGGCCAAGAGCGCCTCGAGGGCATCCTTCTCGGCGGTCGCCATCGCCGCCAGGGGATCGAGGCTGGCGAGCACCAGCCGCTCCTCGTCCTCGGACAGCTCGACGTAGGTCACCGGCACGGTCAGCTCGTGGCGGGCGAGGGCGAGCTCGATCCGCAGATGGCCGTCGACCACGTGGCCCGTCGTCCGGTTGACCAAAACCTCGGCAACCCAGCCGACCTCGCCGAGGGCACCGACCAGGGCTCGCTGCTGTTCGGCTGGATGGGTCCGCCAGTTGCGCGGGTTGGGCACGAGCTCTACGGGCGCAACGTCGGCATGTCCGACGATGCGGTTGCGCCAGGCGACGTCGGTTGTCACCTCAGGCCCGGGCCTTGCATCGCGGCGCGAACAGAGTGAGTGATGTCGCCCGGGTCGCCAGATCGGCGGCCGCAAGCGAAAGGACGACGGACATGGCAGACGTGCGGAAGGGTCAAGTCCCAGGACGTGGTGTAACAGCAGATCCTCATCAACCTCACGACGACACGTGATCAGCTGGCGATGAGCAGCCCGGGTGGCACCTCCTCGGTCGGTCTCGGCGCGTCGATAAGGGCCATCGACTCGGCGCTGAAGTAGTTCCGCCCGACCGCCCATTCGTCGTCCTGCTCGGCGAGGAGCATCCCGACGAGCCGGAGCAGGCTGCGCCGATTGGGGAAGATCCCGACCACGTCGGTCCGGCGGCGGATCTCCTTGTTGAGCCGCTCCTGGGGGTTGGTCGAACGGATCTGGCGACGGTGGGCCAGCGGGAACGTGAAGTGGGCGAGGAGGTCGTCCTCGGCCCGCTCGAGCAGCTCGGCGACCTTGGGGAAGCGCGGCCGCAGGCCGTCGGCCACCCGCCGCAGCTGGGCCCGGGCGGACGCCTCGTCGGGCTGTTCGAAGATCGAGCGGATGGCACTGGCGACCATGCCCTGGGCGGCCTTGGCCACGAGCCCCAGGGCGTTGCGGGTGGCGTGCACCCGGCAGCGCTGCCAGGCGGCTCCGAGGAACGTCGCCTCGACCGCGGCGACGAGTCCCGGATGGGCATCGCTGATGACGAGCCGGACCCCGGTCAGGCCGCGCGCGGTCAGCGACCGGAGGAACGGCAGCCAGTGGGCACCCTCGTCACCGCCGGCGGCGGCGACCTCCACCCCGAGCACGGTCCGCTCGCCCGTCGCGCTGATCCCGATGGCGATGAGGGTGGCCATGCTCACCACCCGGCCACCGTCGCGGACCTTGTGATAGAGCGCATCGAGCGAGACATACGGATGGCCACTCGGGTCGAGCGGGCGGGAGCGGAAGGCGTCGACCTCGGCATCGAGCCCGGCACAGATCCGGGAGACCTCGCTGCGGCTCAGGTTGACGATCCCGAGGGCGCCCACGAGATCCTCCACCCGGCGCGTGCTGACCCCGCCGACGTACGCCTCCTGGACGACCGCGAGGAGCGCTCGCTCGGCCCGTCGCCGCGGTTGGAGCAGGCTCGGGAAGTACGTCCCGTCGCGGAGCTTCGGGATCTGCAGGTCGATCGTGCCGACCCGCGTGTCCCAGCGCCGCTCGCGGTAGCCGTTGCGCTGGGTCAGGCGGCGCTCCGGGACGCGCTCACCGTGGGTCGCCCCGATCTGGGACGACACCTCCGCGTCCATGACCAGCTGGGTCAGCATCGTGAGTCCCTCGCGCAGGAAGTCGAGGTCGCCATCACTGGCGGCCTTGCGCAACGATTCGAGGGCGGCCATCCTGTCGTCGGCCATCGGGTTCACCTCTTTCGACGTCGGTTCCTACTCCAACGTCGTGAGGATGACTCGGTGGCCAGTTCGCTCTCTGGCCCGCTCTGCTGTTACACCAACTCTAGGGACTCCAACCGCGGCTGCTCGCCGGTCCTTTGGGGCACGCAGGCCTCGATCGACACGGACCTCGAATCCTGAGCCGTCGAAATGCCCATTTACCAAGATACGCCCATCTCCGGCGAGGCTGGATCTTTGATCTCCCGATTCCCAGTGCTCGCTCTCAGTTTCGAGGGCTTTCTCACCATCGGGGAGGTCGATCACCCGAGCGTCGACAACTCGCCCCAGGGGAGGGAAACGGATGTCGTGGTTCCACATGACCGGAATGTAGTGGTTTCGAATTTGGCTGGCCATGCCCTCAAGAGCACTCGATGCCAGCCGCTCATGGTGGAGATCAAGATGCGTCGTCGCTATGATCGCGGTCGTCCTATACATGGCGTGCTCCGGTCGGCGAGGGGCCGGCGTTCTGCGCCGGCCCCG
>JANPDO010000044.1:0-5899 GCA_031431535.1 Chloroflexota bacterium
TCCGCTGGGCCGCCGCCCGGGTGAGGGGGGAGTCCATCAGGGTTGGCCCGATGGCGTTCACCCGCACGCCGCGATCGCGCCACTCGAGCGCGAGGCCACGCGTGACCCCCAGGACGCCGCCCTTGGACGCGAGGTAGGCGCTCGCCCACGGATAGCCGACGAACGAGCCGATCGAGGCAAGATTGATGATGCTGCCCTTGCCCTGGGCCAGCATCGTTCGGCCGAATGCCTGGCAGCACAGGTAGGTGCCCTTGAGATTGAGCCCGACGATGAAGTCGAACTTGTCCTCGGGAAAGTCCTCGGCCGGTGAACGGAACGCGGAGCCGGCCGAGTTGACCAGGATGTCCACGCGGCCATGGCTGGCCACCACGCCATCGGCGGCGGCGTCCACGGCGGCCTTGCTGGTCACATCGAGGTGGATCGTCGTCGCGCTCCCGCCCTGGGCATCAATGGTGGCCTTGGTGGCCGCGGCGCCGTCGTCGTTGATATCGGCCACGACGACCCGGACCCCGGCCTGTGCATACCCGATGGCAATCGCCGCACCCAGCCCGCTGCCGCCACCGGTCACGACCGCGACCCGATCGCGCAGGTCGAACATGGTGGCCACCCAGTCGGCCGGGATCGCGAGGCCGTCCTCGATCGGCTCGCTCATCGCCCGATCCTCCCGTATGACGTCGGCAGGCCGGCCACGTCAGAGTCGATCCGCCAGAGCTGGCCGCCATAGCTCGCGGCAGCGCTATCGGCGAGGACACCGGCGTCGGTCATGTACAGCGTTGAGCCATCGAACACGACGTTCGTCGGGATCACGCCGGCCTTGATGAACTGGTCGTAGCGGCCGTCCGGCCACAGGACGTCGATCCCGCCGCCGTTCACGGTGGTGACGAACAGGCGGCCGTCGGCGGCCACGGCCATCCCGTCCGCGATCGGTTTCTCGCCGGGCAGCCGGGCGATCTCCTCGATCCGCCCGTCGGTCAGGTGGAGTCGTCGGACCACGCCGGTGTACGACTCGGCCCACACGACATTGCCGTCCGCCTCCACCGCGATCCCGTTGGGGAAGGTCGGCGGCGCAAGTTCGGCCAGGAGCCGGCCGCTGCCATCGGCCTCCATCACGAACAGGCGCGACGGTTCGGGGGCGGCTGGGCGGTATGTGCCGGGGTCCGTGATGTAGAGCCGCCCGTCCGGCCCGAAGACCAGGTCGTTGGGGCCGTGAAAGGCGATCCCGTCAAGGTCGGTGGCGATGATCTCAGCCGTCCCGCCCTCGCGATCGATGCGCTGGATCGATGGCGGCAGCATCTCATCCGCTCGCCATGGCCCGACGGTCCCGCCGTTCTGGCAGGCATAGAGCACGCCGTCGCGGCCCAGGACACAGGAGTTTGGACCGCCAGCCGTGTAGGCATAGCGCGACACACCGTGCCCGCGCTCCCACACGGAGATCTGGCTGCGATACGTCTCCACGAAACAGACGCGGCCGTCGGGCAGGACGGTGGGGCCTTCGGCCCAGCCCAGACCCTCCGCCAGCAATTCATGCGCCATCGGGTTCAGCCTCCTCTCAACGGGTCCACGGATGAGCCGATCAACGGACGGCGCCGGCGGTGATGCCGCGCGCGATGTAGCGCTGGATGAACAGCGAAAAGAAGAAGATGGGGATGATCGTGACCACGCCGACCGTGGCCGCCACGTTCCAGTCGATCGGGCGCTGAGCTGAGATCAGCCCGGCGGCCCCCAGCGGAATCGTCTTGAGCGTCTGCGAGTTGACGATGTACAGCCCCACCAGGAATTCGTTCCAGATGAAGATGGCGGAGAAGATCGCTGCGACGATCAGCCCCGGGCGAACCAGCGGCAGCATGACCCGCCACAGCACGCCGACGCGCGAGCAGCCGTCGACCAGGGCGGCGTCATCGAGCTCACGCGGGACCTCGTCAAAGAAGCCGATCAGAATCCAGATCGCCAGCGGCAGGCTGAACGCCACGTACGGCAGGATCAGCCCCGGGTACGTGTCGTCGAGATTGATCGTGCGCATCATCAGCAGCACGGGAATGGCGATGGCGACAGGCGGCATGAAGCGTAGCGACAGGATCGTCGTGGCCAATCGGTCCCGTCCCCGGAAGCGCAGACGTGAGAACGCGTAGGCGGCGGGAGTGGCGAGGACCAGTGAGATCAGGACGGTCGACGCGGTGATCACGATCGAGTTGATCGTGTAGCGCAGAAAGCCGCGATCGAAGATCACGTCCTCGTAGTTCTTGACGATCGTTTCGAGCTTGAAGTTGAGCGACGGCGGGACCTCCAGGACCTGGATGCGGGTCTTGAACGAGATGATCGCCAGGATCACGAACGGGGCCAGACCCACGACGGCGATGGCTATCAGGAGCAGGTAGGCCACCGCGCGCTCCATGCGTCGAGTCACGAGGCGTCCTCCCGACGGACACGGACATAGCGGAACAGCAGGGTCATTCCGATCGTGGCGACGAGGACCATGACGTAGGCGAGAGCGGACGCATATCCGTAGCGGGTGAACGTGAAACCCTGCTCCCAGGTGTAGAAGCTCATCGTCGTCGTGAAGCGGCCGGGTCCGCCGTAGGTGAGGCCAAATACCACGTCGAATGAGCGAAAGGCATCGATCGCCCGGAAGATCGCGGCGAAGGCGATCGCCGGGGCCAGCAACGGCAGGGTGATCCGGGTGACCGTTGCGATTCGGCCCGCGCCGTCCACTTGCGAGGCCTCGAACACGTCACGCGGCAGCGCCTGGAGCCGGGCGAACACGACGACCATGACGAACGGCGTCCACTGCCAGGCATCGACGACCGTCAGGGTCCACAGCGCGAGCTCCGGGTCGCCCAGCCACAGCGGGTCCGGCAGGCCCAGCGTTCTCAGGGTCCAATTGATCATCCCCCAGTCAGGATTGAGCAGCGCTCGCCACATCAGGCCGACCACGACGGGCGTGAGGAGCATGGGCAGCACGAGAATGCCTCGGACGAGCCATGAGCCCCGGAGACGAAGGTCGAAGAAGAGTGCCAGTGCTGTTCCCAGGACCACCTGGATCAGTACGCCGAGCCCGGTCATCACGCCCGAATTGACGGCCGCCGTCCAGAACACCGGATCCGCGGCAAGGTCGGCGAAATTGCCGAGCCCATAGAAGTTGAATGAGCTTGTGACCTGGTCCCACTTGAAGAACGAGATCCCCAGGCTGTAGATCAGCGGGAACAATGAGAAGACAAGCAGATAGACCAGCGCCGGAGCCACCAGCAGGCCCACGTCCCGGCGTGTGTGCAGGGGGCTGCGCGTGTTCCGGGCGTCCACGCGCGCGGCTCCCATGCGACTCCCTGTCACTGTCGAACGAGGATGGCGAGCCCGGGTCGGGGGACCCGGGCTCGACCTGGATCAGGCCAGATGTCCGCCCGTGCGCAGGATGGCGAGCGATGCGTCCTGCGCCTTCTGGCACGCCGTCGCGGCATCCTGGGTGCCAGTCAGCGCGAGGTTGAACTCGCGGGCTACCTCGCCCACGATCGCGAACGTTTCCGGGATGTTGGCTATCTCGAGGATCTGCGCCGTCGAGGAGGCCTCACCGGCGATCGGCAGGTACGGCAGCGCCGAAACCAGCTCAGGATCAATGAAGGTGGACGAGCGGTTCGGATCGGTCTGGTAGTTCGCGACCTGGTACTTCTCGAATTCCGCGGAGGTCAGGTAGGTCAGGAAATGCCAGGCGACATCCTTGTTCTTCTCGGGCAGGTTCTTCGGGATGCCGAGGCCCCAGCCGCCGCGGATGGCCCGTGGCGTCTGGCCCGCGTCGGCCGGCATCACAGCCGTCTCCGTTGAGGCGGCGACCGGGGAATCCGGGCCGTAGATGGAGCCGCCGATGGTCGACCAGAACAGCATCATCGCGACCTTGCCGGAAATGAAGGCGTCCAGCCCCTCAGTGAAGCCGTAGCTCGTAACGGCCGCGGGCGCGTACGGCACGCAGTCGATCATGTGCTGGAGCGCACGGACCGCCTCGGGCGAGGTGAGGTTGGTCTCGAGCGTCTTGTCTGCCTTTGACCCCTTGGTGAACTGGCCGCCCATGGTGATGAAGCGGGTGTACCAGTCAACCAGGAAGAGCGATACGTCGTTGGCGCCAATCATGCAGTTGCCGGCGACATCGCCGCTCGTCAGCGTCTTGGCGGCCGCAAGGTAGTCCTCCCAGTTGGTGGGCACGGCGACGCCCGCGGCGTCAAACAGATCCTTGCGGTAAAACAGGATGCACGAGCCGGAATGGATACCAGGAATGAGATAGAGCTTGTCCCCGCCGAATTCGCCGGCTGCGACATCGAAGTAGCCGTTGTAATCGAGGGCACCGGCCGGGAAGTCCGCGAGGTTGTAGCCCTCTGGCGTTCGCACCGGGTCGGCGACCCAGGGCGTGATCTCCTGGAACAGGTCGGCGCCCACTGTGCCGGCCACCGAGAAGCCCAGGACATGGAGCACATCGAACGCCGACTCCGGTGCGCGCAGGTTCTGGTTGTTCGACTCGAGCAGGGCTCCGAGGGCGAGCGTTGTCAGCTCGACATCGATGCCCATCTTCTCCTTGATCTCGGGGATCTTGTCCTTGAGGCCGGCCTCATCGCGCTCGCCGTCGACGATGGCGATGCGGACCTTCTCGCCCGAGTAGCGCATCGGATCGAAGGCCGGGGCCGGCTCGGGAGTGGCGGCAGCGGTCGGGGCTGCCGTTGCCGGCGCGGTCGTTGGTGCCGCCGTTGCGGCAGGCGCCGGACTGTTCGACGCGGTGCCACCGCCGCACGCCGCGATCACGGCGGCGATGGTTCCGCCGGACAGGCCCAGCACGGTGGCCCGCCGGATGAACGAGCGACGACTGATCCGACCCGCCAGGACGTCCGCGATCGCCTGTGACGCCGGGTCCTGCCCGCCAGTGGGACGCTGCTGATCCACGTTACTCCTCCTCAAGTCTGGCCTGGAAGTGGCCCCTGAACCATCCGCCGGACCCGCCCGGAAGTTGATCCGGGCGGACCATACGCCCGCAGGACAATCGATGTCAACAATCGGTTGTTCCGTCCGGCCTGGCGGGCGCCCAGCGGTCTTCGTGGATGCGAACGACCACCTCGTTGCGCTGATTCCGTCCCTCGATCAGCCGGCGGACCCGGCCGCCTCTACGGTCGTCGTCAAGGGTGACCGCCTCAACCCGGGACGTCGCGGTGAGGCTGTCCCCGGCCAGGACGACACCCGCGAGGATGATGCTGGACCAACCGTCCGGGACGGCGCGCCGTGCATCAGCCGGTGGCGCCGTGGCAGGTTCAGCGAGGCCGACGACGACCGCGGCCGTCAGCGCCCCGAGCACCAGGGGCTCGCCGAATGGACCGTGTGCCGCGCGGTGCGCGTCCCCGTGCACGTCGCTCGCGTTGTTCGTCAGCCAGGCGAGCCTCGGATGCTCATCAGCCGTGATCGTCCGCCCACCGGGGTGCACGATCGTGCCGCCGACCATGGCGTCCTCCAGCCACCAGCCGCGCTGTCGTACGGTCACAGCTCCCCCAGGATCCCGGCCGGGTCGTCGTGCGGCTGCGCGCGCACCCAGTCCGCATCGACCAGGTGCCCGAAACCGGGCGCCTCGGGGAAGGGCGCCATGCGGCCCCCCGGCAGGATCGTCGGTTGCGGGAGTGGGTCGTCCATCGGATGGACGCCGGTTCCCGGGATACCCCATTCGATCGGGACGTCCGTGTGGCCCAGCCCGGCCAGGACCTGGCTGTGGACGTGCGGGAACATGTGTGGGGCGAACGCCAGGCCCGCGTCCAGCGCCTGGTCGATGACCCGCCGGCCACGGGTGATCCCGCCCATGCACGTGAGATCCACCCGGTTGTTGTCGACCGCCCTGGCCGCGATAAGCGCTTCCGGGTAGTAGCTCCCGCCCTGCTCATCG
>JANPDO010000045.1:0-2445 GCA_031431535.1 Chloroflexota bacterium
CCTGAGCCCGAGCCCGAGCCACCGCCCGAGCCCGAGCCTGAGCCCGAGCCAGCGCCTCCACCGTCTCCCGAGCCCGAGCCTGAGCCTGAACTTCCACGCGCGCCTGAGCCCGAACCAGCGCCCACGGCCACGGCCACGGCCGAGCCTGAGCCTCTGGTTGCGCCCGCGCCGGAACCCGAGCCCAAGCCCGAGCGTGAACCGCCGCCTGCGTCGCTGCCCGAACCAGCACCAGCACCTGCGCCTGCGCCGGAACCTGAACCCGAGCCGGCGCCTCCACCAGCGCCCGAGCCGGAACCTGAACCTGAACCCGAACCCACGGTGCCGAAGCCGCGACGCGGCGGGCCCTCAAGGTCCGCCGCGGGCACATTTGCCGAAACATCGCTGATCGACGAGCCGGAACTGCCGCCACAGCACAGCACGCCAGCCCCAGTGGCCATCGTCACGTCAACCTCGCCGCCGGTTGCCCCGCCGATCGCGCCTTCTCTGGCCTACGGAGCCACACCTCCGAGCGCCGCCCCGCCGCCGATCGCCCCACGTCCGGACCCAGCGCGCCCGTTTCAGCCAACGCCCGTTCGCCCGGCACCAGCCCTGCCACCGGCCCGCCTCCCCTCCGCGCAGCCTCCCGCGCGCTTGCCAGGGGCAGCCGCCTTGGCAGCGACCGGCTTGGCCCCCTCGCAGCCACAAGCCGTGCAGCCGGTCGCCCGGAAACCCACCGCAGAGACTGCGCCGAAACCCCGTCCTCAATCGACCCAGGAGCGTCGCGTTGCCCAGCCGGGCGATCGAATCTGCAGTGCCTGCGCCGAGCCAAACGATCCGACTCGCAAGTTCTGCCGCCGCTGTGGGAACAGCCTGCAGGAAGCCGTGGTCGTGGAGGTCACCCTCCCCTGGTGGCGCCGCATCTTCCGGCGGAAGCCAAAACGACGCTACGAGGCCGGTGAACGTACCAAGGGCATGCGCCAGGGCAATCCGTCAGGTCGACCGAGCGGGATCCGCGTGACCTATGCGATTCGATGGGCGCTGGGCATCCTCTTCGCGCTGGGGCTTGTCGGGTACGTCGCGATTCCATCCATCCAGGGCATCATCAACCGGGTGATCCGCACCGCTGTCGAGCAGGTCGAACGCGTCGCCACGCCGAGCCTCGAACCGGTACGCCCGATCGCCGCCGAAGCGACTGACGAAGTCGACGGTCATCCGATCGGCGATGTCGTCGACACCTTCACGAACACGGACTGGCAAGCCGGCGCACGTGCTCCGAGCCTCACGCTCCGTTTCGAGGCGCCATTTGAACTGGGTGCCATCATCATTCACAACGGCGCCAGTGCGGACGCCTTCCTCGAGTTGCGGCGGGCCGAGGCCATCGAGATCGTGTTCGCCGACGGCTCCGTCCAGCGACTGGAAGTCCAGGACATCCACGACCCGCAGAGCTTTGATCTCTCGGGACCGGCCGGCGATGCGTTGACCATCCGGGTCGTCGCGACGTTCGGGCCCGATGGTGCTCCCCTGGCGATCTCGGAGTTGGAGTTCTTCGCGAAGCGCTGAACTTTAAGGCGATGGTCAGTGCTCGAGCACCCCGAGACCTTCGAGGACGGCCGCGTAGTCGCGCCGATCGCGGGTCGCGGCGCCCGGGTCGCCGGCCAATTCATGCGCATCGATGAGCAGGCGCCAGAGTGAGTCCTGATAGCGATCGATCGCGAGCGCAGAGCGACATACACGAATCACCTCGGCGAGGTCGCCCAGCGCCGCAGCGTCTTCGGCAATCGCACGCGCGGCCTCGACGGCTCCGGCCCGATATCGCTCCCGATGGTCGACGACCCAGTCAGCCGGTCCGTCCTCAGGCAACAGGTCCGCGTAAGCGCCGAGAGCCTCCACGAAGGCGGCTCGCGAGACCTCGCCCCGTCCCCTGGCCGCACGCCCGGCGGCAAGCGCTCGATCGAAACGCCAATGATCCACCGATGCGGGGGAAACAGCTAGGCGGTAGGCGTCGCCATCACGGGCGATGACCCGCCCGCCATCAGGGCCCAGCGTCGCCACGAATGCCCCGCGAAGCGCGGAGATCGCCACGTGCAGGCTGCGGCCACCGGTCTGGGCGTCAGCATCGGGCCAGAGGGCCTCGCAGATGACCTCGCGATGGACACCGCCCTCCACGTGCAGGGCAAGGAATCTGAGGACCGCCCGCGCTCGCGGCTTGACGCCGTCCAGGGAGACACGCCGCCCATCCATTTCCAGCGCGAAACCTCCAAACGTCCGGACCCGCAGTCCCCGGTCAGACGGTTCGGTATTCAACTCCCGCGGCGGCTCTCCGGTCGCGATCACGGGGAGCACGTTGAGGCCCGTTTCGGCGCGGACCACCGCCGCAAGCTCGTGGTACTCGACGGCACGCGCCGGTTCGGCAGTCGCCATGGCCAGGTACGCCAGGAGCCTCGCCCCGGGCGTGCCGGTCGCCCG
>JANPDO010000046.1:0-2677 GCA_031431535.1 Chloroflexota bacterium
GGCGAGCTTGTGCCGGTTCGCCGCCACGTACCCACGCAAGGCCGCCCAGAACAGGTCCGAGCCCATCAGTTGGCGGGCATCGTCGAGCAGGTTGCCGCCGCCGATGTAAACCGTCTCGTAGTAGCAGGCCGCTGAGTAAGCGTAGATCGAGCGGTCGAGGCGGTCGCTGGGGCAACGGCTCGCGCGCCGAAGATCCAGAACCGACCTGGCGGCGAAGTCAGCGGCGGCCTCGTCCGTGAACGGTTCGCGCACCTGGTCGCTCCCGACGATCCCGTAGAACCATTGATGCGCCGTCTCGTGGGCGACGAGGTAGCGGAGATTGCCGGCGGCCACGCCGCCCGGGATCCAGATCAGCCCCGGTGACTCCATCCCGGCGCCACCGGCCGACTGGACGACATCGAACGAGGGATAGCCATACGTCCCGAGCCGCTCCTCCAGCGTTCCAAAGGCATCGGCCGCCGCTTCAAGCCACGCCGCCCCGCGCGTACCGGGCCGGAACCAGACGCGCACGGTGGTCGCGCCGACCGCTCGTTCGAGCACCTGGTAGTCGCGGGCGGCGGTGATCGTGAAGTCACGCACGTCACGGGCCTGGAAGACGCTCGTCAGACCGTCGGCACTCGTCGACACCAGATCGCCGGTGGTCGCCAGGTCGAGCGGCCGGTCTGTCGTCACCCGGACCCGCACATCGCGGCTGGTCGGGGTCACGAACGGGTCGCCATGATTCGGTCGCTCGAAGGTGACTCGCCGGCTGACCCATGGAAGCCATCGGTACAGGTCGGCAATGCCGTTGGCGCGGGTGAACAGCCAGTCGGACCCGCCCACGGTGCTGCGCAGGCGCGCCGAGAACCTGACCCGGATCTTCGTCACCGCGCCCGCGGGCAGCACGCCGCCGAGTGGGATCACGATCGTCTGTCCGCTGATCGACGCCGCGACGGCGACTCCATCGACCGTGACCGGCCGCAATCTGATAGCCCCCAGGCGCGCCGCGATCGTGTTGAGCTCGATCCGATCGATCTCGCCGCCCGACGTGTTGGTGATGATCGCGGTGGAATCCACCCAGATCGCCCGGGTCTCCCAATTGAGCTTGAGCCTGGCTCGGTAGACGGCATCGAGCGCAAGGCTGGAGCGCCCGACCGACCCAGCCACGATCTGGCGGACGCCGATCGGCGACGCGGCGTGCGCGGTGGGCGCCAGGGGCGATGGCCCGAGCGCCGTTGTGATCGCCAGGGCGAGGGCCATCAGGGCGGTCTGGAGGCGTGGGACCTGGAGGCGACGGGCACGGGCCATGACACGATCGTATCGCGTCGCCGCGTAGACTCACCGAGTGACTGCCCCGACCGAGCCAGCCGTCGCCTCCGGACCCCTGATCGACGCCATCCGGGCGCGCCTGCCTGAGCTGCGCCTGCTGACCGACGAGGTCGACCGCGAGGGGCATCGAAACGACGAGACCCCCTACCTGCGTGGCGGGTTGCCGGCCGCGGTCGCGCTTCCGACGACCACCGCCCAGGTTGCCGAGCTCGTGCGGATCGCAGGCGAGCTGCGCGTCCCGATCGTCCCGCGCGGCGCCGGCAGCGGGCTGTCCGGCGGCGCCAACGGCATCGAGGGCGGACTCACGATCGCCTTCACGGCCATGGACCAGATCATCGAGATCGACCGGGAGAACCTGGTCGCGGTCGTGCAGCCGGGGATTATCAACGCTCGACTCAAGGCGGCGGTGGCCGAATACGGACTGTTCTACCCTCCGGACCCGGCCAGCTTTGAGATGTGCTCGATCGGTGGCAACCTGGGCACCAACGCCGGCGGGCTGTGCTGCATCAAGTACGGGCAGACCCGCGACTCGGTGCTGTCGCTGGAGGTCGTGATGGCCGACGGCACGGTCATCCGGACCGGCGGCAAGAACGTCAAGGACGTGGCCGGCTACTCGCTGACGCACCTGCTGGTCGGCAGCCAGGGCACCCTCGGGATCATCACCGAGGCCACGCTCCGGCTCCGCCCGGCGCCCCCGCCCCGTCTCACGATGTTGGCGTTCTTCCCGACCCTTGATAGTGCCGGTGACGCCGTCGCCGGGATCGCCGCGGCCGGTTTGACGCCGGTGACCCTCGAACTGCTGGACCGGTTCACCATCGTCGCCGTCGACGATGTTCACCAGCTGGGTCTGGATCGCTCGGCGGCGGCAATGCTGATGATCGAATCGGACATGCCCGCAGCCGCTGCCGCCGACGAACTCGAGCGCGCGGATACGGTCTGCCGTGCGGCCGGGGCAACGGACACGATCCGCGCGGCCAACCCCCAGGAGGCCGACTGGCTGCGCCAGGCGCGACGGGGCGCCCATTTCGCGCTGGAGCGACTTGGCGAGGTCCGCATGGAGGACATCGGCGTCCCGCGGGCCCGGGTACCGGACATGCTCCGCGCCATCGAGGCGATCGCGGCCAGGCACGATGTCAGGATCGGGACCTTCGGGCACGTCGGGGATGGCAACCTGCACCCCGATCTCGTGTTCGATCGCGACGACCCGGGCGCCGAGAAGATGACCAAGCTCGTCCAGGCCGACCTCTATCGAGCCGCGCTTGCGCTCGGTGGGACCGTTACCGCCGAGCACGGGATCGGCCTCGCCCGGCGCGACTGGCTGGAAGTCCAGCGTGGTGCCGATGCCGTCCGGTTCATGCGGGCGATCAAG
>JANPDO010000047.1:0-11500 GCA_031431535.1 Chloroflexota bacterium
TGACAGGAGGCAGAATCGCGGTATCCTACTCCTTCTGTGAGCGTGGCCTCCCTTTTCCCTGTCTACCTCCGTCAAGGAGTGGTGCTTCATGCTGTCTGCTGAGTCGTCGACTCGCGCGCGAACCCCATCGGGTCGCATCTCGTATGCCCGGATCGACAGGAAGGTCGACGGCGTCAGCTACGAGAAATTCGAGATCCCCAACCTGATCGAACTCCAGTTGGATTCGTTCAGCTGGTTTGTCGAAAAGGGGTTGCGCGAGCTGTTCGACGAGATCAGCCCGATCAAGGACTTCACCGGCAAGGTGATGGAGCTCCAGTTCCTGGACTACGAGTTTGGCGCGCCCAAGTACACAGAAGCGGAGTGCCGCACGAAGGATCTGACCTTCAGCAAGCCGCTCTATATCAACGTCGAACTCCTGATCAAGGAGACCGGCGAGATCCAGCGCCAGCGCGTCTACATGGGCGATTACCCGTGGATGACCGACCAGGGCACCTTTGTCATCAACGGCGCCGAGCGTGTTGTCGTGAGCCAGCTGGTCCGCTCGCCCGGCGTCTACTACAGCGAGACCGAGGACCCGGCAACCGGACGGATGTTGTTCAGCGCCAAGGTCATCCCAAACCGCGGGGCCTGGCTCGAATTTGAGACCAACAACAAGGACCAGCTCTGGGTGAAGGTGGATCGCAAGCGCAAGCTTGCCGCCACCACGCTCCTGCGTGCCGTCGGCTATGAGCAGAACGATGAGATCGCCGGGCTGTTCACCACCGTCGACGGCGATGTTGAGCACCCCTACATCGCGGCGACCCTGGACAAGGATCTGACCCACACTCAGGCAGAGGCCCTCATCGAGGTTTACAAGAAGCTGCGACCCGGCGATCCGCCCACGGGCGACAACGCTCGCCAGCTCGTCGAGAGCCTGTTCTTCAACTTCCGTCGCTATGACCTCGGCCGCGTCGGTCGGTACAAGTTCAACAAGAAGCTTGACTCCGTGGCCGGTCGCCTTGGCGTCGAATTGCCTCGCGAAGGCCGCACCATCACTCGAGAGGACATCGCGGCGATCGTCGGTCACCTGATCGAGTGCAACCGTGGGCTGCACCCCAAGGACGACATCGATCACCTTGGCAACCGTCGCATTCGAGCCAACGGGGAGTTGATCCAGAACGCGTTCCGGATTGGGCTGCTGCGCATGGAGCGCGTTGTCCGCGAGAGGATGACGATCCAGGAGCTTGACAAGGCGACCCCGAACGCGCTGATCAACATCCGACCGGTCGTCGCCGCGATGAAGGAATTCTTCGGCGGCAGCCAGCTCAGCCAGTTCATGGACCAGACCAACCCCCTGGCCGAACTCACCAGCAAGCGGCGCCTGTCAGCACTCGGACCAGGTGGACTGTCCCGAGAACGTGCGGGCTTTGACGTCCGCGACGTCCATCACAGCCACTACGGGCGGATCTGCCCGATCGAGACTCCGGAAGGTCCGAACATCGGCCTGATCGGGTCTCTGGCGACGTATGGGCGGATCAACAGCTACGGCTTCATTGAGACGCCCTACCGCAAGGTCAAGCGCACGGTGGCCCACGACGAGGCCGATCTTGGCCAATTTCTGGCCGGGGCGGATGTCGTCACGAAGGGTGGCGAGATCGTCCTCAAGGCCGGAGAAGCGTTCACGGTTGCCGCAGCCGCAGAGCTCAAGAAGCAGAAGGCCAACGCCTTTCCGATCCGACCTGTCGTCACCAATGAGATCCACTACATGCCGGCCGATGAGGAGGAGGAGCACGTCGTCGCGCAGGCGAACGCGCCGCTCGACGAGGAGGGCCACTTCACCGCTGAACGGATCCCATCGCGCTACCGGGATACCTTCCCCGAGGCCCGCGCCAGCCAGATCGAGTACATGGACGTCTCGCCAAAGCAGGTGGTCTCGGTGGCCACGGCACTGATTCCGTTCCTCGAGCACGACGACGCGAACCGCGCGCTGATGGGTTCCAACATGCAGCGCCAGGCCGTACCGCTCCTGGAGCCGGAGTCGCCCATCGTCGGCACCGGCATGGAGGACCGGGCCGCCCGGGACTCAGGCCAGGTGCTCGTGGCGCGGCGTCGCGGGCTGGTCACCAGCGTCACCGCCGAACGCATCCACATCGAGACCGACGCGGGCGAACTCGACGAGTACAAGCTGCTCAAGTTCGTTCGCAGCAACCAGGGCACGTGCATCAACCAACGCCCCATCGTGGACGTCGGCGCGCGGGTCGGCGACGGTCAGCCGATCGCCGATTCGAGCTCCACCCAGCAGGGTGAGCTGGCGCTCGGGCGAAACGTCCTGGTCGCGTTCATGAGCTGGGAAGGTGGCAATTACGAGGACGCGATCGTGATCAGCGATCGCCTCGTGCGCGACGACCTGTTCACAAGCATTCATATCGAGAAGCACGAGATGGAGTCACGTGACACCAAGCTCGGGCCCGAGGAGATCACCCGCGACATCCCCAATGTCGGCGAGGAATCGCTCAAGGACCTCGATGAGGAAGGGATCGTGTACATCGGCGCCGAGGTTCGCCCCGGTGACATCCTGGTCGGCAAGATCACGCCCAAGGGCGAGACCGAGCTGACCGCCGAAGAGCGGTTGCTGCGTGCGATCTTTGGCGAGAAGGCTCGCGAGGTCAAGGACAGCTCGCTGCGGCTGCCCCATGGCGAGCGCGGCAAGGTCGTGGAGGTCCGCGAGTTTCGGCGCGAACTCAACGACGATCTCCAGCCGGGTGTCAATCGCCTGGTCCGGGTGTCCGTGGCCCAGAAACGCAAGATCAGCGTCGGCGACAAGATGGCCGGCCGTCACGGCAACAAGGGGGTCATCGCCAAGATCCTGCCGGCTGAGGACATGCCATTCCTGCCCGACGGAACCCCGGTGGATATCCTGCTCAACCCGCTCGGGGTACCGAGCCGAATGAACATCGGCCAGGTCCTGGAAACGCACCTCGGCTGGGCGCTTCATGCGAAGGGCCTCAAGGCGGCGACGGCGGTCTTCGACGGTGCCACGGAGCATGACATTCGCCGGGAACTGGCCGAGGCCGGCCTGCCCGAGAATGGCAAGACTGAGTTGCGCGACGGGCGCACGGGTTTGACGTTCGATCGTCCGATCACCGTCGGCTATATCTACATGCTCAAGCTCCATCACCTTGTCGAGGACAAGATCCACGCCCGATCCACGGGTCCATACAGCCTGATCACGCAGCAGCCGCTCGGCGGCAAGGCCCAGTTCGGCGGCCAGCGCTTCGGCGAGATGGAGGTCTGGGCCCTGGAGGCGTACGGGGCGGCGAACATCCTCCAGGAGTTGCTCACGGTGAAATCGGACGACGTCCTTGGACGAGTCCAGACCTATGAGGCCATCGTCAAGGGCGAGGAAATCCAGCCGCCTCGCGTGCCCGAATCATTCAAGGTGCTCATCAAGGAGTTGCGCAGCCTCGGCCTCAATGCCGAGATCCTCGACCCCAACGACGAGGAGATCCCACTCGCGGAGGACGACGCCTCGGGGTACCTGTTGCCCGATCTCGGCGGGATCAACCTCGCCGGGTTCGAGGACTGATCCCCTGCCTTCGACGCTGACCCAGTCACTGACCCGACACCCGCAGCGCCGCGTACTGACCGGCGCGTCGCTGCTCGCCCACGGTCCGCATCGCGTCACCAAGCCAGGCGGAGACGCGGAGGAGAACCATGCTCGAAGTCAATAACTTCAGCGCGATCCGGATTTCGCTTGCCAGCCCGGATCAGATCCGGGAGTGGTCCAAGGGCGAGGTCACCAAGCCTGAGACCATCAACTACCGCACGTTGAAGCCGGAGAAGGACGGCCTGTTCGACGAGCGTATTTTCGGTCCGACCAAGGACTGGGAGTGCTATTGCGGCAAGTACAAGCGGATCCGTTACAAGGGCATCATCTGCGACAAGTGCGGTGTCGAGGTGACCCGCTCCAAGGTCCGTCGCGAACGGATGGGCCACATCCAGCTGGCCAGCCCGGTCAGCCACATCTGGTACTTCAAGGGAACGCCCAGCCGCCTGGGCATCCTCCTCGATATCAGCCCCCGGAACCTCGAGCGGATCCTGTACTTCGCGCTGTACATCGTCACCTATGTCGACGAGGACGCCCGACGGCGTGCCATGGCAGCCATCGAGGAGGAGGCCCAGGGTCGCGGAGGAAAGGCCGGTCAGCGGCTGGCAGAGCTCGAGGATGAACTGCGCGGCGGGCTGAACCGGAGCAAGGATGAGCTGACCGCGGCGTTGGCCCGGACGAAGGAGGATCTCGAGGGTCAGCGAGCGTCGCGCACCGAGGAGATCGCCGCGGCCGCCCAGGCAACGGCGGCACTCGTGGCCAGCCTCAAGACGGGTGTCGCAGAGGCTTCCATCGTGTTCGCCCCGACCGGCGAGGTCGTGGTCCCTGCCGACGAAAAGGGCGGCAAGGACGCCACGGCGCGCCTGCGCAAGATCGTCGGTGACTACACGGAGCAGGTCAACGGGGATCTCCAGCGAAGGATCGCCGACGAGGAGCGCGCGGTCGACCAGAAGATCGAGGACCTCAAGGCGGCGATGGCCGACACGCTCGCTCACGAGCGCGCTCAGCTCCAGGAGCAGGCCCAGGGAACCAAGGACGAGCTGCGCAAGATGCGCGACGAGCTCGAGTCACTCAAGCCTATGCAGACCCTCGGCGAGACCGAGTATCGGAGCCTTGACGAGCGCTATGGCACGGGCGCCAAGGGCGGTCGGGTCTTCGGCGCCGGCATGGGTGCCGAGGCCGTCCGCGAGATCATCAGCCGGATGGACCTCGAGGAGCTCGCCCGCTCGCTCCACGTGGAGGTTCGGACCAGCTCCGGGCAGCGCCGCAAGAAGGCCATCAAGCGGCTGCGCCTGATCGAGGCATTCCGCCGATCGGGGACGCGGCCGGACTGGATGATCCTCTCCGTCCTGCCCGTCATTCCGCCCGACCTTCGTCCGATGGTCCAGCTCGACGGTGGCCGGTTCGCCACCTCCGACCTGAACGATCTGTACCGACGCGTCATCAACCGGAACAATCGCCTCAAGCGGCTCCTGGAACTGGGCGCCCCAGAGATCATCATCCGCAATGAGAAGCGGATGCTCCAGGAGGCATGCGACGCGCTGATCGACAACGGTCGGCGCGGCCGGGCGATCGCCGGAACCGGCAACCATCGCCTCAAGTCGTTGTCCGACATGCTCAAAGGCAAGCAGGGCCGGTTCCGCCAGAACCTGCTCGGCAAGCGGGTCGACTACTCGGGTCGATCGGTTATCGTGGTCGGGCCGGATCTCAAGCTGCACCAGTGCGGCCTGCCGAAGAAGATGGCCCTCGAGCTGTTCAAGCCGTTTGTGATGCGCCAGCTCGTCGAGAAGGGCTTCGCCCACAACATCAAGAGCGCCAAGCGCATCGTGGAGCGGGTCAGGCCGGAGGTCTGGGACGTCCTCGAAGACGTCATCAAGGATCATCCGGTCCTGCTGAACCGCGCCCCAACCCTCCATCGGCTGGGGATCCAGGCGTTCATCCCGGTCCTCGTCGAAGGTTCGGCCATCCAGATCCATCCGCTGGTATGCACGGCTTTTAACGCCGACTTTGACGGTGACCAGATGGCGGTCCATGTTCCGCTGTCGACCGCCGCCCAGGAAGAAGCGCGAACCATGCTCCTCTCGACCGCCAACCTGCTGTCGCCGGCCGACGGCAGCCCGGTCGTGGCCCCGACCCAGGACATGGTCCTGGGCTGCTACTACCTGACGATGGACGGCCCCGTCGTGTCTGGTGCCAGGGTCCGCGTTTTCGCATCCGAAGATGCCGCCATCCTGGGCTACCAGCTCCGGGAGAAGACTGGGATCACGCTCCACGAGCCGATTGACGTCGAGGTCAGGACCTGGGATCCCGAGTCGGCCTCGCTGCAGGTCGAGCGCCGGCGAACGACGATCGGGCGGGTGATCTTCAACCAGATCCTGCCCGATCCGCTGCGGTTCCATGATTCGGTGATGCGCCGTGTCGATCTCAAGGAGCTGGTGGACGTGTGCTACCGGCAGCTCGGATCGGAAGAGACCGCCCACCTTGTCGACGGGATCAAGAGCGTCGGGTTCGAGTTCGCGACCCGCAGCGGCATGACCATCGGCCTGTTCGACATCGAGATCCCGGCTGACAAGCCGCAGCGGCTCGCCGCGGCTGATGATGCCGTGGCGGCCATCGACCGCCAATTCCAACGTGGCCTGATCACCGACGACGAGCGCTACGAGCAGGTCGTCGGGGTCTGGCAGGAAACCAGCTCCGACATGTCGGACGAGATGATGCGCTCACTCGATCCGACGGGCCCGGTGACGATGATGACCGCCTCTGGTGCCCGCGGCAACAAGGGCAACATCGGCCAGCTTGGTGCCATGCGTGGCCTGATGGCGGATCCGTCGGGCCGGATCATCGACGTCCCGGTGCGGAGCAACTTCCGCGAGGGCATGACCGTTCTCGAATACTTCATCTCCACCCACGGTGCCCGGAAGGGCCTCGCGGACACCGCCCTCCGCACGGCCGACTCCGGGTACCTCACCCGTCGCCTGGTCGATGTCGCCCAGGACGTCATCACGCGTGAGGAGGACTGCGGCACCGAAGAGGGCAGCTGGATCATTCGAAGCGAATCCAGTGAAGAGAAGGGGGCCTTCCAGAAGCGCCTCGTGGGCCGTCTGGCGGCCGCCCCATTGCCCGATCCCCGCGTCACGCCGAAGAAGGCGGCCCAGCTGGTCCTGCTGGTCGACCGCAACGAGCTGATCAGCGAGGAGTCGGCCGAGCGGATCGACCTGGCTGGCATTGACGAAGCGCTCGTCCGGTCACCCCTGACGTGTGAGGCGCGGCACGGCGTCTGCCGGGCCTGCTACGGCCGTAATCTGGCCACCGGCGAAATGGTCGGGTCCGGCGAGGCCGTAGGGATCATCGCCGCCCAATCGATCGGCGAACCGGGCACGCAGCTGACCATGCGGACGTTCCACACCGGGGGCGTTGCGGCGGGGGTGGACATCACCGCCGGTCTGCCGCGGGTTGAGGAGCTGTTCGAGGCCAGGATTCCCAAGGGCAAGGCTGAGATCAGCCATATCGACGGGATCGTCGAGATCCTTCGTGGCGACGGTCCGACCAAGGTCAAGGTCATCTCGACCGAGGTGTACGACACGGCCCTCGCGCTGCCGATGGGCGCCGAGATGCTCGCTGCGCCGGGCGACCTGGTCGAACTCGGCCAAGTCCTCGCGCGGACCCAGGCCGACGGGATAACGACCGATGTCGCAGCACCGGTCAAGGGATTCCTGGTCCACGGCGATGAAGGGCTGGTGGTGCGGGCCGAGGATCGCGTCGAGCGCGAGTACCTGATCCCGCACAACGCCAAGCTCCTGGTCGAAAACAACGCCAGTATTCGCGCCGGCGACGCCATCACGGACGGGCCCATCAACCCGCAGGAGTACCTGGACACCCGCGGCAAGGACGCCGTCCAGCGCTACCTGGTCAAGGAGGTCCAGAAGGTCTACAAGAGCCAGGGCGTCACGATCAACGACAAGCATATCGAGATCATCGTTCGCCAAATGCTGCGCAAGGTACGGATCGACCAGCCCGGAGATGTCGATCTGCTCCCGACGGAACTGGTCGATCGGCTCGAGTTCGAGCACCACAACAATCGTGTCCTCGCCGAGGGTGGAGAGCCCGCCACGGCGCAGACCGTGCTGCTCGGGGTGACCAAGGCGTCCCTCAACACCTCCAGCTTCCTGGCCGCGGCATCCTTCCAGGAGACCACCCGGGTGCTCACCGAGGCCGCCATCAACGGCGCCAAGGACCACCTGATCGGGCTGAAGGAAAACGTCATCATCGGCAAGCTCATTCCGGCCGGGACGGGCGCGCCGGCGAACGTCGCCGCGCGCAAGGAGCGCGACCGCCGGGCCGCCATCGAGGCGCTGGCGGGCGAAGCGCTCGACGACCTGGGGTCGGAGTACAACCCGTTCCTCGAGGGTGACAGCAATTCGTCCGAAGACGATGCGGCCGGTCTCGCGCTGGCCGCCACGATCGCCGGGGCGGGCGGCAGCGCTGATGACGACGGCGGCCTCAATCCCTTCACGGCAGCCGGAACCGGGGAAACGACCCTGGACAACCCCTTCCTCGAAGATGCAGGTGTCCTGGCCAAACGGGGCGAGGAGGCCTGACAGCCAGCACCGGTCGGGCCTGGCAGCGGGCCGTTTTGCGTTTGACACGATTCTCGGGCCGCTGCTAGACTCCGCGATCGTGGCCTCGGGAGGGGTCCGCCTTTGGCGCGGTCGCCGAGGACCCTGTTTCGAGCCCCTGAAATCCCGGTCCCATCGCCCGCCTCAACCAGAGCGCGCGACCCCGAGTGACCGGTCCCGTCGAAGGCCGGTGCCATCGACACCTGAGCGATCAGACCAGAAGGAGAAGCGTCTTCGTGCCGACGATCAGCCAGCTCGTTCGCCACGGCCGCAAGCGCAAGATCGCCAAGATCAAGGCGCCGGCTATGCGCAAGAACTGGAACAGCCTCCGGCAGCGCCAGGTGTCGATCCCAGGCGCCCCCCAGAAGCGGGGAGTCTGCCTGCAGGTCCGGACGATGACGCCCAAGAAGCCCAATTCCGCGCTGCGCAAGATCGCACGCGTTCGGTTGACCAACCAGATGGAGGTCACAGCCTACATCCCGGGAATCGGTCACAACCTGCAGGAGCACTCCGTCGTGCTCGTACGCGGGGGACGGGTCAAGGACCTGCCGTCGGTCAAGTACCACATCATCCGGGGAACGCTCGACGCAGCCGGCGTGCGCGATCGGAAGCAGGGTCGCAGCAAGTACGGCGCCAAGGTGGCCACAAAGCCGGGAGCTCGCTAGATGCCTCGCCGGATCAGCATCGCCCGCAAGACCAAGTACGAGGTCATCCCGGCCAACCGGACCACCGCGCGCTTCGCGGCCAAGCTGATGAAGGGCGGGAAGCAGAATCTCGCCGAGCGAATTCTTCGCCAGGCGCTGGCCCGCGCCGAGGCCCAGGCGAGCCGACCCGGGATGGAGATCCTCGAAGCCGCGATGCGCAATGCCACGCCTATCATTGAGGTCAAGCCTCGCCGTGTCGGCGGTGCGACCTACCAGGTTCCGGTCGAGATCCGCGGCGATCGACGGATGTCGCTGGGTGTTCGATGGTTGGTTCAAGCGGCCCGCAAGCGCAATGGCAAGAGCATGAGCGAGAAGCTCGCGGCCGAATTCGTCGACGCGATGAATGGCCTCGGCGCCGCCGTCAAGCGCCGTGAAGACACGCACAAGATGGCGGAGGCCAACCGGGCCTTCAGCCATTTCAAGTGGTAGATCTGTAGGAGCATAGGCAACATCGTGGCTCGCCAGGTCCCACTCGCCAGAACACGGAATATTGGAATCATCGCGCACATCGATGCCGGCAAGACGACCGTCACCGAGCGGATCCTCTTCTATACGAAGAAGATCTACAAGATTGGCGAGGTCCACGAGGGCGCCGCGACGATGGACTGGATGCCCCAGGAGCAGGAGCGGGGGATCACCATTACCGCCGCGGCGACGACGGCATTCTGGGGTGACCACCGCATCAACATTATCGATACGCCCGGGCACGTGGACTTCACGGTGGAGGTTGAGCGGAGCCTGCGCGTCCTTGACGGCGCGGTTGTGGTCTTCGACGGCGTGGCCGGCGTGGAGCCACAGTCCGAAACGGTCTGGCGCCAGGCGGATCGGTACGGCGTGCCGCGTTTCTGCTTCATCAACAAGCTCGATCGGACGGGAGCCGACTTCTGGCGCTGCGTCGACTCCATCGTCGATCGGTTGGGTGCCCGCGCCGTGCCGATTCAGATCCCGATCGGTCGCGAGGACAAGTTCCAGGGCGTGATCGACCTCGTCGAGATGAAGGCGGTCTACTACCGCGACGATCTCGGCAACCAGATCGACGTCATCGAAATCCCGGCGGAGTTGCGCGCCGAGGCCGAAAAGCACCGCCACACCCTGATCGAGGCCGTGGCGGAGATGGATGACGAGCTGACCCACAAGTACCTCGAGGGTGAGGAACTCACGGTTGCCGAGATCAAGCGCGGGCTACGCCTCGGGACACTCACGACGCGGATCGTCCCTGTCCTCACTGGCTCAGCGCTCCGCAACAAGGGCGTTCAGAAGATGCTCGATGCGGTCGTCGACTACCTGCCGTCGCCGCTGGACGTGCCGCCGATGATCGGCATCGATGCTCGTACCGGTGGGGACGTTGTGCGTGCGCCGTCGGACAGCGAACCATTCAGCGCCCTTGCCTTCAAGATTGCGGCCGACCCGTTCGTCGGCAAGCTGGCCTTCTTCCGGGTCTACTCGGGCACGCTCAAGGCGGGCTCATACGTCCTGAACCCGACCAAGGGCAAGCGGGAGCGGATCGGGCGGCTGCTGCAGATGCACGCCAACCACCGAGAGGAGATCGACGAGGTCTACGCCGGCGATATTGCGGCGGCCGTCGGGCTCAAGGACACCTTCACCGGTGACACCCTGACGGATCCCGATCACGGCGTGATCCTCGAGTCAATGACCTTTCCTGAACCGGTCATCGAGGTCAAGATCGAGCCGAAGACCAAGGCGGACCAGGACAAGCTGGGCATCGCGCTGCAGCGGCTGGCTGAGGAGGACCCCACCTTCCGGGTCAAGACGGACCCGGAGACGTCGGAGACGCTGATCGCCGGGATGGGCGAGCTCCACCTCGATGTCCTGGTCGATCGGATGATCCGCGAATTCAAGGTCGCGGCCAATATCGGCAAACCGCAGGTTTCTTACCGCGAAACGATCCGGCGCGCCGCCGAGGGCAATGGCCGGTTCATTCGCCAGACGGGCGGCAAGGGTCAGTACGGGCACGCCATCATCAAGCTCGAGCCGGGCGAGAAGGGCTCCGGCTATGAGTTCGTCGACAAGATCGTCGGTGGTACGATCCCGCGTGAGTACATCAAGTCCGTCGACGCCGGCATTCGCGAGACGCTCCAGACGGGCATCTACGCCGGCTTCCCGGTCGTTGACGTGAAGGCCATCCTGTTCGACGGGTCATACCACGAGGTCGACTCGTCCGAGATGGCCTTCAAGATCGCGGGCTCGATGGCCGTCAAGGACGCCTTCTCGAAGGCGGACCCGGCCATTCTCGAACCGATCATGCGCAACGAGGTCACGATGCCCGAGGAGTTCATGGGCGACGTGATCGGCGATCTCAACAGCCGGCGTGGCCACATTGAAGGAATGGAGTCGCGCGGTTCAACCCAGGTGGTTCGCGCGTTCGTGCCGCTCGCCCAGATGTTCGGCTACGTCACGGACCTGCGCAGCATGTCGCAGGGACGCGCCACCTCCTCGATGGAGTTCAGTCATTACGCCGAGGTGCCGGTCAACCTGGCCTCGGAACTCGTCCAGAAGTCCAAGGTTTAGCGGAGCCAGGGAGCAGTCAGCATGGCCAAGAAGAAGTTCGAGCGCACCAAGCCCCACGTCAATGT
>JANPDO010000048.1:0-3308 GCA_031431535.1 Chloroflexota bacterium
GGTGGTCGCGTAGCCGCCCGGCGGGTAGTCGAGCCCCGAGCTGAGCCCGAAGGCGCCCTCCGCCATCCCGTCGCGGATCAGGCCGCGCATGCGGTCCAGCGCCTGGTCGTCGGCCGGAACGTCGTCCCAGCCCAGCGCATCGATGCGCAGTGGGGAGTTGCCGAGCAGCGTGGCGACGTTGACGCTGACCCGGCCGTCATAGCGGGCGAGATAGCTCCCGACGCTCGTCCAGTCGTAGTCGATATCGGGTCGGCCATCGAGTCCGGCGTCGAGGTTCACGAATGCCTCGAGCTCCTCGCGATTGAGGAATGGCGCGAAGCCGTTGCCGTCGACCCCGACCACCTCGGTGGTGACGCCCTGGCGGACCTTCGGGGCGTGGCGCCCGTCGGCCAGGATGACCAGCCCGCCATGACTGTGCAGATCGATGAACCCGGGGGCGACCACCTTGCCGGTGGCGTCGATGGTCCGCGCGATGTGCGAGGGGACGGGATCGGTCTCGGCCAGGGCGCGAATTCGCCCGTCGATCACGGCGATGGTTCCGGGCCTGGACGGCGCTCCCGTGCCGTCGACGACCGTGCCGCCAGTGATCAGGAGGTCGGCGTGCATCGTCACGCGATTCCCTGACCGCCGCGGGCACCCGGACCGTCGAGCCGGCGGCCGCGGACCCAGGCGGCCCGGACCATGTCGGGGTGGGCTCGGAAGATCAGGCGGCTCACCAGGTGTTCGGGATCGTCGTCCACCGGCGCGTCCCTGGTCGGGGCTACCAGCGTCGGATCGATCGTGATCAGGTCCGCCTCCTTGCCGACTTCGAGGGAACCGATCTGATCGCCGAGCCCGAGGGCCTCCGCGCCCGCGAGCGTGCCCCCCCGAAGCCAGTCGAGCGGCCCTGGAACCGGGCCCTCATCTCCGACCAGCGAACGGCGGGCCATTTGCGCGTAGGCGCCGACCCGCATGACCGAGAAGATCGAGGCTTCCGGTCCGCCGGCGACGTCCGAGCCGAGCCCCACTGCCAGGCCGGCCCCCAGATACCGCGCGAGCGGCATCACCCCGGCTCCGATGAACAGGTTCGAGGCCGGACAGTGGGCAATTCGCGTCCCGGTCTCGACGAGGCGGCGCAGTTCGCGGTCGGAGAGATGGATCGCGTGGGCGAGGATCGTCCGCTCACCGAGTCCGCCAGCCCGGTCGTAGACGTCGACATAGTCGAGCGCTTCCGGGAAGAGCCGGCGGACTTCGGCGATCTCGAACGGATCTTCGGAGACATGCGTCTGCCAGCGGGTGCCGGTGGCGCGCGCGAGGGCAGCCGATTCGCGCAGCATGTCGGCTGAACAGGACACGGCGAACCGCGGCGTGACCGCGTACGCAAGGCGACCGTCGTCGACGCCATGCCAGCGGCTGATCAGGTCGGCCGACTCCTTGAGCGAGCGATCGAGAATTGTCGACGGCTCGATAATCGGGTCGTACGTGCCGCGATCCATCATCACCTTGCCCAGGATCGCCCGGATCCCGTGGGCCTCGGCGGCTTGGAAGGTCGCGTCCATGGCGGCCTGGTAGACCGTGCCGTAGGCCATGACCGTCGTCGTACCGGCGGCCGCAAAGGCTTCGAAGATGCCCGGCGCCTGTCGCTCGGCGACCGCGGGGTCAGACCAGGACCGTTCGGTCGGAAAGGTGAGCCGGTCAAGCCAGGTCAACAGGTCCAGGGCGAAACCCAGGCCGGCGTTCGGGAGCTGCGGCAGATGGGCATGAAGATCGACCATGCCCGGCATGACCACCCACGGGCGCAGATCGGTGGCCGCGTCAGCCTCGGCTGGTCGGTCAGCGGCCGGGCCCGCGAAGGCGATCCGACCGGCCTCGTCCACCAGGAGCAGTCCGTCAGGTTCGTGGTAGCTGCCGCCGGCGGCAAGCGGCGTCAGGATGCGGGCGCGCAGGCCGAATGGCGGGCGGGCGAGTGGGCGCTCCGGGGTCACGACGGGCGATGCTAGCAGGTGCCTCAGCGAGAGCGCGCGGGTCGGGCGCCCGATCCAGGCACGGGCCGAGCTGTGACGCCCGGACACGTTGTTGACGGTCCTCGGCAAGGTCCACGCAAGGCGCATAACCGTACCCACGGACTGGTACGGAGACGGCCAGGCCGGTCGGGCGGGTCATCAGCTCGGGTCCACGCTCAGGTGCGTCCCGATTCCGGCCTGGCTCACCCGATTCCGGGCGCCCAACCCAGACTTTGCTCCGTATCAGTCTCCCGGCGCGATTATGCGGAAAGTCCCACGCGTGCTGGGGAGCGTCAACAACGTCTGCATGAATTACACATAGCGGCGCCGCTCGGACGTTCGAGCCGAAGGCGCGAGCGAGCACGAGAGCGAGCGCACCCCGAGGTGCGTGAACGAACGCGCACAGCGAGCAACGCCCGGATCGGGCGTCGTGTTCGCAGCGGCCCGCTTGGCCGCGGGGCGTTCGAGCCGAAGGCGGGAGCGAGCACGAGAGCGAGCGCACCCCAAGGTGCGTGAGTGATCGCGCGCAGCGACCAACGCGCGGGTCGGGCGCCCCAGCGGCGGCGCTACCTCTTTTTGCCGCGGACCTCGAACAAGTGGGCCGTCCACTCGGACCCGCCGCGGTCCATCGTCGCGGAACTGCCGTGCCAGCCGCAGGTGCAGGTGATGGTCTGGGCTTGGTGCTTGTACTCGTCGATTACGTGTTTGAACGGTTCGACGGTCGTCGGCTTGACCGGGGGACGACTGTTCACGGGGACTCCTGCACGAACGGGAATGCAGCGCGCGGAACGCGGCCGTCGGGGAACCCGAATGATACCCGATTCCGACGATTCCTGCGGGCCGCGCTACTTGGGGCCGAGATGATATCCGAGCCGACGTGGCAGCCGACTCAACTCTCGCAAGACGCGCGACGGACGCACGCCCCGCTCCTCGGCGAGTTCGGTATGCACGATCGCCTCGCGAACGACGCGGGCGCCCACGTACCGCAGCGGTTCGGGCGGAAAGGCTCGCGAACATCGGCAGTTGGTCAGACGTGATCTCGATCTGGCCAACCCGTGGTCTTCGGCGAGCAGTGTCTCGCGCAGCCACCATGACCGACGCCCACCGCTCGGCCGCACCCCGCCGAGCATCGACGGATCAGACCACGCGGCCCGGGTTCAGAATGCCGAGCGGATCCAGGGCCGACTTGATCGCCCGCATGAACCGGACGGCATCGGCACCACGCTGGACTTCCAGCCAGTCGCGCCGGGCGAGGCCGATCCCGTGCTCGGCGGTAACGGTCCCACCGAGCGCAAGCGCGGCTCGATAGAGGTCGGCCTGGACGAG
>JANPDO010000049.1:0-3532 GCA_031431535.1 Chloroflexota bacterium
GGAGGGCCTGATGCACGAGACCGAGCGCATCGTCCGGATCTTCCACGAGTCCTGGGACCTCCGCGATCCCGAGCGAGGCGCGGCCGTCGTCGCCCCGGACTGCCACTTCGAGGACATGGCCCGGGCTGAGCTCCTGGCGGGGCCCAAGGGATACAAGCGCGACTACGAGCGCTGGCGCGAGGCCTTTCCGGACGGCGAGTGCAAGGTGCTCAACGTGATCGTCCAGGACGACTGGGCGGTCGTGGAGTTCGTCACTCGCGGGACGCACACCGGGCCACTCCACTCCAGCCTCGGCACCTTCGAGCCGACGGGTCGCCGCTCGGAGGTCCGCTACTGCAGCGTCATGCGCGTGGCAAACGGGATGGTCGTCGAGGGGCGCGACTACTACGACGCGAACACGATCGTTCGCCAGCTCGGCCTCACGGACCGCCACGGCGCGACCAGATTGGGCAAGCCGACGTGACCCGACGCGATCCGAGAGACCCGGAGGTCCGCTGGATCGCGCCCATGCCAGGAAGGGTCGGGCTCGCGATAGGCCGCCTCAAGACCGGGAACTCCGAGGCCGTTTCGCGGCTTCATTGAGGGGCTCGCACGGGTTCAAGGTAGCTTTCCGCTCGGTGAGTCCCCGATCCGGGCTGCATTGGTGACGGCGAGAGATGCACCTGCACATCTCCGGGTGATAAATACGCTGCGATCTTGGAAGATCGATGTGGACGAAACCTACTTCCTTGGTGGAGTCGAAAAGACCGCCATCCTCGAGGCGTTTGGGGCCCACATCTTCTTCGATGATCAGCTCAAGCATGTTGAACGTGCGGCATCTCGGGTACCTGGGAATCGACCAACCTCGCGATCGAGCAAGTCGAGGGCCGAGCCGACTCCTCGCTCTCGTAGAAGCACACCGGCGGGGACAGCGCCGGAGAGCTTGGCGGTTCAGGTGCCGCGGTCTAAGGACAGCGTACAGACATAACTTACATTATCGGAAGTAGTCTGGCGGCGGTGCGAACGTCTCAGCGGTTCTCGAGCGTGTGTGGGTCGAACATATCGACCAGGTGCCGAGCACCGCGTGTTAGTCGATCGTCCGTCGTCAGGATCGCGCCGCGGAGACGCTGCGCGAGAACGACGTATTCGGCGTCGTAGGTCTTCGCCCAGCCAAGGGACCGCGCAAGCACCAGCGCTGCCCGTCGATGGCTGCGGTCTGTGTCCACGATCTCAACCGTCATCGCTTCGAGCCGATCGAACGCGTCCACGACTACCGTATCCGGCATGCTCGCGCGGTACGCCGCCGAAACGAGTGACGACGTTCGTTCCGAGAGGAAGATCGCGGGCGCGATCAGGTGGTAGCGGGATAGACCAGGGGTCGCGTCCTCGGCCAGAGCAAGGTGCAGGGCCGCGCTCGCATCGATCACGAGTGGCGTTGACGTCAATGCTCGTCGCGCTGCTGTCGGACGATCGCCGCCCAGTCCGGCATCGGGCCGCCCCAGAAGGCGCGCTTCCAATGGTCGGGCATGGGCACACTCGGCGATGGGCTACCCATCGCGTCGGCGAGGTCAGCCTCCTCGAGGACATGCTGGGTTCCGACCTTGTGGGCGCGCAACCTTCCCTCGCGGATCCAGCGTCGGATGGTCTCCGGGTTCTTCCCAGTGCGGCGCGCGGCTTCAGGAACAGTCAACACGATTGTTGCATACTACAACACGCTCCGAGTGTGTCAAGCGGGCAATGCGACTGGCATTCGAAGGACCGTCAGGCCGATGATCAGCCCGACCCTGGCGTGGAGACTCGAAGGCCGGCTATTCGGGCCGCCTCCGACTGGCGCGTGTCGTAGGTGATGAACGTGTCGACCTCGGCCCCCAATCGAAGCGCCGCGGCGATGTGGATCGCGTCGAGCGAACGCAACCGAGGTCCGCCAGTGGCACCCGCGATGCTGGCGAGATCCATGTCCAACTCGACGAACGACAGCAACGCGAAGAGCTGACCAGGGTCGGCACCTGGGTCGGCTCGTGCCACGGCCTTTGTGACCTCGACGACCGAAATACGGCTCGAGACGAGCGCGCGGCCGCGCACCGTATCCTGGAGGGCGGCCGTCTCGGGTTCGTCGATCACCAGTTTGGTCAGCGCCGAGGCGTCCAGATAGAGGCTGCTCAGCGTTCGTCGCTCCGACGCTCTGCGAGCAGCGCCTCGGTCGCGGTGATCCCGGCGATGGCTGGCCGCGTGGCTGGAAGGGTCGCGGTGTCAGGGTTTGCCGGTGGCGACACGCGCCCTTCCGCGATGAGGCGTCGCATGATCGGCTGCGTATCGGTGGGTGGCGCCAATTGGGCGACGGGGCGACCAAAAAGGGTGATCTCGAAACGCTCCCCTGCGTCAACGCGACCCAGGTAGTGGCGCAGTCGATGTCGAAGCTCACGCATGCCAACCTGATCCATGTGACACATTGTGACACAAAGCCCCGGTGCTACAACCATGTCAAGACCCGCGCGACTGGTGTGGCCTGGAGCTGCGCGTCAGGGTACCCGACAGGCCAGGTAGACGTAGAGCGGCAAGTCCAATGCCACGTGCCAGGCGATCGGCAGGAGCAGCGAGCGGGTCCGAAGCGCGATCACGCCGGCAAGGAGACCACCGGCCCCCAGCGCGACCATCAGGACGATCGGCGAGCCGCCGACATCCACTCCGCCGTGCGCCAGCCCGAACACGATCGCCTGGCCGACGACAGCGAGCCGGGTCCCGGTCAGCCTCGCGGTCCAGTCGAGCAACGCGCCGCGGTACGACAACTCCTCCATCACGCCGTTGGCAAGTGCGAAGACGAGCGCCGGCACCAGGAATGCCGGGCGGCTGAGATCGAGCTCGAAGGTGCCGAAGAACGGGCGCGCCAGAAGAGCGCCAAGCAGCAGGCCGATCGGCCCCAGGATGACCGCTCCGATCGCAGCCACCCCGATGACGGGGCGAGCCGGCCAGCGAAGCCCGATGTCCGCTCGACGAGCTCGCAGCAGGTAGGCGAACAGCGCGAGGCCGCCCAGGGCAAGCGCGGCCTCGGCCGCACGCCAGACCGCCGGAGGTGAGTCGAGGTCGGTGCAGTCGCCGCCAAGTAGGTCGGCAAGTGGCGCCGGCAACAGTCCGAAACAGAGGTTGACGGCGACGGGGATCGGGGCCGCCCAGGCCCATCGGGCCGGTGTCTGCCGCCGGATCGCGATGCCGGCTCCGACGACGAGCGCGACGAGCACCATCGGTCGGGTAACCGGCAGGGCCGCGGCGAGGATCAGCAGGCCCAGCGGGACCGCCTTTCGAGCGGCCATGACGAGCCCCCCGGGTCGCGGTCGTCCCAACGCCGTCAGTCGTTGCTCCCGGTGATGATCAGGAGCGCGGGTCCCTCGGGTCGCGGAATCGCCGCCAGACCGGCCCAAGCGAGCGCGGCGGCGCCCTCAACGGTGACGCCGAGCTCCTCGGTCAGGATCGCCTGCGCCGCGTGGAGCGCGTCTTCGCTGACGAGGACCATGTCGTCCGCCCCCGAAGCCATGAGTGCCACGGCCGCCGGGATCGC
>JANPDO010000050.1:0-6636 GCA_031431535.1 Chloroflexota bacterium
ATCGCCATCGACGACTACCTCGGCCTGGCGGCTGCTCCGTCGCCGCAGATCAACGTCGCGACCGTGCTCGACATCGTGATCGGCAGCATCACGTTCACCGGGTCGCTGATCGCCTCCGGCAAGCTCCAGGGCCTGATCGCGGGCAAGCCGATCCTGATCCCGGGTGGACGGATCGTGACCATCGCGCTGGCGGTGGTCACCGTGGCGGGCACGGCGTTCCTGTGGGCGGGCAACCTGAGCGTGCCGGTCATGCTGGTGATCCTGGCCGCCGCGCTCATCTTTGGCGTGACGATGGTCCTGCCGATCGGCGGGGCGGACATGCCCGTGGTGATCTCGCTGCTCAACTCGTTCACCGGAACGGCCGTGGCCATGGCCGGGTTCGTGCTCGGCAATGACGTCCTGATCATCGCCGGGGCGCTCGTCGGCGCATCGGGCGCCATCCTGACCAAGCTGATGGCCGACGCGATGAACCGTTCCGTGCTGAACATCATGATCGGTGGGTTCGGCGGCGGCGAGGGCACGGTGGGCGCCGTGACAGGGGTGGGTGGCTCAGTCCGGGCGATCGGTCCGGACGATGTGGCGATCCAGTTGGCCTATGCCCAGCACGTTATCGTGGTGCCCGGGTACGGGCTGGCCGTCGCACAGGCCCAGCATGCCGTGCGCGAGCTGGCCGAACTCCTCGAGAACCGCGGCGTGGACGTCAAGTACGCCATCCACCCGGTCGCCGGTCGAATGCCCGGGCACATGAACGTGCTCCTGGCCGAAGCCAACGTCCCCTACCCCCAGCTCAAGGAGATGGAGGAGATCAACCCGGAGTTCGATCGCTGCGATGTGGCACTCGTCGTCGGTGCGAACGATGTGACGAACCCCGCCGCCCGCCGACCCGGGTCGCCGGTTTCCGGGATGCCGATCCTCGACGTCGACCACGCGAAGTCCATCGTGGTGATCAAGCGCTCGATGGGTCGCGGCTACGCGGGCATCGACAACGAGCTGTACACCAACCCGAAGACCGGGATGCTCTTCGCGGACGCCAAGGAGGGCCTGGCCTCGCTCACAGCGGCGGTCAAGGCGCTATAGCGGCGGACGCCGCGAAGGCGCCTCGACAGAACACGTGACCAAGAATCAGGCCGCCAGAATCCCGCGATCCGGGGCCCGATCCGGCTGGCTGGGTGCGGTCAGGCCACCGGGTCGACCAGCTCGATCCGGATGCGCTTGTTGATCCGGCCCTTCGATTCGTAGCCGGTGACTCGAATCCCGCCGACCTCGGAAGTGTTTGCGACGTGCGTGCCACCGTCGGCCTGCAGGTCGAGCCCGACGATCTCGATCGTGCGGATCTCCGCGATCCCCGGTGGCAACAGGTTTACCTTCGTCCGGATGAGGTCCGGGATCGCGAATGCCTCGTCGCGCGGCAGGACGTTGACCCGGACCTCGCGTCCCGCCGCGAGCTCATCATTGACCGCGGCTTCGATCGCGTTGACGAGATCGCCAGACATCCGTTCGAACTCGAAGTCCATCCGGCCGGAGCCAGGTTCCATGTTGCCGCCGGTCACGAGCGCGCCGTAGTCGCGCCAGACCACGCCGCACAGCGCATGCAGAGCCGTATGTGTGCGCATCAGGGCCAACCGGCGCGTCCAGTCAAGGTCGACTGTGACCCCGTCACCCACCGTCGGTGGGTCGCCACCGTCAGCCTCGAGTTCGTGGACGATCTCGCCGTCCACCTTGCGGGCCGCGCGAACCGTCCAGGAGCGACCGTCCGCGCCTCGCAGAACGAGACCGCGATCCGATGGCTGCCCGCCACCGCCCGGGTAGAAGACCGTGCGATCGAGGACCAGCAGGGTCGCGCCGCCATGCTCGACGGCGACGACGCTCGCGCGAGCGGATCGGAGATAGGCGTCCGTGTAACACAGTTGCTCCATCCGTTTCTCCTATGTCAAGCCGCGGCCGCAAGGTCGACCACCGCGAGGATCTCGTCGGGCATCCGAGGTGACCAAGGGCCGGTCGGCGGACACACCTGAGTCGGGGCGAAGCCACGCTCCAATCAAGTCACGCCGGCCGGTCCATCGAACCTCGCGGCCGGCAAAACCGATGAAAGCCACGCCAGTCGGCGGGCGACACGCATCGTACGAGCCAAGCCGTGAGACCAGAAGAGGGTGACACTCACTCGCATCGGAGCTCGGCGCGCCGAAGAAGTGATGTGCCCTGGTCCAAGTGAGGCACCGCTCGCGGTCCGGGACGGGTTCACTCGCCCGGCCCAGGCCGCGAGCCATCGGGGAGTCGACCTACCCGGGTACTCACCGTACCGCTTTCTTCACGAGTGAACGTGATCCCCTGGCAGATTCGACACGTTGTGTCGATTTCTGGCAGGACCACGAGACGTTCATCCGCAATCCGGTACTGTCAGGACCCGAGGGCGGGAATGGCGCGTGATGGCGGCGCGGGTGCCGAATAAGTCGCAGCTAAGGGGTCGGGGCGACAATGCTCGTGGCGGTCATGAGACCGGGCACCCTCGTTGGGGTCTCGCCGTCCGGACAGCCGGTGCGGACCGGCGGAGGTGCCCAGGGATCGTGTCGCGTCCGCCCGTGAGCCTGTCCCGTCGACAGGGCCACTGAACGCAGGCCGGGCTGCCACAGCGTGGGAGGCACGCCCTAGTACTGCCGGGGGGGACCCGCCAGGACCATCGGATGTCTTGTGGACCAGGGGTTCACCAATACTCTTGCCTTCCAGCTCATCGGAGCGTGGTCCGAATCCAGTCACAGATCGGAGCCCAACAGATGGCCAAGAATCTCATCGCACGAGCCTGGCGCCTCGCCGTCACGATCGGCCCGCTTGTGGCGATCGCCCTCGTCCTCGCCGCCGGATACAAGTGGCGCTAGCCAAACCATAGCGACGCTTCGGCCGGTGCCCGTCCGGCCGAGCGCACAGCGATCCGATCGAGACCCGGAGCCCTCCCTCCGGGTCTCGCGGCGTCCGGGTCAGACTCGATCCGTCAAGCCGAGCCGGATAGCCACGGTGGCAGCCTCCACCCGTCCGGAGACCGCCAGCTTCGAGAGGATGTTGCCGACGTGCACGCCGACCGTCTTCTGGCTGATGAACAGGCGCTCACCGATCTCGCGATTGGTCCGGCCCCTCGCCACCAGGCCCAGGACCTCGCGCTCCCGTCCGCTCAAGCCGAAGCTCGCGCCCGGGTCGGCACTCCGTCGGGGATCCCCGGCCACGGCGAGCACCAGCTCCGCTGATCGCTGCCGGCCGAGCTTCCCGACACCCACCGCCGGGGCAACAGGCACGGCGACGGGCTCACGGCTCGGCTCCGTCAGGAATGCTTCGACCTCGTCCGGCAACTCCAGCCTCGCCCGCCCCGCCAGATCCCGCAGGGCACGCAGCAGCGGCCGGGCCTCCATCTCCAGGGCAACCTGCGTTGCGGCGAGCAGCGGTTCGCGCGCCTCGCTTCGACCGGCCTGGCCCGCCCCGGACGCCAGGATCGCCTCCGCCTGCTGCCATCGAGCCAGAGCCGCGTCGTACGGCGCTGACTGGTGGGTCCAGATTTCGGCGACTCGGCCCCAAACGGCGGGATCATCGTCGCCTTCGAGCCGCCGCTGGTAGGCGCGAGCCGTACTGAGATAGGCCTCCGCGATCCGCCTGGTCCCTGCCGATCGCGGCGCACCGCTGGCCAGGACGAGCTCGGCGGCGGCCCGCACCACCTCGTGGGTGCGGGATCGTGCGGCGGCCAGCGGCGAGAGTTGGCGCCGCTCCCGAGCGTCGGCGGCAACGGCAGCGTCCACCCGGGCAACCATGGCGGCCATCCTGGCGGCGAGAACCCACTCTTCGGTGGTTCGCACGAGCGTCCAGCCGCGATCCACGGATCGACTGGCATCGATGACATCGCCACGCCACAGCGCGTAAGACGCGGCCACCAGGTAGTACGAGCCGGCGAGCTGGGGTTCGTGCAGCGCATCGAATTCGAGCACCGTCTGGCCGAGGAGGCGTCCGGCCACGTCGCCAGCCTCCGTCTCGATCTCGACGGCCGCCAGCCAGACCGACGACGCCTGGAACACGACGCCGACCGGCGCCCAGCTGAGTGCCCGCAGGCAGACCGCGCGAGCTTCGCGCCAGCGCCCGAGCAGGACGAGCGACTCGGCCATGTTGCCGGCCAGGAAGTTGCCGTAGACGGCCTCCAGGCCGGCCTGCTTCGCGTCCTCGATGCCCCGATAGGCGATATCAACGGCGTCTCCACGACGCCCCACGAGGTCCAGCACGGTCGTCAGGTTGGCGGTGATCCGGAAGAGCGCGTCGGGGTCGCCTGTTGCGCGCGCCCCCGCTTCGGCCTGGCGCAGGAGATCGATGGCACGTTCCGGATCGCTGCCCCAGGCCATGGCCACGCCAAGCGTCGTGATGGCGTCGATCTCTTGAGCCGTGGCGACGGGCTCACAGGCGCGTGCCACGCGAATGGCCTCCCTGGACAGGCGCTGGGCCTCGGAGAACGCGCCATCAACCATGTGCAACGATGCCTGCGACGCAAGCACCGTGGCCCGCTCCGGGCTCGGCTCGCGCGGCATGAGATCTACCGCCCTACGCGCAGCCTGCATCGCGCCGGCTGAATCGCCTGCCGCCTGGCGAACGTCGGCGAGGCGCTCGTTGAGGAGTCCCAGCCGCACCCGATCCCGTCGTCGGTCAAGTGCCCCGATCGCCACCTCCAGGAAGGCGCTCGCCCGGGCCGTCCGACCGATGGCAAACGCGGCCGCGGACGCTCGCACCTGGAGCTCGACGCGCTCCGAGCTGGGCTCGCTCGCCCAGGGTCGGATGACACCTGCGTCCGGCTGATCGGGGATCTCGAGCGCCAGCTCAAGGGCGGTTAGCTCATCCGCGGCGGCGTGGCGAGCTGCAGCCACGTCCGCCGCCGCGATCGCCGCGTTTCGGGCCGAGCGCGAGTCGTGGGCAGCCATGAAATGCCGCGCAACGGCCATCGCCGGCCCGCCCATCCCTGCTGCAAGGGCGCCATGCAGCCGGGAACGCGCCTCGGGCAACAGGTCACGAACAACCGCGCGACCGATCGACTCGTGGCGGCCGGCGATCCGCTCCTCATCGTCCTCGACCGCGAAACCAAACTCCATGGCCTCGGCCAGGCCGCCCAGCAGATCCGCCCCCAGGACCCCGTCTCCCTGTCGAGGCCCTGCGGCCGACCGAGGAGCCGGGCGGCTGGATTCGGCCTCGAACGCCGCCGCGGAGGCCGCCAGCTCCACCGTGCTCAGCGGCCGCCCCGCGACCGCCAGGAGGCGCATGACCCTTCGGCATTCAAGGGAGCGAGCCGCCAGACGGGCCATCACCAGGTCATCGAAAGAACCAGTGAGCGAGGCCTGCGGGAGCTCGCGCCGAGCTGCGAGCAACTCCTCGGCCACGAGCGGCAGACCACCGGATCGCTCGACGATCAGCAGCAGCAGGCTGGCGGATGCCCGGCTACCGTCGATCCCCTCGATCAACTCCGCGAGTTCACCGCGGTCGAGTGGCGGGAGCGTCCAGCGTTCCACCGGCTGCGGTGCAGTGGCCAGGCTAGCGAGGTCCGCCGACCAAGGATCGTCGCGCATGACGACGTCAGGTTGGTGCGTGCCGATGATCGCGAGTCGCTGGTTGCGCGAGATCCGCGCGAGGAAGGTGACCAGGGTCCTCGTTGCCGCGTCCGCCCGATGGAGGTCCTCCAGCACGAGGACAACGGGTCGCCGTTCCCCAAGCCTCCCCAGGAGTCCAAGAACGCTCTCGAGGGTGCGCGCCTGGCGGCGCTCCGATGACGCGGCGGTCTGCTGGGGCGGCATCGACGCGGACGGGTGGCCTGCCCGCCCGACCAGATCGGGGAGCAGCAGCATCACCTCCGATGCGGCCGGCCCAAGCAGATCGGGGAGGTCCGCCTCCGGAAATCCCCGAAGGGTTGGGCCAATGGCGCGAACGATCGAGCCGTATGGTTCGTCGTCGCCGCCTGACCATGCACTGGCCCGCAGAACGGTCCACGGTTCGGCGACGCCGGCGAGCCTTCGAAGGCTCTCGTCGAGCAGGCGACTCACCCCGACGCCGGCCGATCCCCCGATGAGCATGAACCGTGCCCGACCCCCGGCGGCGTCGCCGAGAGCGGTCGCGAGCCTTGCAAAGGCCTCCTCGCGTCCCACGAACCGGGTGCTCGTGTAGCTTCCGGGCATCTGCCCCATTCTACCGGCGCAGCGGACGACTCGGTTCGGCCGCCGGTTCGGTTCGGCCGTGGGTCCGGTACGGCCGCCCCTTCGGTTCATGGATGCTCGACCAGCTTCGCCGATGCCCGACTCGGCTAGGCTGGCGCCGATGACCGACGACCGACGTGCGCCGCACCCCTCGAACACGCTCAACGAGCTGCCGGGCGAGGAGTGGCTCTACTTCACCAAGTCGCTATTGACTACGGCCTACCCGTCCGAACTTGGCCACGCCGCTCGCAAGGTGCACGGCGCCAACAAGCCACCCCGCCTGATGGCTCGGTTGATCGAGTTCTTTAGCCGCACGGGCGAACTGGTCCTGGACCCATTTGCCGGGGTTGGCGGGACGCTGCTGGGAGCCGCGATCGCCCGCGGCCCGCGCCGGGCGATCGGCATCGAGCTTGACCAGCGCTGGGCGACCGTCTAC
>JANPDO010000051.1:0-10146 GCA_031431535.1 Chloroflexota bacterium
GAGGGTCACGGCGTGCTGCCATTCGGGCTGGCTGCCCTTGACATGCTCCGGATCGAGGCTGGTCTGCTGCTCCTCGACGTCGACTTCGCCAACAGCCGATTTGGCTGGACCGACGAGGACCGCTCGACCCTCATCGAACTCGGCTGGAGCTGGATGGTCCGCGGCCTCCCCACCGATGACCGCGCGTTCATCGGGCGCCGCGCCATCGAGCGCGAACTCGCCGAGGGGACATCGCGCTGGCGCCTGACCGGCCTCATGCTCGACTGGGCCGAATACGATCGCATCTACACGCAGGCCGGCCTCATTCCGCCAAAGGATCACACCCCGATCCAGGGTGAGATGTTCCTGTACGACGGCGAGGATCGACAGGTTGGCTACACGACGAGCTTCATGTATTCCCCGGTCCTCCAGCGCCACATCGCCATCGCCCGCGTCCGCCCTCCGCTCGCCGCGGCCGGGACGAGGGTCCGGCTCGAGATCGACGTGAATCATCGCTACATGTACATCCCCGCTCAGACGGCTCGCCTGCCCCTCTACAACCCCACCCGAAAGACGGCCTGACATGACGAAGAGCTCCAAGCCGACCAGACCCTCGAAGCCGCCAAGGGCCGCCGAAGCCCCGGCCCCGAAAGCCCCGGCGCCGAAAGCCCCGGCGCCCGTGCCGGTGCCGAAGGCCTCCGCCCGCGGCGCCAACGCCGGGCTCGCCGATCGCGCCTCCGACCACACATATGACGCCATCGTCATCGGCGGTGGCCACAACGGGCTGGTCAACGGCGCCTATCTCGCCAAGGCCGGGCTCAAGACGCTGATCCTCGAGCGTCGCCACCTCGTCGGTGGAGCGGCCATCACCGAGGAGCTCCATCCTGGGTTCTCGTTCACGACCTTCTCGTACGCCCTGAGCCTGCTCCGACCGGACATCATCCATGAGCTGGAATTGACCAGGCACGGCTTCATGCCGCTGCTGATGTCGTCCACCTTTGCCCCGATGGAGAACGGCGACTACCTGTGGCTGGGCCAGGATCGCAACCAGAACCTCAAGGAGATTGCCCGCCACAGCCAGCACGACGCGGACGCCTACGAGCAGTACTCGCACGACATGGAGATGGTCTGCCAGGCGATCAAACCGCTGCTGGACGCGCCGCCGCCGGACCTCTTCAGCAGCGACCCGGAGGAGCTCCTCGCCCTCGCCGGCCTGGGCGCCCGATTCCGCCGGATGGACAAGCGAACGCTCCACAACACGGTCCGTTTGCTGACCGGGAGCGCGGCCGACTTCCTCGACGACTACTTCGATTCGGAGATCGTCAAGGGCTATCTCGCGTCGTCGAGCATCATCGGGACCAAGGTCGGGCCTCGCTCGCAGGGGTCCGGCCTCGTCCTGCTCTACCACTCAATTGGCGAGCACGACGGGGAGTTCGGCGCCTGGGCATTCCACAAGGGCGGCAATGGCGGGTTTACCCAGGTGCTCGCCCGCGCGGCTCGCTCATTCGGTGCAGAGATCGTGCTCGAGTCACCGGTCGCCGAGGTGATCACGAAGGGTGGCCGGGCGACCGGCGTTGCCCTCGCCGACGGGACCGAGTACCACGCCACGACCGTGGTCAGCGCCCTCGACCCACGGCGGACCTTTCTGGAGCTGGTGAACCCGCGCGAACTGCCGACAGATCTGGTCGAGGCGATCACCCGGTTCCGCTTCCAGGGCACCTCTTCAAAGGTCAACTTCGCCCTGGATGGACTGCCGAAGTACCCCGCGCTTGGCGACCGCGGCGACCAGTACCGCGGCTTCGTCAACATCGGGCCGTCGATGGACTACGTCGAGCGAGCCTTCGACGAGGCCAAGTACGGCTGGTACAGCTCGCGACCGTACATCGACTGCGCGATCCAGTCGACGATCGATCCGGACATGGCGCCCCCCGGCAAACACGTCATGAGCTCATTCATCGCCTACACGCCGTACCACCTTCGCGAGAGCGACTGGGATGCCGAGCGGCAGAACCTGGGCGACACCGTGCAGCGCACGCTGGAGTCGTTCTTCCCGGGTTTCAGCGACCTGGTGCTCCATCGCGAGGTCGTCACCCCGCTCGACATCGAGCGCGTCGTCGGTCTTAGCGAGGGCAACATCTTCGCCGGCGAATTCCTCGCACCCCAGATGTACTTCTTCCGGCCGGCGCCCGGCTGGAGCCAGTACCGCACCCCGATCGACGGTTACTACCAGTGCGGCTCGGGGACCCACCCGGGCGGCTGCGTGGTAGGCGCCCCGGGCAAACTTGCGGCGCAGCGGATCCTCAAGGACCGCCGGAAGGACTGATCGCGGGGCCGGTGGGCCTACACTCGGCGGGATGACGGTGCGGGCCGACCCGGTTGTTGAGGTATACGCCCGGGTCGACCGGATCCGCGCGTTCGATCTCGCCCGGGGCCTGGCGGTCGTGTTCATGATCATGGTCCACGTCCTGCGCCACTGGGGCGATCCAGCGACGTGGTCGACGCCCATCGGGACCCTGATCAGCTTTCTCGGCGGACCGCCGGCGGCTCCCGTGTTCATGTTCCTGATGGGCGCGTCCATGGCGTTTTCGAGCCGGATCTCGTTCACGTCGCTCGCTCGCCGCGGCCTGTCGCTGGTGGCCGCGGGCTACCTGCTGAATGTGTTCCGGGGCACCGTGCCGCTGTCCGCCGGGCTCGCAACGGGCATCGTGACGTCCGGGCAGGTCACGCCGTTCACGCCGTTTTCGCTGCTCACCATGGTGGACATCCTCCAGCTGGCGGGGTGCTCGCTCATCCTGATGGCCGCACTGCGGGAGGTAGCCCGACCGGGCCGCGCCTGGCTGGCCGTCGCTGCCGCGATCGTCCTGATCGCGCCGCTCCTCCACGGGCGCGTGACCGGCATGCCCGTGCCCGACGCCCTACTGGGGATGCTCTGGGCGACGGGCGACAACATCTTCTACCCGGTCTTCCCGTGGCTCGTCTTCCCGCTCGTCGGCGCGGTCATCGGGGCTTCGATGGCGCAGGTGGAGGCGGGCGACCGTCGGGCTGTGCTGCGGCGTGCCGGGGCGATCGGGTCGGTTGCCTGTGCATCCGGCGTCGCCCTGATCGTGGTCGCTGCGCCGACGCTCGATGTCGTGACGTACTGGCGGCTGCCCCCGGTGCTGGTTCCGTCGATCCTCGGGTTCGTGGTCGCATGGGTCTGGCTGTGCGATGTCATCGCGCGACGCGCTGGTCCGAGCACCGTCCTCGCGGCGATCTACGACTGGAGCGGCCGAGTCACCGCGATGTACGTCGTCCACTGGCTGATTGTGTCGTGGGGGATTGCGATCGTCGGATTCCGGGTCATGGAACTCTGGCCCGTCCTGACAGCGACGGTCGTGGTCCTCGTCGCAACCATCGTGATTTCGCGCTGGCGACCGCGCCTCCCGGGTCTCTTCGGCCTGGGTAACTCGCCGGCGAATTGACGCCCTGCGAGATTGCGCCGAATCCGCGATCATCGGCCCGTGTCTGCCCCTGTGTCCGCCGCCAATGCGATCACGGCCGAAGGCCTGGTCAAGATCTATCGCACGCGCAAGAGCGAGGTCCGTGCGCTCGACGGACTTGACCTCGAAGTCAAGGAGGGCACCGTCCTCGGGCTGCTCGGTCCGAACGGTGCCGGCAAGACAACGGCCGTTCGGGTGCTGTCCACCCTGTTGCGGCCGGACGCCGGGCGGGCGACGGTCGCCGGGTTCGATGTCGTGAGGCAGGCCGAGCAGCTCCGCCACGTCATCGGGCTCTCCGGGCAGTACGCGGCCATTGACGAGAACCTGACCGGGCGCGAAAACCTGTACATGTTCGGCCGGCTCTACCAGTTGCCGGCTGCGCAGGCGCGCCAGCGGGCCATCGAGCTCCTCGCGGAATTTGAACTGACCGACGCCGCCGATCGCACCGCCAAGACCTATTCGGGTGGGATGCGCCGTCGGCTGGACCTCGGCAGCGCGCTCATCGGACGACCCCGGCTGCTCTTTCTCGACGAGCCGACGACCGGCCTCGATCCACGCAGCCGCCTCGGCATGTGGGACGTCATTCGCGGCCTGGTCCGCGAGGGGACGACCCTCCTGCTGACGACGCAGTACCTCGAGGAGGCTGACGAGCTGGCGGACACGATCGCGGTCGTCGATCACGGCCGGATCATCGCGCGCGGCACCGCGGACGAGCTGAAGTCGCAAATCGGCGGCGAGCGGATCGAGGTCGTGGTCCACAGCCGGGAAGCCATCGCGATCGCCGTCGAGGTGCTCGCGCGCGACGGCGACGGAACACCGACCGTCGATGAGCACACTCGTCGCATCACCGTGCCGGCAACCGGCGGCGCCGCTCGGCTGGTCCAGGTCGTGCGCGATCTGGACGAGGCAGGGATCGGCATCGATGACATCGCCCTGCGCCGGCCCACCCTCGATGAGGTCTTCCTGTCGCTCACCGGCCACGCGGCGGAGGATGGCGCAGCGGAGGATGGCGCAGCGCCCGCCGGCTCGGGCGCGGGTGCAGCAGCAGGCCGCGGCGCTTCGCCCGGCGGGACGGGAGCGGCCGCATGACCGCCGCGCTTCGAGACGGCCTCATCGTCACGTGGCGAAATCTCAAGCGCATCCCGCGCATCCCGGAGCTCGCGATTTTCGCGATTCTCCAGTCGATCATGTTCGTGCTGCTGTTTGCGTTCGTGTTCGGAGGCGCCATCCCGCTGCCAGACGGCGGCAGCTACCGCGAGTTCCTGATGCCCGGCATCTTCGCGCAGACCATCGTCTTTGCCGCGGCGACTACGACGATCGGCATGACCGACGACGTGAACAAGGGAATCGTGGATCGATTCCGGTCGCTGCCGATGGCCCGTTCAGGGGTGCTCATCGGACGATCGTTGTCGGACGTCGTCTACAACGGCGGGATTTTGGTCGTGCTGATGCTGTCCGGGCTGGCCGTCGGGTGGACCGTGCGGACCGGCCTGCCGGAACTGCTTGCCGGCGTCGGGTTGCTGCTCTTGTTCGCGTTCGCCATGTCATGGATCGGGATCTGGCTCGGCCTGTCCGTGCCCACCGTGGAGGTCGCCCAGCAGGTCGGCTTCACGGTGCTGTTCCCCATCACGTTTGTCTCGAACGTCTTCGTCCCGACCCAGACGCTGCCGGACTGGCTCCGGCCGTTCGCCGAGTGGAATCCCACCAGTACGTTGAGCGCCGCCCTGCGCGAGCTGTGGGGCAACCCGAACCCGTACGCCTCGGATAGCTTCCCGTCGCAGGAGCCGATTCTGGTCACCCTCATCTGGGTGGTCGTGATCGTGGGGATCTTCGGCCCGCTGGGCGTTCGGCGCTATCGCAACATGAGTCGCTGAGCTGGCGGCTGGGTCGTCGGCCCTCGACCCGTTTCGGCGCCGAGGCTACCCCGGGCTCGCGGCGTCGACCGCCGCCGCGGCGTTCTCCTGGAACGTGGGTACGGTGGCGCTGGTCTGGCTCGTCCGGGCGGACCCAGGCGCAATCGGGCTGATCTTCGCCCTCCGCGCGGGGGCACTACTCGTCTTCGGGATCCCGGCCGGACTCCTGGCTGATCGAGTGGATCGTCGGACCCTGCTGATCGTGACTGGCGTCGTGTCGGTCGGTCTGGCGCTGCTGATGGCGGTAGCGGCGTCCGTCGCGGATCTGCCGCTATGGGGACTCGCCCTCGCCTCCCTGGGGTTCGGGACGCTGGACGCCGCCAGGATCGCATCCGCGCAGGCGTACGCGTACGACCTTGTCGGGCCGCTGCTCGCGACGAGCGGGATCGCCCTTGCCGCGATCGCCGCACAGTTGCTGAGCGCGCTGGGCAGCGCGACGGCCGGTCCGCTGATGGACACCTATGGCCCGAGTGTCGTGTTCCTCGTCGTCGCCGCGGGGCTGGCGGTCAGCACGGTGCTGCTGCTGGTCCGGGCGCCATCCCTCGAAGCACGCCGCAGGCTCGCGGCCCCCGACCACGATCATGTCCCACTGAGTATTCGGGCCTCACTCTCGCTCGTGCGGCGCAATCACCTCCTCGCGCTGTTGGCGATCACGGTCATCGTCATCGAGATCTTCGGATTCTCGGCCATGACCCTGCAGCCGGTGTTCGCTGACCAGGTCTTCGGAACGGATGCGACCGGATATGGAGTCATGGGTGCCGTGATGCGCCTGGGCGGGGCTGCGGCCCTCGTCGTGGTGGCGGTCTATGGCCTACGCCTGACCCGCGGCAGCGTGCTCCTAGCCGCAGGCGCCGTGTTCGGTGGTGCCTTGATCGCCTTTGCCGTTTCTCCGTCGCTGGCGGTCGCCCTGGCGCCCATCTTCGTCATCGGCGGAGCGGCCGCGGTCTGCGACTCCCTCTCGCAGTCGCTCATGCAGCGATCCGCGCAGGACAGCGAGCGTGGCGCGGCCATGGGCGTCTGGGCCTTTGGCGTGGGCTGTGGCCCATTCGGTCATCTCGCGGTCGGTTTCTCGGCCGCTCGGATCGGTGCGCCGCTGACGCAGCTCGTCGCCGGCGGCGTGCTGTTGCTCCTGATGGCGGGCATGGCTGCCAACCGGGCGCTGCGAACGCTCCGCTGAAGGTCCCGAGGCGACCGTCGCGGCAGGTGGCCACCGCGCCGACTGGGACGTCAAGTCTCCGGTCGAGCCTCGACGAAGCCCGCGGCGCTGAAGTCGCCGTCGAATGCGAGCGCTTCCCGGATGCGCTCTCGTCGCATGACCGCGAAACTCGTGGCATCGACGAACGAGTACACCCGCTCGTCGTGGCGCCGAAGCCAGGCCCGCGCCTCACGCTCGATCGGTTCCTCGACGTGGACGACGGTCAGCCAATCGGCCGACTCGACCGCATCAAGGAATGCGACGGCCGACCGGTGCCCGTCGTGCCGGCGCAGGAACGTCCACGTCTCGCCGACGACCTGATTCGTCGTCAGGATCGGTTGGCCGGGTACCCACAAGCGGACAGCGAGGCCATGGTTGGCGTCATTCCGGAGCCGGAGCGCCACCCAGTACGAGGTATCTACGAACCTCACGACCCGTAGACGACGTCGTCGACTGGTGCCGAGGCAGCGCCGCTGCCGCCGATCCAGTCCCGGAAGGGATCCACCATGACAGGGCACGCAGCCACGGTGCCCCAGTTTGCCAAAGGAAGAACCCCGGGTGGTCGGGCCCGGGGTTCAAGGTGCAGGCGATTGGTTGCGGGGGTCGGATTCGAACCGACGACCTTCGGGTTATGAGCCCGACGAGCTGCCGCTGCTCCACCCCGCTCGCGTACGGTAGTCGTTGGACCCGGTTCGGTCAAACGCCATCAACGCCATCAACGCCGTTGTGATGCTCCCCGGTGAAGTTGGGACTGGTCAGGCGGCACCCGCGCCGCCATCACGCGCCATCCCCTGCCATCACGCGCCATCCCCCGCCATCCCCCGCCATCCCCCGCCATCCCCCGTCATCACGCGCCATCCCCCGCCATCCCCCGCCCTCGGGTCCTGACAGTACCGGATTGCGGATGAACGTCTCGTGGTCCTGCCAGAAATCAACACAACGTGTCGAATCTGCCAGGGGATCACGTTCACTCGTGGGGAACGCGGTACGGTGAGTACCGGGTAGGCCGACTCCCCGATGGCTCGCGGCCTGGGCCGGGCGAGTGATCTCAGCCTGGACCACGAGCGGTGTCTCACTTGGACCAGGTCGCGACTTCCGCCGTCAGTGCTCCGTTGTGCCGGTGAAGGTCCAGTTCGCGATGCGCAATGCCGGGACGACGACCCCGCCGAGAAAGCCCTTGAGGGTCCTGCGCTCGCGGCCAACGGCGACCACCCCAGCGAGCGCGTCCAGGTAGCTCTGCGTGAAGCGCAGGTTCCGGACGGGTCCCACGACCTTGCCGCCTTCGACCAGGAACGTGCCGTCCCGGGTCATCCCGGTGATCAGCGCGAGCTTGGGGTGAATTGGGTTGGTGTAGTGGAAGCGGGTCACCAGTAGCCCGCGATCCAGGCCGCCGATCAGCTCGTCCCGCGAGGCCGTTCCGGCCTCCATGACCATATTGAGCGGGAACGGGCCGTACGTGTTGGGCGCGGGCAGGCCGTGGCCTGTGGAAGCGACTCCGTCGCGGGCCGCCGTCTGGGTGTCATGGACCACGCCGCGACAGACGCCATGGTCGAGCAGCGTCACCCGCTGCTTCACCACACCTTCGTAGTCGAATGCCAGCGGCAGGCCGGCGGGATCACCGCCATCGTCGACGATCGACACGAGGTCGCTCCCGATCCGCCGGCCGACCTCGACAAAGCTGCGGCCTTCCTGAACGGCAAGCGCAGAAAATCCGAGGTAGCCGAGCATGTCGAGTAGATCGACGACCGCGTACGACTCGAGGACCACCGGGTAGTCGCCGGCATCGATGGCGACTGCATGCGCGGTCGCGCGCGCCTTGCTGGCGGCCTCGCGGCCGAGCGCAGCCGCATCGATCGTGCCGGCATCAACGGCGGCTGCCTCCGCGTAACCGGTGCCACCGCCCGCGCCCATCGAGACCGTGATCAGTTGCGAGGTCGTCCTTGTCCCAGCAGCCCGGGTGCCCCGGCTATTGGCGACGGCGATGGATTCCAGGCCGGTCGCGAAGGAACCATAGGACGTGACACCCGCAGCGTCGGCGGCGGCGATAACCGCACGGACACCTTCGGCCCGAAATTCCGGGCTCGCGCCAGCGGTCGCCGCGCTATAGGACGCGGACACCGGGGTGACCGTGGTTGCCTCCGGGAGGCCTGCCCAGTCGTCGAGTTCGTTGACGACTCGTGCAATGGCAGCGGCGCGTTCGGCCAGCCGCCGCAGGCCCTCGGGATCCGTACGGCCCGACGATGCAACACCGACGCGCTTGCCGAAGGCTACCCGAAGGTTGACCACGTGATTCGACTCGGCAACGTTCTGGTGGATCTCGCTGTTGGCAAAGCGGGTCAGGGCCGAATCCTCGGTCATCACCAGCGCTTCCGCTTCGGTCGCCCCCGCTCGGATCGCGGCGGCCATGGCGGCTTCGGCGAGGATCAGCGCGTCGGCGGCTCGGTCGTCGTTCATCGATCCCTGGTCGCGGCCGCCGCCGGCGTTGCGGTCACCACTTTCCAACACCGACCCGGACGTTTTGGAAGCGGGCACCAGACACCGCGTGACCGATGTGGCCGGTCTGGCCGGGCTCGCCCTTCCCGCAGTTGGGCGTGCCCAACATCGCGTAACTCCGCTCGTCACCAACCGCGTCGCAGGAGCGCCAGAACTCGTGGGTGATGCCGGTATAGGTCGGGTTCTTGAACAGGCGGCCCTTGCGCCCGCCCTTGATCTCATAGGCCAGCTCGGTGGCGAACTGGAAGTTGAGCCGGCGGTCATCGATCGACCACGATCGGTTCTGGGTCAGGTACAGACCGTCCTCCGTATCGGCGACGATCTCGTCCAGGCTCATGCCGGGCTGTGGCAGCAGGTTGATATTGGTCATCCGAATCAGCGGGATTCGGTTCCAGCCATCGGCCCGCATGGCGCCACCACTCTGCCGACCGATCCGCGGCGCCGTCTCGCGGCTGCTCAGATATCCGACAAAGATCCCGTTCTGAACGAGTGGTACTGCCTGCGCAGCGACGCCTTCGTCGTCCCAGCCAAACGTTCCCATCCCTCCGGGGGCGGTCGCGTCGGCGACGATCGTGACGAGATCCGAGCCGTAGCGGAAGCCGCTGTTCAGCTTGTCCGTGGTCAGGAAGCTCGTCCCAGCGTACGACGCCTCCGTCCCGTAGACACGATCGAGCTCCGATGGATGCCCGCACGATTCGTGGATCTGCATGTAGAGCTGCGACGGGTCCAGCACGATGGTGAATTGGCCCGAAGGGCACTGTGGCGCTGTGAGCAGGGCCACAGCTTCGTGCGCGGCCGGTTCGGCGTGCCGCTCGAGGTTCAGTCCGCGGACGTACTCGTAGCCTCCCGCCTGCCATCCGCCGCCCGAATCAGGGTAGCTCCGGCGCTGGTGCTCGTCGCCATCGATCGCGTGCGCCTCGACGCCAGCGCCAACGTGCGTAATGGTCTGCTCGGTCAGGCTGCCGTCCGTCGCCCCGAACGTCTTCCATTCGCGCTGGGCGGCATAGCTTGACTCGGTGAAGGCGATGCCCTTGATCCCGGCCGCCGCCGCGTCCGCGGCCAACAGGTCGGCGATCTTGGTCGACAG
>JANPDO010000052.1:0-5882 GCA_031431535.1 Chloroflexota bacterium
CGGAGAACCGGCGCCTGAGATCGCCCTGCCCGATGAGACCGGGACGGTGCATCGACTCGCCGACCAGCGTGGGCGCTGGACGATCGTGTACTTCTACCCCACGGACGACTCGCCCGGCTGCACCGTCGAGGCGTGCGAGTTCCGCGACGAGATGGCGGCCATCAGCGGGCGAAATGCGGACGTATGGGGGGTCAGTCCGCAGGGCGCATCCAGCAAGCGGGCGTTTCGCGCCAAGTTCACGCTGCCATTCCCGCTGCTCGCTGACGAGGAGCACCAGGTCGCCGAGGCGTACGGTTCGTGGGTGGAGAAGGAGAACTACGGCAAGACCTACTGGGGCACCGCGCGGACCACGTTCCTGGTCGCGCCGGACGGGCGCATCGCGAGGGTCTGGCCCAAGGTCAAGCCGGAGGGACACGCCCAGGAAGTCCTCGCCGCGATCGACGAACTGACGGCCCGTCCCGGGTGATCTGTACATATCAGGAGACCTCGCTCGTGGGGGGAGACGAGCGAAGCCTCGGCCGGAAGGGTACTGCCGAGACACGGGCAGCGCAATACGCCGTTCGGCCTCCCCGCCCGTGTCGATGACGTCAGCGACCGGGCCCGCCGAGCCACCCGCAGCCGCGCCCGTGCCCGCAGCCGCAGCGGTCCCCGCCCAGGCGCCCGCACCCGCTGCCGCGCCCACGGATCACCCCTGGCGGCCCGCCCGTTTCATGGTCATCGCGGCCCATCCGGACGACGCAGAGTTCGGTCCGGCCGCAACCGCCGCGCGCTGGGTCGACGAGGGTTCACAGGGCTGGCTGGTGTGCTGCACGAGTGGTGACCAGGGCGGCGAGGAGGCCGACGCGGATCCACTCGCGCTCGCCGCGCTGCGCGAAGCTGAGCAACGCGCCGCGGCGTCGATCATCGGGTATGCCGGCGTGACCTTTCTGCACCAGCCGGACGGTGCGCTGGCCAACGAGCTGGCCATGCGCGAACTCCTCGTCCGGGAGATCCGAACCTTTCGGCCGGACGCGGTCCTGGCCACCGATCCCGAAACGCTCTTCTACCGTGACGGCGGGATCAACCACACCGACCACCGTGCCTCCGGCATGGCTGCGGTCGACGCGGTCTATCCGGCCGCCCGAAACCCGATGGCCTTCCCCAACCTGGCTCGTGGCGGCCTGGCCCCGCACAAGGTGCGCCGGCTCTACCTGTTCTGGTCGGAGAAAAGCAACGTCCACGTCGACGTGTCCGCCACCCTGGAACGCAAGATCGAGGCGCTGAAGGCGCACGCGTCACAGATCAAGGATCCCACCAGCCTCGCCGAGCGGATCCGGGCCTGGGCGGCGGAGGAAGGCTCTGCGATCGGGGCTTCAGCCGCCGAAGCGCTCCGTCTGGTCACGATCGATGACGACGAGGATGAAGGACCGGGCTGAGTCAGTCGCCAGCACCGGCCAAGGCGATTCGTCGTTGAGCAGTCAGGCTTCCTCGAGCAGCAGCGGCCGAATGCGACCCCACTGGTTCCACAGGTCAACGAGGCCGTCGGCGCGCCGGCCAAGCAAGTCGACCATCTCCGCGAGCGTCAGGTCGCCAGCTTCACCGGCCACGTACTCGTCGGCCGCGACGGCGACCTCGCTGAACAGTTCCGTGATCTCTCGCTCATCCGGCCAGTGGCGGACGCGCATGGGGTCCAGGCCGGCATAGCCGAGCGCCTGCGACAACTCACGCTGGGTCGGTCGTCGGTCGTCCAGCCAGCCGCCGCCACGGTCCGTTCGATACCCGAGAGAGCCGAGCGCCCCGACGATGTCGCGGTTCTGCTGCTGTGTGTTCAGACCCCAGAAGCGGTGCTCGTGAGGAAACCCAAGGATGGCGTGGTCGAGTGCGTCTGCGACGATCGCGTCACGCAGGCCGGCCAATCCGACGCGCCAGCGGGCCTGGCCTTCGACGTCATCTCCGGCAAGGCTGGCCACCATGGCCTCCAGAGCGGCGTCGTCGCCCCGAAGCAGGCGGAAGATACGCGGTTCGCCACCACCCGCGAGGGCAGCGCCAAGGTTGTCCTCTCCGGGCTCAGCCGATGGATTCGCGACGCCGGGCCGCGGGAGCGTGGCTGTCGACACGGCCATCCCGGTCGCCGCGCGCTCATCGCATTCAGCGACCGCGGTCCTCGCCGCCATGCAAGCTGCCTCTGCGATCTGTGCCCCTACCCGGGCGGCGTCTGCCTGGCGGCCGAAGCGCTCGAGGGTGGGGCCCATCTTGGCGGCAGCTTCGCGGGCGGGGTCCGCGGCCAGGCTGGCGGCCGCCGCCTCCCGGTTGATACGATTGATCGTGTGCAGCCACGTTCTGGCGGCTTCTTCGACGGCGTCGGGCGAGCGCGCGGCCCGGCTCTTCAGGCGAAACGTCTCCTGCGCTGCTTCCTTCTGACGTCGGACCTCCCGCGGATCGGCGGCTTCGGCGGCCGCAGACCCCCGCGCGGTGTAGGCGTCATAGGCGCGCTGGGCCTGCCGGAGGGCATCGGCCGCCGCCACGGCCTGCGCCTGGGCGCGGGCCGCCAGCGCGCACCGTTCAGCGGCAATCCCGCGCTCCGCCGCGCACGGCCCCGATGCCTGCGGGTCCTGCCCGCGCCCGACGTCAACTGCAGCGTCGGCAGGCATCGCCGAACTGCCGCGGCCTGGTGTCGGGTCAAGCAGTCCGATCGCGGTCAATCCTGGACGTCGTGTTGCCGAGGGTGCCGCGGCGGCCGCGTCATCCGCGACGACCGCCCGACTCGCGGCGGCCGCGTCATCCGCGACGACCGCCCGACCAGCGGCCTGGAGCGAACCGAGCATCGGGTCCGTCCCCCCGGAGATCGCCACGCCGATCGGCGGACCCGATGCCGCGATCCTGCCCGCGTCTCGCATGGGGTCCGGAAGTCCATCCCCCAGAACGCTCGTTCGACGATCCGGCTCTCCAAGTGGGGCCGGACCGGTCAGCTCTCGTCGATCGGCGGGTCCGCCACGAGCCGGCTCCGGGGCGCTCGTCACGAAGGCATCGTCGGCCAGGGTCGTGGCCCGGCGTCGGGGGATCGCGTCCTGCGACACGGTCAGGCGCACCTCGCGACGTGCTGGTGGACGGGCTCGAAGCACCTCGATGAGCGCCACGCCGCTGGCCACGCCGAGGACCAGTCCCAGGGCCAGGAACACGAATTCGGTGACCGTCACGCTGCCCGCATCTCCCGGTTCCGTCTCCACGGTACGAGGCGTCTCCCGCCGGCCAGCGTAGCTGCGAGCAGCGGGAACGTCAACCTGCACCCGCGATCCTGCAGGACGGTCGAAGCGGATGGTAGATTCCGCCCGTCGGGGCCATCCTGATCGGTTCCGACCGCGCCCAGCACCGTTGACCGGGGAAAGGCACGCCCGTTTGGCCATCGAGACACCCAGAGAGTTCCTCGTCCAGCCCGTGGACGCCTCCTGGCTCCAGTGCAATATCGAGTGTCAGGAAGCCTGCCCGGTCGGGACGAACTGCCGCGGCTATCTGAACCTCGCTGCGGAGGGCCGCTTTGAGGAGGGATATCTCCTCTCGCGCGAGCCGAATCCGGTCGCCGCGATGTGCTCGTACGTCTGTTCTGCGCCATGCGAGCGAGCCTGCAGGCGCGGAGACATCGATCGCCCCCTCGCCATCCGGGCGATGAAGCGCTTCCTTGTCGAGTGGCACGAAGCCTCCGGCATCCCCGATGTCATGCCCCAGATCACCCCGCGGGCGGAGCGCGTCGCCGTGGTGGGGGCCGGTCCGGCGGGCATGGCCGTCGCTCGGGAGCTGGCCGTCAAGGGCTACGGGGTCACCGTCTTCGACAGCCTGCCCTTTGCGGGGGGCACGATGCTCATCGGGGTTCCGGCCTTTCGTCTGCCGCGCGAAGCCATCGAAATGGACGTTCGGCTGATCGAGCGCCTCGGGGTCAGGTTCGTCTACGACACCACCATCGGCGTGGACATCACCTTCGAGCAGCTCCAGCGGGACTTTGACTCGGTCGCGATCACGGCCGGGGCGATGGACGCCGTCGGCCTGGACATCCCGGGGGCGGATCTCGATGGCGTTGATTACGGCGTCGACTTCATGAAGAAGGCCAATCTTGGCCGGCCGCTCGAGGTCGGGACGGACGTCGTCGTGATCGGTGGTGGGTATACCGCGATGGACTGCTCGCGGACCAGCCTGCGCCATGGCGCGGATCGGGTCTCGATCGTGTACCGCCGGACCCGCTCTGAATTGGTGGTCGACGAGGAGGAGCTTGGCGAGACGGAGCGCGAGGGGGTCCGGATGGAGTTCCTCGCCAGCCCGATCGAGATCCTCGGCGAAGATGGAGCGGTCAGCGGGGTCCGGTTCATCCGCAACCGGCTCGGGGAGCCGGACGCATCCGGGCGACGCTCGCCCGTCCCGATCGAGGGGTCAGAGTTCGTGATCCCTGCCCGTACGGTCATTCCGGCTGTCTCCCAGGCCGCAGACCTGACCTTCCTGCCGGTCGAGGCCAACTTCGAGATCAATCGCGGACGGGTCAAGGTCGACCCGGCCACCTACGCGTCGAACGTCAGGGGCGTCTTCGCCTGCGGCGACTTCGTGACCGGCCCAACCACGCTGATCGAGGCCGCCGGCCACGGCAAGAAGTGCGCCTATGCCATCGATCGCTATCTGTCCGGGCGAACCGACGTCACGGTCGCGGCCAACGTCAAGATCACCAGCTCATGGCGTCACGACATGCCGGAGTTTTACGACGTCTTGCCGCGCCAGCACATCCCGATGGTCGCCCTGCCCGCGCGGATGCCCTCGACCGAGCCGGTCATCAACTTCAATACGCCCGTGGAGCTTGGCTATGACGCCACCGGAGCGGTCGCCGAGTCGACCCGTTGCCTCATGTGCAACTACAACATCTGGTTCGATCCGTTCCGCTGCGTGCTCTGTGGCGCCTGTGCGGACGTCTGCCCCGAGGGCGTCATCCACATGGTCGACATCAACCAGCTCAAGTCCGAGGGCCTGTTGCCGGAACTCAGCGAGGCATATGGCTGGGACCAGGGCGGCGCGATGATTCTCGACGAGGAGCGCTGCATCCGGTGTGCGCTGTGCGTCAAGCGTTGCCCGTTCGACGCCATTACGATGGAGCGGTTCGAACTCCAGGAGATTTCAACGGACGGTCGCCTCTACAAGGAGTCGTACCGTGATGCGCAGCTCGCCGGCACGCCCGGTGTAGCAGGAGGACCCCGGTGAGCTTCCTCGAGCGGGTGGATCAGACGGTCCGCCGCAGTGTCGTCTGGCGCTCGCTCTTCCGCCAGCCGTATCCGCGCGACGAGCGCTCGCGCGCCTACGCGGTGATGAACAACGTCTTCCTGCACATCCACCCGGTGCGCGTCCGCCAGCACGCGGTCAAGTTCGCCTACACCTTCTGCCTGGGTGGGCTGTCGTTCTTCCTGTTCCTGGTGCTGACCGTGACCGGGGTCTACCTGATGTTCTTCTACGTCCCGTCGGCCACGCTGGCGTATTCGAACATCCTGGAGATCCAGCGCGAGGTTACCTTTGGCCTGTTGAGCCGGAACATCCACCGCTGGGCCGCCCACCTGATGGTCTTCTTCGTCTTCCTGCACATGATGCGGGTGTTCTACCACGGGGCCTACAAGCCACCCCGCGAGTTCAACTGGGTGGTCGGGGTGGTGCTCCTGTTCCTGACCATCATGCTGAGCTTCACCGGCTACCTGCTGCCGTGGGACCAGATCGCCTTCTGGGCGATCACGATCGGGACGAACATGGGCGGCTACGTCCCCGTCATCAACACGCCGATCAACCGGATCCTGCTGGGCGGCCTGGAGGTGGCCCAGAACACGCTGCTCCGGTTCTACGTCGGACACGTCGTGTTCCTGCCCCTGATCGCTGCGGTGTTCCTG
>JANPDO010000053.1:0-3539 GCA_031431535.1 Chloroflexota bacterium
AGACAGTCGGGGACGTCGACGCGATCGTCAGCCGCTGCCGGTTTGGCAACTGCAGCCACAACGGTGAGCCGGGCTGCGCCATCGGCGCCGCCCTGCTTGACGGGAGCCTCACCCCCGACCGCCATGCAAGTTGGAGGAAGCTGGTCCGGGAAGTGGCCGATCATGACCGACGCGTGAACGCCCTTGCTCGCGCGGAGGCGCGCCGGAAGTGGAAGGCGATCGGCCGGTCCGTGACAAGGCCGACATCCTCGAAGTCCGAGCAGGAGGGCCGGCGATGACGAGCACCGATTTGACGACGACACGACTGACGCCGACCCTCGTCCTGGCTGGCCTGCCCCTGGTGGATGGGGTCGATCTCCAGCTCGGCGTCGATATCGAGGCAGACCTTCCGGCGCTCTGGGCGGTGGCCGATGCCGCGCGCGCCGCCGACGGCGAGCACGAGCGCGATAGCCTCGATGGCATGACCTCGCACTACCGACACCTCGAGCGATGCGATCCGGCGGGGGACTTCCTGATCGCGCGTGTCGGTGACGCCGTGGCTGGCTACGCCCGGGTCGAGTGGAACGATTCCAACGATGGCGAACGCTGGTACGAAGGCGTCGGAGTGGTTGACCCGGTCTGGCGTCGGCGCGGAATCGGGACCCTGCTGCTGGCCTGGACCGAGCGTCGCCGCGCCGAGATCGCGGCCGAACACACGGCGGCAGGCGAGACCGTGGACCGCGTCCGCGCCTTCACCACGTTCATCTTCGATGGCGACCGCGGCGGTAGGATTCTCCTCGAGGCCGCCGGGTACGTGCCGGTCCGCAGGTTCGCCTCGATGCAACGTGCGGATCTGGACGCGATCCCTGAGGACGCCCTGCCGGAGGGATTCGACATTCGACCGATCGCGCGTGAGCTGACAGCGATGCGCGAGGTGTTCGACGCCGATGTCGAGGCGTTCCGCGACCACTTTGGCTGGACGGAAGGCTCGGATGAGAGTTTCGCCCAGTTCGTCGAAGACCCCGGGGTCGATCCCGAGCTGTGGATCGTCGCCTTTGAGGGGAGCGAGGTTGCCGGCGCCGTCCTCACCGGGGTTCACACGGACCCGGAGGGCCATCGCACCGGCTGGCTCGATTCCATCTTCACCCGGCGACCGTGGCGGCGCCGCGGTCTGGCACGAGCCCTGATCGCGCGGAGCCTGGTACTCCTGCGCGACCGCGGACTCACCACGGCATCGCTCGGCGTCGACCTGACCAACCCGCACGAAGCCCTGGCCCTCTACGAGTCGTGCGGCTTCCGACCAGTCTCGGGGGCGACGTCGTATCGCAAGCTGTTCCCGCAGGTTGTGTGACGTGGAGATCCAGCTGCCGGATGCGCCGACCATTCCGGGTCTCTGCGTCCGGACTTTCGATCCAGCCCGCGACTACGAGACGATCGTCGGGCTGATCCGCGAGGCGAACCTGACGGACGGTGTGGACTACATCCCGACGGTCGAGAACCTGCGCTCGGAGCATGAGCACGGCGGTGAATTCGACCCGCTCCGCGACATCGCGGTGGCCGAGCTGGACGGTGCCCTGATCGCCGCGGCCGAGACCAACGTGCAAACCCGGAGCGGAATGGGCGTCCATCACGTCGAGGGCTGGGTCCGGCCGAGGTGGCGCCGTCGCGGCCTGGGCCGAGCGCTGCTCCGCTGGACAGAGCGGCGGGCGGCCGAGGTGGCGCTCGTCGATGGCCGGACCGGCGGGCGCGCCCTCTCTACATGGCCCGATGAGAATCAGGCTGGGGCCGTGGCGCTGTACGAGCGCGAGGGCTACCGGATCGTCCGTTGCGGGTTCCAGATGGTCCGCGACCTGGCGGATCCGATCCCGAGCCTGCCGCTCCCCCACGGGTTGGAGATCCGCCCGGTCGATCCGGCCCATCATCGCCGGATCTGGGACGCCGACGTCGATGCGTTTCGCGATCACTGGGACGCGAGCGATCCGACCGAGGCGGACTACGAGTCGTGGTTCGCGACCCCTGAGCTTGACACGAGCCTGTGGCTTGTGGCCTGGGACGGGGACGAGGTCGCGGGCTCCGTGATGAGCTTCGTGTGGCCCGCCGAAAACGAGGCGCTCGGGCTCCGGCGCGCCTGGCTGGAACACATCAGTGTCCGCCGGCCGTGGCGGCGGAAAGGCCTCGCGTCGGCACTCATCGCGGATGCGCTCCGCGGATTGCAGGCGGCTGGATTGACTGAGGCGGCCCTGGGTGTCGATGCGGAGAACACGACTGGCGCGTTGCGGGTCTACGAGGCGATCGGGTTCCGGCGGGTTCGGACCGGTGTGTCCTATCGCAAGGAGTTCACGGCCGGCTGACCGCCACCGTGCCGCCCCGCCCCGCGCCGCGCTGCAGCCTCAGGCTCAGGCGAACAGGCGCCGACCGTCCCGGACCAGCTCCATCCACGGACGCTCGCCGCGGATCGTGGTCGCCTTGCCGTGCCCCGGAAAGACAGCCATCCGATCGTCAAGGCCGGCGAGACGCGCAATCGAGTCGACCATCGCATCGGAGTCACCCCCGGGCAGGTCCACCCGGCCCCAGCCTCCGGCGAAGAGCGTGTCACCGCTGTAGAGCAGGCCATTATCCTCGGCGAGCAGACAGACCGACCCCTCCGTGTGGCCCGGCGTATGCATGACGCGCAACCGGATGTCGCCGAACACGACGACACCGCCCTCCGCCAGCTCAACCGCGGGGACACACGGCGGGATCTCAAACGGCGCGTAGAGCGGCTTCGGTCGCTCGAGACGATCGCGGTCAAGTGGATGGACGGCGATATCGGCGCCCGTGTGGGCAGCCACGGCGGCGTTGTCGCCGGTGTGATCCCAGTGACCGTGGGTCGAGACGATCAGCTTGAGCGTCCAGGCCCGCGCGGCGAGTTCCTCGGCGATCCAGGCCAGTGACGGGATCGCGGTGTCGATCGCGATCGCTTCGCGGGTTCGGGCATCTGCGAGGAGATGGACGTTGGTCGACAGCGGACCGATGACCCGACTGAGCCTCTCCACGCTCAAGGTGCCGGCGGGAAGCCGCTGGCCGGGACGGTCACGCCTCGAGCTTGGTCCGCATGCAGTCGAAGGTCTGGCCGATCATCTTGTTGGCGGTCCCCTCGATCAGGCGCGCCCCGACGCTGGCCAACGTGCCGGCAATGTTGACGTCGGCGGTCCAGTCCATGACCGTCGAGCCGTCCGGGCCGTCCGAAAGACGCATCTCCGCAGTGGCATCAACCGCACTCCCCGGCGCCTGGCCGTGGGCCTTGATCAGGGCGCGATCGGGTGGTTGCTGCTCCGCAAACTCCATGCTGACCAAGAACCGCGCGCTGATGAAGCCGATCCCCACCTTGGCCGTTGCCTTGAAGTGGGTCGGATCGATCACCTCGATCGTTTCGACGCCGGGGCCGCACTGGCCGACCTGGTCCGGATCGATGACGAACGCCCAAACGCGCTCACGCGAGGCTCGGATCGGGACGGAGCCTTCGAAATGCATGGATGGCCTCCAGCCAGGATTGTCGGGGACGCGTCAGTCGGGCGAGG
>JANPDO010000054.1:0-6939 GCA_031431535.1 Chloroflexota bacterium
ATCGGCGGCATCGTGCTGATCACCTGGCTGATGATGTTGAAGCCGTTCTAGCTAGGAACGGTCGACGTGGCCGGGTGCTCCATGGAAGTGGAGCCGACCGTGCCGGTTACACGATCGGCGCCGTCTACTCGAAATTCGCGAGCAAGGACGAGCTGGTCCGCGGGTGCAGCGGTCGGCCGCGCCCGAACCGTGCCGGCCGCCCGCCTGGTGCCAGGCATCGCCGCAGCCTGACCTCGGCCCTTGCGGTCCGGGTCAGGCGCCGGCCGACCGAACGACTCCTGTCGATCCGTCGACCTCGACGAGATCGCCGTCGCGGAGACGGGACGTTGCATCGCCGGTCCCGACGACGGCAGGCAGCCCGTACTCGCGGGCGACGATCGAAGCGTGGGCTGCCACCCCACCCGTGTCGGTGACCACGGCGGCGACCGTGCCGAACAGTGGGGTCCATGCCGGTGCCGTCACCGGACAGACGAGGATGTCGCCCGGCTGGACACGATCGAACTCGGCCACGCGATGGATGATCCGGGCCGGTCCGGTCGCTCGCCCGGGGCTCGCGGGGATCCCGACGATCGCGTCGCCGATGTCGCCGAGCGAGCCCCTGATCGCCTCGGTCGCTTGATCGATCACGCGAGAGATCATCGGATGGAGTCGGCCGAGCGTGAGCGGCGCCACCAGGCGTGACTGGCGTCGCCAGGCAGTGCGCCGCTCATCGGACGTCGCGCCAAGCGGACGGGCGTCGGGCGCCCGAGCGGCGTCCATCTCGTCCCGCTCAAGGAAGTGGACCTGGTCAGGATCGCTGAGCACGCCGCGCTCAACGAGGTCGTCGGCAAGCCTGGCGATGGCCCGCCGCATGACCGGCCAGACGAGGCTGAAGTCGCGGATCTGCTCCTCGCGAACCAGCGCGTAGTGCTGGGCGGTCGCGAGCAGCTGGTCGAAGCTGGTGCGCCACTGGACATCGCCGGCGAGCGCGTCCCGCGCTGCGGCCTCCGCGGCTCGACGCCGGTCCGCTGCCTGTGCGTGACGGCGCTGCGCGGCGCTCTCGTCGAAGGCCGATCCCCATTCGCCGAGCGTCGGCTCGCTCCAGTCGAGGCTGCGCAGCGCGTGCGGTGTGATCTCCTGTGGCCCCTGACCCAGACCCACCAGCACGTCGAGGTGTGAGCCACCGATCCGCGGCTGGACGTTGGCGCGGTAGAACCGGGCCAGTGGTACCTCGGCCTTCGATGCGTAGCCCGCAACCTGCGTCACGGACGCGAAATACCGCCCGGCGGCATCGGCCAGCCGATCGATGAGTGCGGCAAGGTCCTTGACGTCGGCAGTCTCGACCTCCGCCCGCGATCGATCGACCAGTGCCCGATAGGCCGGCAGGATCTCGGTTCGCCACTCGCGCTCGGCCTGGCGGATGCCGAGCCGGGCCAGCGGCGGGATCGCCATCGCCGCCTTGCGCGGCCGGATGATGAAGCTCGGGATGATGTGGCGCACGAGCTGGCCGAGCATCGCGACGGGCGAGGTCGGGATGACGTTGAAGCCGTAGTAGTACCAGCCATTGACGGTGACATGCCCAGGCTGAGGCGGGTCGATCCCGAGCAGGCCACCGAGCGTGCGGTCCATCGCGCGCTCGATCCGGGTCAGGCCCCACGACTCGAACAGGGGCGTGACGGGGGCGCCGAGCCACTCCCCCAGCCGGATGTCGCGCAGCCATCCGCCGGGCAGCCCGGGATCCCACGACACGATGTCGGGCAGGGCCGTCATCGGACGGGCCTGGAGCAGGAAGATCGTCCGGTCGGCGATCGCCCACTCGATATCGACCGGGACGCCATCGATGGCCTCGATCTGCCGGACTAGGTCCGAGACCCGCCGAGCGGCGTCCGCGTCGATCGCACCGACCGCGTCGCGTCGGAGCCTCGCTTCGGACGGACCGACGACCCACTCTTCTGACACTGCCTCGCCCGACACGAGCCGATCTCCCAAGCCCGCGACCGCGCTCACGATCGTCACGGTGCGGTCGCCCGTGATGGGATCGGCGCCGAAGGCGACACCGGCCGCGTCGGCCGTGACCATGCGCTGGACGAGGACGGCCATCGCGGGCGGTGGTTGCGTCGCGGCCAGGTCATGGCGATAGGCGGCGACCCGATCGCTTCGGCCGCTCGCGCGGACCCGCCCGATGGCGGCCACGACAGGATCGATGCCGTCCACGCCGAGCATGGTCACGTACATCCCGGCGAACGACGCGTCCCCGAGGTCTTCGACCGTCGAGGACGACCGGACGGCGACCGCACCCTCGAGACCGGCGAGGCCTGCCTCAATCGAGTCGATGACGTCACGCGACGAGAGGTCCGCCGCGCCGGTCACGACGAAGCCGTCAGGCACCGGCAGTCCCTTGCCCAGCAGGCGCGCCAGACCGGCGGCCTTGCGGCCGGCGATCGCTTCGTCCGTCGCCTCGGCGAGGTCAAGAACCGTGGCGGGCGGCTTGCTCACCGTCGCCGCAGAGGTGATCGGGTCGGGGATGCTGATCATGACGTTCTCCCTTCGCTGGCTATCGATCCATCGATGCGCTCCTCGCTCCGCGAACGAGCGTCCGTAACGCCCACGTCGCGCGATCGGCCGCCTCGTCGGCGTCGAGGCTCAGGTAGTCGCGATAGACGCGGAAGGTGCCCGACGACGTGAGCACGATGCTCAGGTCGGTGAGTCGTTCGATCTCCTCGTTGGGCAGCTCTGGCGCAATCCGTCGGTTGAGGTCGCGGTGGTTGCCGCGACGCCACGGCATCGCTGCCTGGCGGACTTCCCTGCCGAGCTGGCTGGCCATGGCGGCGCGCAGGGTCGCGTCCATCGCATCGAGGTTCCGAAAAATGGTTCGAGTGCTATCGCCGAGATCTTCAAGCGTCTCCGGCATGGTCTCCGGGACCAAGCCGGCCTTGGCCGTCACATACGGACCGAGCGCATCGAGCAGGCCCGCCTTGGATCCGAAGTGCCGATAGATGGTCGGGACGGAGACACCGGCCTCGAGCGCCACCGCCGGCACCGAGAGCGTCGCCAACCCGCCGGCCATAGCCCGGACCAGCGCCTGGAGAATCCGCTCGCGCGTGGCCTCGGCTTGCTCCTCGCGGAGCGTGCTCTCGTAGGACCGTCGCGGCTGACCCTTCGGGCTCTTGACATTGGTGTTATGAATCATTTTGTCAATATACGAGTCGTGTCAAGGTACGGTCGTCGATGAGAAGAAGGAGCGAGGTCGCCATGGATCGGAACGTCCCCCGGATCGGAGCCTGGGCGGGGTTCATCGCCGTAATCGGGATCATGGGCTACCACATCGGGCTGATGCTGATCGCCGGTCCCCGCGTCAGCGGCACCATCGACGCGACAGCGATCGAGGCGTACTACGCCAACGAGAGCATCGCCTTCCTTGGCGTGGAAGTGTTCCTCGTCCTGGTCCCGTCCATCGTCTTCCTCGTTGCACTCCGCGAAGCGACCGCGCAGACGGGCATGGGACGTTTCCTGGGTACGATCGCGCTGGCTGCCGGGATCGTCGAGCTGGCCGCCATCCTCGTCGAGATCTCGGCCCAGGCCGCGATCGTCGCAGCCGTCTCCAGCGGCAGCGATGTAGTACCGCTGTTCCGCTTCTGGGATGTCCTCTACAACAGTGGGACCTACGTCCTCGAGGCGACGTGGGTGGCAGCGTTCGGACTGGCGATGCGGGAAACCGGCACCTTCCCGCGCTGGATGGTCGGCCTGTCGGCGATCACGGCGGTCCTCCTCGCCGTCAATGTCACGGCGATCTGGGTCGGGATCCCTGACCAGGCCACACTGCCGTCTGCCCTGGCGCTGGCTGCCTGGTTCGTCGGCGCAAGCCTCGGCCTTCGCCGGATCGCCTCGGAGCCGCGATCCGTTCCCGAGCGGCTCCCGGCATAGAGGGATGCTGTCCCCTCCCGATCTCGATCGACGTGGTTGGGCCGTGTCCCGCGGGCGACATCGGCGCGCCGGGCGACCTGGCGCATCGGTACGTCCTTGGCATCTGATCGGAAACAATTGACTATTGCTCATCAGCCAAATAAGATCAGCGCGGGTGGAGCGACGCAGCCCAGCGCTCCTTCGAGGCAGACGAAGGGACGGGCATTCGACACGGCTTGGAAGCAGGAGGGAGAGGGTGGCACTAACAGCGCTCGCAGGCGTGACGCTCGGCGTCGGCATGCTCGGGTCCCTGGTCTACGAACTGTGGCGGGTGATGGCGCGAGGCGGTGTGTCCGAGTACGACACCACTCGGCGTTTCGTTCGCGAACAGGTGCCGTTCTACGCGATCGCAGTCCTCTTCGTGGTGGCGCTCCTGGTCGACTGGGAGTTCGCGTCGGTCGCCGGGCTCGCCTTCGCCATCTTCATCCTGGCGTACAGCGTCTTCCAGTACATGCCGAAGACCTACCCGGCCCGCAAGCCCGGGCTTGTCGATGACGTCGAGGCGATCTGGTTCCTCGGCGCGGTCGGCGCGGCCGCAGTGCTCCTGGCCGCTCAGCTCGCCGGCCTGACGCTGACACCAAGAGCCGCCGATCGCATGGGAACGCACCGCTACACACGCCGGATCGCGGCATCGCCAGCCGATGTTTTCCGCGTCTTCGCCGATCCGGACCTCGTTGCGGACTGGATGGAGGCCTCGAGGGTGGTCGATCCCACCGGGCCGCTTGATGTCGCCGGGACCCGGTTCACGCTCGTTATCCGTGGACCGTGGCGGTTCGCGACCCGGGTGATCCGGTCCCAGCCGGGACGTCTGTACGAGACCTACGCCACCGGTCCCCTCGGTGCCGACTACCGGATCGTCGCCACGCTCACACCGCTGGATGACGGTGGCACAAGCCTGGATCTCCTGATGGAGTCGACGACCCCCCTGGGGCCGATCGGCCGGTGGATCGACCGGCGGTGGGTCGAGCCGGAGCCGCACACCGCGGGCAATCGCGAGGTCGACCGGCTGGTCACCCTGGCAACCGAGGCTCGGGCCGGTAGCTGATTTGGCCCGCGCCCGGGATGGAGTCTGGTCATGTGAGGCTGAGAGCGGTGCGACCTTTCAGTGCCCGGACGAGCAGGAGGATTGCCATGGATGTCACGCTAGCTAGTCAGGGGGGCTGGCTGCTCCTCGGCGCGGCCGTGCTCTCCGCCGTCTATGAGCTGTGGCGAGCGGTGGCCCGCACGGGCGTTATGAAGTACGACTCGATCCGAGCCTGGCTTCTGAGCATGACGGTTGTCGCTCTCGAGGTCGTCGTCGCAGTGCTCCTGCTGGTCGAATGGGAGTGGGCGCCGCACGCGGGGCTCGTCCTCGCGGGAGGCCTATTTCTGGTTTCGGTCTTCTACTACGGTCCGAAGGTGTTGTTCGAGCGGAGGCCAGGACTCGTCGACCATTTCGAGGATCGTGTCTACACGGCCCTGGTTGCGATCGTCGCCGTGCTCCTCGGCTACCAGCTCCTGGGTGTGACGCTCAAGCCCTAGGCTGGCAAGACGCCTCTGGATACCATGACTAGAACGTGAGGTGACGCAGGTCCGACCCCCTATCGAGTTAGGTGGTGCCTGCTACGTGGCCAGATAGCCATCGAAGGAGACAACCCACCTGGATCTCGTCCGGCAGCGGTGGACCGACATACTCCTGGCCGTAGGGGTTCCCGATTTGCATCAGTGCTTCTCGATCGATGAACTGCTCGCCGGCGGGGGGAAGCTGCGAACGATCAGCGAGCCGTCGCGGGATCGGGCTTCACGCCGTCGACGACGACAAGGTTGGACCGACGACAAGAATCACGGAGCTCTGATCAGATTGCCCCTTGACGGGGACGATCCGCGCCATCAACCGCCACCGGGATCAGGCGCCAGGCAACGGCTGCGGCGCAGATGCAGGCAGTGCTCGCCAACAACACCGCGCCCTCGAGGGACTGCGCGATCAGCGCCCCGCCAAGAATCGAGCCAATTGGGAATCCCGCTCCATTTAGGGCCACCGAAACAGCGAACGCCCGACCCATCCACGCCGGATCCGTGCTCCGTTGGCGGAGCGTGAATAGGGCAATATCGATCGGGCCGTAAGTGAAGCCGACGACTGCCATCGCGCCGACCACCAACGCGACGCCGCGATCCGGAAGCAGCAAGGCGATCCCGAGTGCCGTGACCAACATCGACCAGGACAACCACCTCCGCTCGCGCCCGCGGCTCGGCCGACGTCCGAACAGGAAGGCAGCGATGCCCCCGGCGATCGCCATGACCGCCCACATGGCTCCGACCGCCGCCGGACCTGCACCGAGTCGATCGAGCACGATTACGGGCATCACGATCGCGAGAACCCCGGCCGCGCCGTAGAACGCAACCAGTGATAGGGCGAGCCCACGAAGTGTCGCGTTGCGCCAGGTATAGCGCAGGCCTAGCCAGGCATCGCGCAGCAGGCCATCGCTGGATGTCGCGCCGCTGGCAGGCTCGCGGATTCGCGAGACGATCAGTGCCGCCAACAACAACAATGCGGCGATGACGACGATTGCACCAGGCGCCCCCAGGACCTGGACCAACACTCCAGCGGCTGCCGGACCAACCAGGCTTGCCACGACAAAGCCGTTCGAGTCCAACGCATTCACGCGCTCCCACAGATGCTCCGGCACGAGGATCGGCAGCAGGCTGCGCAAGCCGCTGAGGCTCAGGGGGCGGGCCAAGGCCGCGACGGCGACGATGCCAACGAGCAGCCATGCCGGCAGGAGGCTGACGACGGCGAGGACTGCGATCGCCCCCAGGGCCAAGGCACTCAGCAGGTAGTCGAGGATGACCGGACGGCGGCGGCCATGGCGATCAAGCAGCGCGCCCGCGATTGGACCCGCGACGATGGCGGGCGCCGTCGCCGCGAAACCGACCAAGCCAGCCAGGGCCGGCGACCCATACCGCTCGAGCGCGAACAGGATGACCGCCACGCTCGTCATCGAGGCCGCGATTCGCGCG
>JANPDO010000055.1:0-40457 GCA_031431535.1 Chloroflexota bacterium
TGACCGCTGGGCGGCTGGCGTGACCGAAGGTTTCGTCATCAGGACCGACGGAGCGGCGCGCGGCAATCCGGGCCCGGCGTCGCTCGGGGCTGCCCTCTACGACCTCTCGCGTCCCGACGCCCGCGACCATCGAGCAGCTCCGGACGCCTCGATCTCCGAATTCCTGGGCGTGCAGACCAACAATGTCGCTGAGTACACAGGCACGGTCCGCGCCCTCGACCTCGCCCGTGAACTTGGGGCGCGGCAGGTCCACCTGTTGCTGGATTCCAAGCTGATCGTCGAGCAGCTGTCCGGTCGCTGGCGGGTCAAGGACGCCAAGCTGATCCCGCTGTGGGCCGCCTGTCGGCAGACCCTTGCCGGTTTCGAGCGCTGGAGCGCCACGCATGTCCCGCGAGCCCAGAACTCGGTCGCCGACGCCCTGGCCAACGAGGCGATCGACCGTGTCGGGGCCGGCGGTCCGGTCGCAATCGTTCGTCGACCCGGCGGCTGACCGACTCGCCGGGTCCGGTCACTGGCGGTCGATGGTCGCTCGCGTTGACGGCCCCGGTACAGGCAGTACCGCTTTCCGCATGAAGCATGATCGTCCGCCGGCAGATTCGACAGTTCCTTGTCGATTTCGGGCCAGTCCGCGAAGCGTTCATCCCAGATCCGGTACTCGCAGTATCGGGCGAGGTGGATGGGTGGGCTGCGCCTTGGCTGCCCGTGTCGCGCCGATGGTTCGGCCGCCGGGGCGTAAGATCGAAGAGTCAGCGAGGCGATCGGATGGTCGCGCGCCGTGGCCGGGAAACCTGCCGGCGGTGTGAGGAAAGTCCGAGCTCCTCAGCGCAGGGTGGCGGGTAACGCCCGCCCGCCGCAAGGCGAGGACCAGTGCCACAGTGACGATGCCGAGTGCCGGTGCGAGCCGGCGGTCGGAGTGAAACGGGCAAACTCCACCCGGAGCAAGGCCAAATAGGAGGGCGCAACCCGCTGATGGGCAACCGTCAACGGGGGAGAGGTGCGCTGCCCAGCCCTCGGGTCGGCCGCATGAGCCGTCGGGTAACCGACGGCCCCAGATGGATGGCCATCCCCGTTGGCCGTGAGGTCGACGGGACAGAACTCGGCTTACAGATCGCCTCGCTGACACGATCGCGGTCTGGATCGCTACTTGACGGTCAGTCTTCGTCCGGGCGGAAGATATGCGGGGCCGAGCAAGAATTGCAGATCGGCGTCGCCGAATCGAGGTCACCGAGCGGGATCGGCACCTTGCGATCGGGAAACAGGCACTCCACGTCGTAGACCCGCTCACGGCGGTACTCGACGTTGATCAGCCGTCGAAACGTGCATCGCCTGATGCGATGCGGGGCGAGATGGAAGGGGTCGGGTTGGGCCGGGATCTCTGGAAGTGGGAGCGCCATGCACCGGTGAGCCTAGCATCGAACGGCGACCCGCGGCAACGCGCGAAAGGTACTAGACTCCGCGCCGATCGAGTGAAGGCAAGCAGGAGGGGACGTGCGGGACGATCCAGCTGATCCGCTGCCGTCGCCAGCCCTCGTACAGCCGCCGGGCGCGAGCGTCGATGCTGAGCCACGCATTTGCCCGTACCTTCGTTCCTCGACCGGGCACGGCGCCCTTGGCGATCCGGTTCACTGGCCAGATGCCGACAATCGCTGCTCGGCCCTCGGCGATCCGGCTCCGCAATCGCGTCGCCAGCAGGAGTTCGCCTGCCTGGCGAGCAACCATGTTGGCTGTCAACGGTTCATCCGCGCGCGGGTCAGTGCTGAGGTGGGCCTCGATGTCCCAGGGCAGGGGCCGCGTGTGACGCCCGCGATCGTCGGTTCGCTCCTGATCCTGGCCGCGTCGTTCGTGCTATCGGTTGGCTTTTTCGTGGCCAACGACGGTCTGGATCTTCGAGCCGTTGCCGCCAGCGATCCGGGAGCCGGATCCGCGTCGCCGCTCGCGCCTGGGGCATCGCCAGGTTCCGTCGCTGCCGCGAGCGCGTCACCCGTGGTGACGAATCCGACCCCGGCGTCCACGCCCCAACCGACCGAGGTTTCGAGCCAGCCCGCGGCGACTCAGACCCCCACGCCCGCGCCAACACCGTCGCCCGCGCCAACGCCGCAATCCAGTTCCGACCGCTACCTGCTGCTCAAGCCGTGCCCGGATGGGCCTGATTGCTGGATTTACACGGTTCGCAGCGGCGACAACCTCGTGAGCATCGCCCGATACTTCGGCATCCCCCTTGATGTCGTGATCGAGCTCAACCCCTGGACGGAGACAACCCAGCTGATTCCGGACCAGGAAGTGCGGTTGCCGCCTCCCACGTTGTAGGTCGTACCCGGCCGTCCCCGGCGCTCGACCGACCCGCCGTCGGCCCAGCCGACTCGCCCGGCCCAGGCCGGCGCCACGAAGCCTGATCCCCACGCCGGATGCGAAATCGGCCTTGACGCGCCGGTTCTGGGCGCTAGAATGCAGCGAAGTGGCGCCAAGTGGCGCAAAGTGGGGAAGAACCCCGCTCGACCCGGCGACGACCGAATGGCAGGGTAGACCCGACTGTGTTCACCGGCGAGTACCGGCACTCGGTGGACGACAAGGGACGGATGGCCGTCCCGGTGAAGTTCCGAGCGCGCCTCGATCCCGGCTCGATGGTTTCGGCCTGGCTTGACAACTGCCTGGCCATCCACACCAAGGCGGGCTGGGACGAGCTATCTGAAAAGATCGGCAACCTTGCCCTGACCAACCCCACCGCCCGGCTGTTTCAGCGCTCAATCTTCGGTCGCGCCAATGAAGTCGAGCTGGATCGACAGGGCCGAATCCTGCTGCCGGCCTACCTGCGCGGCTCGATCGGCCTTGGGGCGGAAGCGGTGATCGTCGGATCGCGCGACCACGCGGAAATCTGGGCGGCGGAGCGATGGGACGAGTACCGCCTAGCACTCGAGGATCCAGACGAGCTGGCCCGCGCCTTTGAGGGGCTCGGAATCTAGCTCGAACCAAATGCGCTTCCAGGATCCGCTCGGGATCCGTTCAATCGGGATGGAGGAGAGATGGACGAAGGGCACCTGCCGGTGCTGGTGGAGGAGGTCATGCAGATGCTCGCCCCCATGCCCGGCGGCCTTCACATCGACGCCACCCTGGGCGGCGGTGGGCACACCGAGCGGATTCTGGAAGCGACCAGTCCAGATGGGCGTCTGCTGGGGCTCGATGCCGACGCGATCGCGGCGGCGCGGGTCGATGCGCGGCTGCGGCCACGCTTCGGGGATCGCCTCCTGATCCGGCAATCGAACTTCCGCGAACTGGCTGTGGTGGCCCCGGCCGCCGGCTTCGGCGCGGTCGATGGGTGCCTGTTCGATCTTGGGCTTTCAAGTTACCAGCTCGCCGACCGCGATCGTGGGTTCGGCTTCCGCGCCGGCGGGCCGCTGGACATGCGCTTCGACCCCGGCCGCGGGGTGCCGGCGTCCGAGCTGCTCGCCACGCTTGACGTGGCCGAACTGACGGCGTTGTTCCGACGCTACGGCGAGGAGCCGAAGGCGGCACGGGTTGCCCGGGCGATCGTCGATGTCCGTCGCAGCGCGCCGATCCGAACCGCGGACGAACTGGCCGCGATCATCGGGCGAGTCCTGCCTCCGAACCCACGCCAACCGCGGCGCACGCACCCCGCGACCCGAGTCTTCCAAGCGCTGCGGATCGCGGTCAACGAGGAGCTCGAGGCGCTCGAGGCGGGCCTCGGGGCGGCTCTTGGCCTGCTTCGACCGGGAGGCCGTCTGGTGGTGTTGAGCTACCACTCGCTCGAAGACCGCATCGTCAAGCGGTTCATCGCCGCAGAGCGGCGTGGTTGTGTATGCCCACCTGAAGTGCCGATCTGCGTGTGCGGCCGCAATCCTCGTCTGCGCCTGATCACGCGTCCATCGCTGACCCCGACCGCCGTCGAAATCGCCGCGAATCCGCGCGCCCGGAGTGCCCGCCTGCGGGCGGCCGAGCGGCTCGCCGCCTAGGTACCCGTCGTCCCACAAGAGGAGGAGCCCCCAAATGAGCAAGCATCACCAGGCCAGTCGCCGCAAAAACTACGGACGTCGCCAGCACGAGGTGCGGGAACGGCACGACCGTCCGCAGCAGGGCGAGGCCTTCGACTTCGACGGTACCGACCATCGACCGTCCGCGCCGGCCGATCCGTTCTCGTTCATGGATCCGCGCGCCCCGCGCATCCGGTTTGCGCTGGGGGACTGAGGGTGGCCGTCTATGAGGGCGCGCGACCTCGGGGTCTCGGGCTGCCGCGAAGCGCTGCGCCGGCCCCCGACCTGCCGCTCAGTCGGCGCCGCGTTCGCAGCGCGCTTCGGTCCGGCCAGCGGTCGAGTCACCTGAGTCTTCTCCTGGGCTCGATCATCGTCGCCTTTGTCCTCGGGTTCTTCTCGCTCGCGCAACAGATGCGGGTCTCTGCGACGAGCATTGACATCGGCCGCCTGTCGCTGGAACGCCAGCGGCTGGACGCCCGTGCCGACGATGTGCGCTCCGACCTTGACCGGCTGGGACGGGAGCCCGCGATCCGCAAGATCTCCATCGGCGAAGGGTTGGGCCAGCTCGCTGAACCGATCGTCCTGCCGGCCCGCTAGGGCGCCCGCCCTCCATGTTGGGACGGAGTGATTCGCGTCCGCGCCTCCTGCTTCTGTTGGTGTTCTTCGTCGCGGGCGCGTTCGCGCTCGCGGCTCGGTCGGCGTACTGGCAGGTCCTCGATCACGACCGACTGGTGGCGGCCGCAGCAGGCCAGACGACGATTCGCATCGAGACGCCGAGCCAGCGTGGCGACATCTACGATCGGAGCGGGACGGTCGTCCTCGCCAGCACGGTCCAACGGGAGCGGCTGGTGGCGGCCCCGGTGCAGCTTTCGGCTGACCAGCGGCGAGCCACCGCGGCCGAGCTAGCGCGGCTGTTCGACCTTGACGAAATCCAGATGGCGACGCTGCGCGAGAAACTGGCATCGTCCGAGCGGTACCTGGTCATTCGCCACGGCCTGGACCGCACGATGGCCGATCGGATCCGCGCCGCGCTGGCGAATGGCCGGCTGTTCTCCCTTACCCTGGAGCCGGAGCCCGAGCGAGTTTACCCGCAGGCTGGCGGTGGGCGGAACACTAGCCTGGCGGCGCAGCTGCTCGGGTTTGTCAATCGGGACGGCTTCGGGCAGTACGGCGTGGAGCAGGCCTGGCAGGAGACGCTTGCCGGGTCGCCCCGGATCGTGGTGGCTGATCGCGACGCGAGTGGTCGCCCCGTGCTCGAGCGGGCCATCGTGGAATCTGCCGGCACCCCGGGCAAGGACTTGCGATTGACGATCGATCAGGGCCTGCAGCTTCGCGTGGAGCAGGAACTCATGGCGGCCTGGATCGCCGACAAGGCGAAGCGGGTGTCGGCGGTCGTGCTCGATCCATACACCGGCGAGATCTATGCCGAGGCCACCTATCCTTCCTACGACGCCAACGAATACCGGACCATCGCCTCGATTGATCCTTCGAGGTTCATTGACCCGGTGGTGTCCAGCGTCTATGAGCCGGGCTCCGTGTTCAAGATGATGACTGCCGCTGCGGCCCTCGAACTTGGGACCGTCACGCCGTCCACCAAGATCAATGACACCGGGACGCTCAAGCTCGACGGCGGGCGCAGCCGAGTCGACGACGCCGACCGCAAGAAGCGGGGGTGGATGACCTTCGAGGACGGCATCGCCTATTCGCGGAACGTGGTCGCCGCCAAGGTGGCGCTTGGCCTGGGCGACACGCTTCACCAGTCCTCGGCCGCCCTCCACGCCATGTGGCTCCGGCTGGGCTACGGGCAGCCCACCGGGATCGACGTGGCCGGAGAAGTCGGCGGCATTGTGCGCGATCCCGCGGTGAGGCCGTGGCGTGAGATTGATCTCGCCAACGGGTCGTTTGGGCAGGGTGTGGCGGTCACCCCGATCCAGTTGGCCACAGCGTTTGCGGCACTGGCCAACGGCGGGATGCTCGTTCATCCGCATGTCGTCCAGGGCATCGGCGACCAGGATGTGGTGGTGGACCCGGCCACCAGGGTCATCGACCTCGCCCTGTCGCGAACCCTGATCACCATGATGCAACACGTCCTGTCCGAGGTGGCGCTCTACCGCGATCGTACGTTCGTGCCGGGCTATGACGTGGGCGGGAAGACCGGCACGGCGCAGATCTGGGATCCGAAGGCCAACGACGGTCGGGGCGACTGGAAGCACAACTTGTTCAACTACTCGTTCGTCGGGTACATCGGTCGTGAGACCGGGATCCCCGACCTGATCGTGGCCGTCCAGATCGAGGAGGGAACGCCGACGGTCGCCCGTGTTGGGCACCTGGAGATGCCCGTCATGTCGTTCGAGCTATTCCGACGGATCGCCACCGGGGCGATCACGACGCCCGATCTCCTGACCGACCGGCCGACCCGGTTTCCCTCTGTCGAGCGTTGAGTTCGACGGATGCGCTGGTCGTGCCGGTGACCGAGCATAACGGCGGTGGCGCGACCCTGATTCCCAGCCTCAGTGCTGATGACCTCGCGCAGCTGACCGGCGGCCGGCTCCTGGCGCGGTCCCCACGGCCCATCCGCGGGGCCGCCGTGGATTCGCGGCTGATCCGGCCGGATCAGGTGTTCGTGGCGCTTCCCGGAGAACGGGTCGACGGCCACGCCTTCATCGCCCAGGCCCTGGCCCATGGCGCGGCGGCACTCGTCGTGACGCGACCCGTACCGGATCCAGCGGCGCTCGGCGATGTGACCGTGGTGCGGGTCGCTGACGGCCTGGCCGCGCTGGGAGCGCTGGCGGCTGGCTGGCGGCAGCGCTTTGACCTGCTGGTCGTGGGCGTCACCGGCAGTATCGCGAAGACCAGCACCAAGGAGGCTGTTGCCGCGGTCCTCGCCCAGCGGTTCATGACGCTGCGCAGCCCGGGCAACCAGAATAATGAAGTCGGCCTGCCCCTCACGGTCCTGGAGATCGGGCTAGAGCATCAGGCGGCGGTCCTGGAAATGGGCATGTACGTCGGCGGAGAGATCGCGGAGCTGGCGCGGATCGCGCAGCCGCGGATCGGCGTGGTGACCGCCGTCCAGCCCGTTCACCTGGCCCGGATCGGCTCGATGGAGGCGATCGAGGCGGCGAAGGGCGAGCTGCTCGAGGCGCTCCCGCGCGACGGGACCGCGGTGCTCAACGCCGACGACCCGATCGTTCGACGCATGGGTCGCCGCACGGTGGCCCGGACACTGAGCTACGGCTTTGACGCTGCGGCCGACATCACCGCCAGCGACATCGCCAGCGCCGGCTTTGAGGGGATGCGCTTCGTCCTGCGCGTCCTCGGGGCGCGGCTGCCGGTCGCGATCCCGACGCTGGGTCGGCTATCGGTTCATAACGCGCTGGCGGCCGCCGCTGTCGGACATGCCGCCGGTCTGACCCTCGGCGAGATCGCGGCCGGGCTGGCGAACGGGTGGTCTGCCCCGCACCGGGCCGCCGTTGTCAGGGCTGGCGGCGTGACGCTGGTCGATGATTCCTACAACGCGTCGCCCAGGTCCATGGTCGCCGCACTCGACCTGCTCGCCGGGCTTCCCGGTCGCCGCGGGGCGATCCTCGGCGAGATGCTCGAACTCGGCGACGGGAGCGAGGAAGGCCATCGGGCGGTCGGCGAGGCGGCGGCGCGGACGCTGGACTGGCTGGTCGTGGTGGGTCGCAACGCCGCCGCCATCGCCGAAGGCGCGCTCGACGCCGGACTGGATCCGGCGCAGCTTGATACCGCGCCGGACCTCGACGCCGTCCTGGCGACCCTGCCGACGCGGCTTCGCCCCGGTGACGTGGTCCTCGTCAAGGCGTCGCGCGGCATCGGTCTGGATCGACTCGTGACGCGATTGCGTGACGAGCTCGATCCCGGTGAGCGCCGATGACGGTCGAGCTGATCCAGGGTCTGCTGCTGGCGTTCGCCATCGTGGTGATCCTGATGACGCCCTACATCCGCCTGCTCCGCGCGTTTGGCTTCGGAAAGCGGATCCGGGTGGAGGGTCCCGAGAGTCATCAGGTCAAGGAGGGAACGCCCACCATGGGCGGGCTGCTGATCGTCGGCGTCGTGGTCGGGATCTACCTGTTTCTGCAGGAGGTGGACGCCGCCACGTTTGCGCCACTCGCAGCACTCGTCGGGGTCGGACTCCTGGGCGCGTTCGACGACTACCTGAATGTGCGAACCGGTGCGGGGATCACGGCGCGCTGGAAGCTCCTCTGGCTGACCGTCGTGTCGATCATCGCGGCGTGGCAGATCCAGCAGACCTACGACATCACGGCCATCGCCGTCCCGTTCGTGGGTGCGGTGGCGGTCGACCCCCGGGTCTACGTTGCGTTCGCCGCCTTCGCGATCGTAGCGTCTGCGAACGGCGTCAACCTGACCGATGGACTTGACGGGCTGTCGGGCGGAACGGTCGCGATCGCATTCGTCGCCTTCCTGTTGATCGCGCTGCTCAACGATCCGGCCCAGCCAAACCTGGCCCTGCTGTGCGCACTGATCATCGGCGCGCTGCTGGGATTCCTGTGGTTCAACGTCCATCCCGCGCAGATCTTCATCGGCGATGCCGGGGCGTTATCGCTCGGGGCAACTCTCGCGGTGACTGCACTGATCACTGGCCAGATCCTCGTCCTGCCGTTGATCGGGATCATCTTCGTGATTGAGACGGGCTCCGTGATCCTCCAGGTCCTGTCGTACCGGTTGCGCGGCGGGAAACGGATCTTCCTGATGAGCCCCATTCACCATCACTTCGAGCTGGCCGGCTGGGATGAGGAGAAGATCACCATCCGGTTCTGGATCGTGGGCGTCCTGGCTGCACTCCTGGGCGTTACGCTCTTCCTGGCGTCCCTGGATCGGTTGCAGTGACGACAGTGCCCAGCCGGATCTCTCCGATCGACCTCAACGTGCTGGACATGCCCGCCATTCGTGCTGGCGCGCTCCGCGACCGCCCGGTGACCGTCCTGGGCCTGGCGCGCAGTGGCGTGGCACTGGCCCGCTTCCTGGGCGACGCGGGTGCCCAGGTGACGATCTATGACGGGCGGCCCGCGAGCGAACTCGCCGAGGCGATCGAAGCCCTCGGGGACCGGGCCATGACCCTGGCCCTGGGACCCCACGTGGATCCCGCCACAACGTGGGCGGGCGCCGCGCTCGTGGCGACGTCACCCTCGATCACACCAGACTACCCAACGACCGAGCCGCGCCTGCGGGCGGCGCTGCGGGACCTGGTTGACGCCCGGGCCGCCGGCGACCCGCTGGTGCCCGCGCTGGTCTCGGAAGCGGACCTGTTCCTGCGGCTCTGCCCGGCACCCACCATCGGCGTGACCGGGACCAAGGGCAAGACGACCACGGCGTCCCTCATCGCCGCACTCCTCGCCTCCGACCCCGCTCATCCCGTCATCCTCGGCGGCAATATCGGCAGTCCGCTGATTGAGCGACTGGCCGACCTGACCCCGTCGCACCGGGTCGTCGACGAATTGTCCGAATTGCAACTGCCCACGCTCTCGCGCGGCACGACGGTGGCGGTCTACACGAACGTGACGGCCGATCACCTTGATCGTCACGGCAGCGTGGCGGCCTATCGCGCGGTCAAACGTCGTCTCGCCGAGCTGGTCGATCCGGCCGGAGCGCTCATCCTCAACGCGGACGATCCCGAGGTGATCACGTATGACGACGGCTGCCCGGCGCAGGTGCTGCGCTACGGGCTCGTTGGTGGATGGAACGGCGAAGCGACCGGCGGGCGACTTGGCGTGGCGCACGGCTGGATCGTGGCGGCGGGCATCGAGCGCCTATCGGTGGCCGGTGGCGGGTCCGTGGAAACCGGGCCGGCCGGGCGAGTCATGCCCGTGACCGAGCTGGCCATCCCCGGTGCCCACAACGTGTCCAACGCGCTTGCCGCGATCGCTGTGGCGCTGCTGTTCGGGGTGGCGCCTGACGCCATTCGGACCGCAGCGGCAAGGTTCAGAGGAGTGGAGCACCGCCTCGAATTGGTCGCGCTGATCGATGGCGTCCGGTTCGTCAACGATTCCCAGGGTACCCAGCCGGACGCCGTGGCCGCCGCGCTGCGGGCGTACGAAGCGCCGATCGTGTTGATCGCCGGCGGCCGATCGAAGGGACTCGATATCGAGGCACTCGCCCCCCTTGTGGCCGAGCGGGCGATCGCTGCCGTCCTCATTGGCGAAAGCGGGCCTGACCTGGCGGCGGCCTTTCGTGCCGCGGGGCAGGGCTGGACCGAACGGGCGGCTGACCTCGACCAGGCGGTCCGTCGAGCAGACGCGATCGCCCGCGAGGTCCTGGCCGGTGACGCCGCGAGGTCCGCCAGTATCGAGACCGCGACGGTGCTTCTGAGCCCGGCTGCCGCCAGTTTTGACATGTTCGCCGACTATGCCGAGCGAGGACGAGCCTTCAAGGCGATCGTCGCATCGATCGGCGCCGAGCGCGCCAACGAACGCGGGGCAGAGCGTGGGAGGGAACCGGCATGAATTCGCCCACCTCGTACCCGGCGTATGGGTCCCGTCCGTCCGATGAAGCCCCCGATGCAGGGCGCCCAGCCATGATCAACCGGACGCCCGTGCGCAGTCGACCGGGCGCCGTCCGTCGGGAGCGGCACGCGGCGGACTACGTGATCCTCGTCGTCGTCATGGCGCTGACCGCGATCGGCATTCTGATGGTCTATTCCTCGTCGGCAATGCGCGGCTACCTGTCGAGCGATGCCGATACGTTTTCCACCGCCGGCCCGCAGATCCAGTGGGCGATCCTCGGACTCATCGCCATGGCGGTCATGATGCGGATCGACTACCGCTGGCTGCGCCTGGCCTCGCTTCCGTTCTACCTGGTGGCCGGCGTCCTGCTGCTTCTGGTGTTCGTGCCGGAGCTCAACATCGTCGTGGGCGGTTCGGCGCGCTGGCTGCGCTTCGGGTCGCTCCCCGCGATCCATCCCGCCGAGATTGCCAAGCTCGCGATGGTCGTCTACCTGGCCCACTGGTTCGCCGGGCGCGGCAACCGGATCCGCGGTTTCTGGTCGGGGACCGTGCCGTTCCTGCTCATCGTCGTCCCGATCCTGCTGCTCGTCTTCCGGGAGCCGGACCTTGGCACAACCGGCGTCCTGACCCTGACCGCGTTCACCATGTTCTTCGTCGCCGGTGCGAACCTGGCCCACCTCGCATCGATGGCCGGCGCCGCGCTGCTCGCGATCATCTCGGTTGGGCTGCGCGGCTATCAGCTGGACCGGATCCGGATCTGGCTGGACCCCTGGCTGGACCCGCTGGGCGAGGGCTTCCATACGGTCCAGGGGTTGCTGGCGCTCGGTGTCGGCGGCCTGTTCGGCACCGGCCTCGGGGCAAGTCGTGTCTTCGTCCCGAATGCCTTCAACGACTTCATCTTCGCCGAGATCGGCCAGGAGTTCGGGCTGCTCGGCTCGGTCGTGGTCATCGGGCTCTTCCTCATCCTGGCGTACTCTGGCGTCCGGGTCGCCCTCGCCGCCCCGGATACCTTTGGCGCACTTCTCGCGGCGGGGATCACGGCCTGGCTGTGCCTGCAGGCGTTCATCAACATCGGCGTGGTGGTGGCGTTGCTGCCGATCACCGGGATCACGTTGCCATTCATCAGCGCAGGTGGCTCATCGCTCATCGTCAGTTTTGCCGCGATCGGGATCCTGCTGTCGATATCACGCGAGACGGTGGAGAATGGGACATGGAATGACGATGCGACTGCTGATCGCGGGCGGCGGGACGGGCGGACACATCTACCCGGCACTGGCCGTCGCGCGATCCCTGTGCGCTCGACCTGACCCGCCGCAGCTCCGCTGGCTGGGCGGCCACCGAGGCCTCGAAGCAGGGCTCGTGCCGGCCGTCGGTATTCCGCTGACTCGCCTTGCGGCCCGCTCCCTGCGGACCGCAGCCGCGGACGTCCATGCCGTGCTGGATCCGCTCCGTCTGGCAATGTCTGTCCCGCAGGCGGCGGCGATCCTTGTCCAGGAGCGTCCCGCAGCGATCTTCACGACCGGCGGGTTCGTCACGGTGCCGGTCATGCTGGCGGCCGCAGCCCTGCGCATCCCGGTCGTGTTGTGGGACGGGAACGTCATCCCGGGCCGGGCGGTCAGGGCGACTGCTCGTCTCGCGACCAGCATCGCGGTCTCGTTCGAGGCGACGTGTCGGGCGCTGGCGCCGGTCGCCGCCGGTCGGCCGTGCCGGGTGACGGGCACTCCGATCCGGGATCTATCCGAGCTCGATCGGGAGGCCGCCCGGCGGCGTCTCGAGATCGGTCCGGGCGAACGCGTCCTGCTGATCTTTGGCGGTTCACAGGCGGTCCGCCGGTTCAACCTCGCGGTTGCCGAAGCCCTGCCTCGGCTGGTCGAACGGGTCACGGTCATCCACGTGACGGGAGAGGACGGCTATCCTCCGGCCCTGGTCGGCCGGGAGGCGCTGCCCGAGGCGCTCCGGCCGCGCTACCGCCCATTCCCGTTCCTGCGCGAGGAGATGCTGGGCGCGCTCGCAGTCGCGGACCTGGTGGTCGGCCGCGCGGGATCGTCGACCCTGGCCGAGGTGACGGCACTTGGCCTGCCAATGGTCGTGGTGCCTTACCCCCACGCCGCCGGTCACCAGCGCGCCAATGCGGCCAGCCTGGTCGAGGCCGGCGCGGCCCGACTCATCGATGACGAGGCATTCAACGAGAGCGCGCTGCTGGATGCGGCCCGGCTGCTTGACGATCCGGCGGCGCATGTGCGCATGTCCGCCGCGGCCCGCTCGCTGGGCCGGCCGGGTGCGGCCGCGGCCGTCGCGGAACTGGTCCTGGCCGCGGCCGCCCGCCGTCCGCCGCCGGACCCCGAACACATGGAACGCCTGGCTCGCGGTTCGGACCGGTGACCCTGGCGTTCGATCCGATCGCCACGGGAACCGAGATTCAGCGTCGGATCGGGGTCAAGACCTCGCGTGATGAGCCGCTGGCGCGGTTCACGACGATGCGGGTTGGTGGACCGGCGGACTTGTTCGCCACCGCGCACAACGCGTTCGAGTTGCGCGCCCTGGTTCGGTTTGCACGAACCCGCGGGCTGCCTCACTTGATCCTGGGTCGCGGCAGCAATGTGGTGATCGCCGATGCCGGGGTTCGCGGCCTCGTCATCCAGGTCCGGGCCGAGGGTTCACGCGTCGACGACCAGCGCTACATCGCCGAATCCGGGGTGCAGATGGCCCGCGCGGCGACCGAGGCGCAGCGGGCCGGGTTGACCGGGCTCGAGTTCGGGCTGGCCATCCCGGGGACCGTCGGCGGGGCCGTCTGGGCCAATGCCGGGGCGCATGACCACGACGTCGCTGCGGTCCTGGAGTCGGCGCGAGTCCTGGCGGCTGATGGGACGGAGGCGGTGCTCCCGACCGCGGATCTCGCACTGGCCTACCGGGACAGCCGGTTCAAGCACGGCGCTCCCGGCGCATCTGCCGAGCTCATCGTGGAGGTCACGTTCGGGCTTTCGGCGGCCGACCCGGAGGCGATCAAGACCCGGCTCGACGAGATCCGGCGCTGGCGCCAGGCCCACCAGCCGATCGGGCTGCCATCGGCGGGGAGTGTCTTTCGCAACCCGTCGGGCGAATCAGCAGGGCGACTGATCGATTCGGCCGGTCTCAAAGGGCTCCGGATCGGTGGCGCCGTCGTCTCCGAGAAGCACGCCAACTTCATCGTCAACGATCAGAAAGGGACGGCGGCGGACGTGCGGCGGCTCGCGGAGTGGGTCCAGGAGGACGTTCGGGCCCGCCACGGCGTCGCGCTCGATTTCGAGATCGAGTTTGTCGGGGACTGGGCGGGATGGCCGACCACGTGACGCCGCCTCCGCCGGTGGTCGTGCTATTCGGTGGGCCGTCGGCCGAGCATGATGTGTCGATCGTTTCGGGGACGGCCATCGCGGACGCGCTCGAGTCCATCGGCTACCCGGTCGCACAGGTCCTGATCGATCTCGGCGGCAGGTGGTGGTGGCTCCCGTCCGACCACCGCCGCGGGGAACGCTCGCCGGCCGACTATGACAACCCGCTGGCCATGGGTGCCGCTGGTCCGCTACCGGTCGGTGCGGCGCTGGACCGACTCGCGGCCGCCCGGCCCGCCCCAGTCCTGGCCCTCGCACTGCATGGGCCGTTTGGCGAAGACGGGACTGTGCAAGCGCTGCTCGAGGCCGCGGGCCTCGCCTACACCGGGTCCGGTGTCGCGGCGTCGGCCATTGGCATGGACAAGACCCTCTTCAAGCGGCTCTGTCGTGGGCTCGGCCTGCCCCTCGTCGACTGGCGCGAGATCCGCGCCCAACGCTGGGCCGAGGATCCGGCAGGTGTCCGCCTGGAGCTTGGCGCGTTCGCGTCGGGTGCCGCCGATCCGCGCCTGATGGTCAAGCCGGCGCGCCTGGGCAGTTCAGTCGGGATGACCCTGGTCCACGACTCGTCCGAGATCGACGGCGCGCTGGAGGCCGCGTTTCGGCACGACTCGCTGGTCCTCGCGGAGACCTATTTGGCCGACGCGCGGGACCTGGAGGTCTCGGTCATCGGCAATGATCCTGCACGGTTGGAGTTGTATGGCCCGGGCGAGATCGTGTCGGGTCACGAGTTTTACGACTATGCCGCCAAGTACAGTGTCGGCGTATCCCGGACCATGCTCAAGGCGGACATGACAGACCGCCAGCGCGCCACGGTCCTCAAGATCGCCCGCGACGCCTATCGAGCGGTTGGCGCGGAGGGCTTCGCCCGCGTCGACTTCCTGCTCGCGGGAACGTCGCTCTACTTGTCGGAGATCAATACGATCCCGGGCTTCACGCCGATCAGCCTGTTCCCCGCCCTCGCCGCGCAAGGCGGGCGCACGTTCGCCGACGTCTGCAGCCGAATTGTCGGGCTCGCTCTGGAGCGTCACGACGCGCGTGCCGGCCGGCGTCTGGCGCCGGAACACCTGCCGCGATGATCGGCGTTCCAGCAACCTTGACGGCTTGGCTGGTCGCGGCGTGACCGGTGGTCCAGGTCCGCGACGGATCCGGCCGCCCGCTCCAACCCGGCGGACCAGGCCGATCCGGCGTGCCTCGTCCGGCCTGTCGATCGCCCGCGCCGGGGCCGCGCTGGCTATCCTGGCGTCAGCCGGGGCGATCTACGGCGTCGGTGCGTCGTCCGCGTTCGACTATGCGCGCATGAAGATCGACGGCGCCGTCTACACCGATCTCGCGGTGGCCGAGGAAGCGGTCGCGGGTGCGCGCGGGGAGAACCTCTTTCGGCTGTCGACGGGCCCACTGAAGGCGGAGCTCGAAGCGCTCCCGACGGTCCAGGAGGCCACGATCGCGGTGATGTTGCCGGGCACGCTGGTGGTGACCCTGCGGGAACGGGTGCCGGTCGTAATCTGGCGGGTGGGCAGTCGGAACTACCTGGCGGACAGCGGGGGGGAATTGTTCGGGCGGATCGATGGCGACGAACCTGCAGGGGCCGCCGACCTTCCGATCATCGACGACCGGCGCGCGGCAGCCGCGGGGCTGTCGATCGGGACCCGTCTCAACGCACAGGACATGGACGCCGCCACGAGGCTGGCGTCGCTTGTCCCGGCCGACGTGGGCAGCGAGGCGACCAGGCTGCGGGTCCTGGTCACCGACGAGAATGGCTTCGTGCTGCGGGCGGACCCCCAGGGCTGGAGCGCGATCTTCGGCTTCTACACGCCGAGTCTGCGCACGCCGGATCTGATCCCCGGCCAGGTCCGTCTGCTGCGCAGCCTGCTGATCGGGCGTGAGCCGCTGATCCAGCGGGTGATCCTCGCGTCGGAGACCGAAGGGACCTATGTTCCGAAGCGAACGCCAACGCCGAGCGACTCGCCGAGTCCGTCGCCGTGACCAGCACCCGGATTCGGGCGAGAGCCCATAGCGCGCCGGCGACCCGTGACGCCGGGAGTTGCCGCGCTTGCGCGCAGTCGAGTAGCCTTGCCCAAACCGTCGGAGCGAGGATCACCACCACGTGCTGCTACCGCTGCTCGGACTCCTCGTGGGAGTCCTTGGCGGCCTCGTCCTCAATGTCAACGTCAGCTTCGAGTTCAGCCGATACTCGGCCGTGGCGATCCTCGCTGCGCTCGATTCGGTCATCGGGGCCGTTCGTGCTGAGCTCGACGGGGTCTACGACAATCGGATCTTCATCAGCGGGTTCCTGGTCAACGCCATCGTCGCAGTCCTGCTGACCTTTATCGGCGATCGCCTTGGGCTTGATCTGTACCTGGTGGCCCTCATCACATTCGGTCTGCGCATCTTCAACAACGTGGCCCTGATCCGGCGCCACTTCCTGTAGACCTGCATACGGAACGGAGTCAGACAACACGGTGGAACGCGAAGCAGTCCTCGTCGGCATCGACGTCGGTACGAGCAAAGTCTGTGCGCTCATCGGCGAGGTGAGCCGCGACGGGCGGCTGACGATCATGGGTCACGGGACTGTCGCGGCCTCCGGGCTCAAGAAGGGCGTCGTCATCAATATCGACCAGACGGTGCGATCGATTGCGGATGCCGTCGAACGGGCCGAGCGCCTATCCGGCTGGAAGATCGACCGTGCGTTCGTCGGCGTCGGCGGCCAGCACGTCGAAAGCCTCAACTCGCCCGGGCAGGTGGCCGTCACCGGACATCACCGGGAGGTCACCCGCGAGGATGTCAACCGGGCGATCGAGGTCGCCCGTGCCGTATCGATCCCGTCGAACCGGGAGGTGCTCCACGTCGAGCGCCGCGGTTTCACGGTCGATGGCCAGGAGGGCGTCAAGGATCCAATCGGGATGAGCGCGTTGCGGCTTGAGGTTGAGACCCACATCGTGACCGCAGCCGCGACCGCGGTCCAGAATCTGTCCAAGTGCGTGGCCGCGGCCGGGGTCAAGATCGATGAGCTGGTCGTCAATTCGCTGGCGTCGGCGGAGGCCGTCCTGACCGAGACTGAGAAGGAGCTCGGTGTCGGGGTCGCGGACCTGGGCGCCGGCACGATCGACTTGGCCCTGTTCCAGGACGGCTCGCCGGTCCATACCCGGGTCCTGCCGGTCGGCGGGGCCAATGTCACCAACGATATCGCGATCGGGATCAAGACCAGCCTCCAGGTTGCGGAGGAGCTCAAGGTCAGCCATGGAACCTGCGACCTGCGGGCGATCACCGATGACGAGGCGATCGGCGTCGCGGTCCTCGGCGACGACGCCGGCCGGACGGTCAGTCGCCTGGAGGTCTGTCAGATCATCGAGGCCCGGATGCGCGAAACCTTTGAGCTCATGCGCAATGAGATCCGCGCGTCGGGCGTGGGGATGCTGCCCGCCGGGATCATCCTGACCGGCGGGGCTGCTCAACTGGCCGGCGCCGCGGAGCTCGGGCGCGAGGTGCTCCAGATGCCGGTTCGGGTGGCGTCGCCCGCGGGCATCGGCGGACTCGTCGACACGCTGCTGAACCCGAGTTACTCGACGGCAGTCGGGCTGCTCCAGTGGGGGGCTGCCAGCCTGGGGGTGGGCGAGCCGTCCCGCTACGAGTCGGCACCGGCCCGCGGCATCCTCGGCCGTCTGCGCGATGCGCTTCGGAGCGTCTTCCCGTAGCCATGCGCCCAAACACCGAGTGAGAATCAGGCGCCCGACGGTGCGGGGCTGCACCAGCGACCTGGCACCAACACGGCAAGTCCCAATATTCGGTGCTGTTCATTGCCGGACCCGGCGCTATACTCCCTCACTACCTGCCCGCCATGGCACCGGAGCGCCCGGCGGGCTCGGCCGAAACGACCACTCTCAGAGGCCACCGCGCTGGCACCGGAGGAGCACTGATGCCGTTGCGTTCCGATTCCGAGAACTTCGCCCTGATCCGGGTGATCGGCGTTGGCGGCGGGGGCAGCAACGCGGTCAACCGGATGATCCGGGCCGAAATGATGGGCGTCGAATTCATCGCCTGCAACACGGACGCCCAGGCGCTCCTCCAGGCCGATGCGCCGCACAAGATCAGGATCGGAGACAAGATCACCCGGGGCCTCGGCGCCGGTGGTGACGCCTCGATCGGCCAGCGGGCTGCCGAGGAGGACTCAGAGAAGATCAGCCAGGCACTGGCCGACTCGGACATGGTGTTCATCACCGCCGGGCTTGGCGGTGGAACCGGCTCCGGGGCCGCCCCGGTCGTCGCCCAGATCGCCAAGGAGGGCGGGGCCCTGACGATCGGCGTCGTGACCAAGCCGTTCGCCTTCGAAGGCACGCGCCGCAAGCTCATTGCGGAGCGCGCCGCAGAGGAGCTCAAGGCGCAGGTCGATACGCTGATTACCGTCCCCAACGACCGGCTCCGGGACGTGGTCCAGAAGAACACCAGCATCCTTGACGCATTCCGGGTCGTGGACGACGTGTTGCGCCAGGGCGTCCAGGGGATCAGCGACATCATCACGATGCCCGGCTTGATCAACCTCGACTTCGCCGACGTCCGCGCGATCATGAAGGACGCGGGCTCGGCACTGATGGGGATCGGTCGCGCTTCGGGCGAGAACCGGGCGGTCGAGGCGGCTCGCCAGGCGATCGCCAGCCCGCTGCTCGAGGTGGATATCGCCGGCGCCCACGGCATCCTGTTCAACATCACCGGCTCGTCGAGCCTGTCGCTTTACGAAGTGACCGAGGCGGCCGAGGAGATCCGGGCCGCCGCGGACCCGGAGGCGAACATTATCTTCGGGACCAGCTTCAACGAGCGGCTTGGGGATGAGGTCATGATCACGGTCATCGCCACAGGATTTGACGGTGGACGCCGCAAGGAAGCGGCGCGCCAGTCGGCAACCGGGGTCATGGATGCCGCCGCGACGGGCCGATCGTCGCGTGATCGCGACTTCCTCGAGGAGCTCCAGCGCCAGCGCGACGAGGTGGCCACCGGCGGCTATGGCGGTCGACCTCTTGAGGAAGAAGCGGCGGCCGTCGCCATTCCCCGGCTGGAGCGCTCCGTGGGTGAGCCGACCCGCCGTGCCGCTCCGGCCTATGATGCCGAGGATCTCGAGATCCCGAGCTTCCTTCGCCGCAAGTGATCCGGGCCGGCACCAGGCCGGCATTCACGTGGTGACGACCCCCTCGCAACGTGATCGGGCGGAGACGATTTGGGTTGCCCGCGAGCGGATCCTTGGACGGGTCGGCGAGGCGTGCGCGCGGGCGGGGCGCGACCCTGGCGCGGTGACCTTGCTCGCCGTGTCGAAGACGATACCGGCCGAAGTGCTGCGCGACGCCGTCGCCGCCGGGTTCAACCGGTTCGGCGAGAACCGGGTTCAGGAGGCCCTGGCCAAGGCCCCGGACGTCCCCGGAGCGCGCTGGCAGCTGGTGGGTCCGCTGCAGGGCAACAAGGCGCGCAAGGCGCTCGAGGTGTTCGAGTCGATTCAGTCGGTCGACTCGGTCGAATTGGCGGAGCGGCTCGACCGCATCGTCGGGGACCTTCGCCCAGGGGCGCGCTACCCGGTGCTGCTCCAGGTCAATGTCGACGATGATCCTGCCAAGGCCGGATTTCAGCCGGGCAGCCTGGAGGCCGCCATTGATCGAACGGCGGGTCCGCTCGGGGCGCTTGCCTGCCTCGAGATCCGGGGACTGATGACGATCGGTCGCCTCGTCGACGACCCGGAGGCGGCAAGGCCCACCTTTCGCCGGCTGCGGTTGCTGTCGGAGCGGCTGCGGGGCAACGGTGCCCCGATTGGAACTGACTTGTCGATGGGGATGAGCGACGATTTCGAGGTTGCGGTCGAAGAGGGCGCCACGATCGTCCGCGTCGGGCGCGCCCTGTTTGGCGAGCGACAGGTCCGAGGTGACGAACCGAGCGGGCCACCCGGCGGCACCGTCTGACCGAGCATTCTGTGGGCGCGCCGAATCGGGTGACTGGTAGACTCGCGGCGTGAACTTTCTAGTGACATTCATCCAGTTCCTGATCATGGCGCTGTGGGCGCTCGTGTTTGGGCGAATGCTGATGTCGTGGTTCGATCCGTCCGGGCGCACGCAGGTGTCCAGGTTCCTGGTCCAGTCGACGGAGCCCATGCTGGCGCCCGTTCGCCGGCTACTCCCACCGTCCGGGATGATGGATTGGTCCGGGCTCATCGTCCTGTTGGTGCTCGGTGTCCTGGTGCGCGCGTTCTGACGCCTTGAGCTCGGCCAGCAGCCGTTTCGCGGCCAGACTCACGCCACGAGCCTCAGCCAATCGAATTGACGAGGTCGTCGACGGTGTCCTGAGAGTGCGGGTCACCGCGGTCGCGGTCGAAGGCGCCGCTAACGACGCCCTGATCGAGCTGCTCGCAAGCGAGCTTGAGGTCGCGCGACGTGACGTCCGGATCGTCTCCGGCGGCACAGCGCGTCGGAAGCTCGTCGCAGTCGACGGTGTCGACCTGGTACCGATCACGGCCAGATGGCCCGGACTCACCGTGCGGACAGGCGGCTGAACACCGCCCGCCGGTCGGGTATCATCGGCGCCCGCGGCAGCGACGCCGATCATTCTGACGGCGACACTCGGTCGATCGTGGACCGCCCCGGGCGATTAGCTCAGTTGGTCAGAGCGCACGGTTCACATCCGTGAGGTCACTGGTTCGAGCCCAGTATCGCCCACCACATCACCCTCGGTGAGCGGACTCGCGAGCTCTGCAGCAGCGCGGGCAGCCGCTACGGCGCGACCAGCTGGAATGTGTCGAGGATTCGATCGAGCGCGGAGAAGTCCCGGTCCTCGACCGCGGCAACCTGGACGAGCATGAGGAAGCTGCGGTCCGCGGGTTCGGCCACGACCTCGAGGAATGAGGCGAGGCCGTTCGGGCCGCACCCTCGCCAGACTTGGTACTCGCCACTGTAGAACGCGTCCTCGTAATGGTCGCGCTCGACATCGGTGCAGTCGGAGCTGAAGTCCGAGAGGGCGAGGTATTCGGCCGGCGTGAAGCTGGCCGGCAGGCTCGTTGACGCGCCAAAGAAGACGCCGGGCGTCTCCCAGCCGTCGCGCCACGCGTCGATGTCCGGGGCTGCCACGATGACCACCCCCACGTCGGCCCCATCATGCTCCCAGGTTGAGGTCGAAATATCGGTCCAGGCCGTTGGAAGCTCGACGCTGATGGTGCCGGTGTCGTCGGTCTGCTTGGTGTAGTCGGGGTAGTCGGCGTTGGTCCCCTCGTCCTCGGCGAAGCTGGTGGTGAGCGCGAGCGGCGCGCCATTGATCTCGCCTTCGAGGACCTCGCTGGTGTCCTGGCGCAGCACCTGGATCGGCATGACATCCGTCGCGCGATGGCTGCGCAGAACCTCGCAGTATTCGCGCATCGTTCCGTCGGATGCGAGGGCGACGGCCGACAACCGGGTGATGATGTCGCCGGCCACGATCCCCGACTTGGCCGCCGGTGAGCCCGGCTTGACCGAATAGACCCAGATGCCGGTGAATTCGGCGTTCGTGAAGGCAGAACCGTTGACGCCGATCGAATAGAGGTCCTCGCCCTGCCGAAGTCGTTCGACGACCTGGCGGGCATCGGCGCTGGAGATCGCCCAATGTTGCTGCGTGGTGGGGTCGCCGGCGTAATGCACACCGACCACCCTGGCGTCCGTGGTGACTACCGGCCCGCCCGAGTTGCCCGGGTTGGTGGCGGCGTCGTGCTCGATCGAATCCTCCACCCACGCCCAGTTCTCATCAAGGATGCCGTGGGCCCGGCTGACGATGCCGCGGGTGAGGGTGTACTCGGGGTCGCCCAGCGGGAAGCCGGCGACATAGATATCGAGCCCGGGGCGGACCTCATCCTCGTACCACTCGAGATAGGGCACGTCGCTGACGCCGTCGATTTCGATCACGGCCAGGTCGGCGCACTCGGACGCACCCAACACCCGCGCGGCATGCTCTTCGCGATCGGGACCGAGCCAGACCTTGATCGTGGCGGCACCCGTGACCACGTGATTGTTGGTCACCGCGATACCGGACGGGTCGATGACAAAGCCGGAACCGCGTCCTGATCCAACCTGTTCGCCCGCGTCCGGATCGCGGAAGGTACCGGTCGCCTCGATCTGGATCACGGCGTTGATCGCTTCATCAAACCGGGTCAGGGCGCCTGAGGCGGCCGACGCCGCCGGGGATGCCGCTGACGTGGTCGCCGCCGTCGCGGCGGGCGTCGGTGAGGTTGAGGCCGCCGGAGCCGCACCGCATCCGCCGACGATGAGCACGCAGCCGAGGGCCGCCGCCACGAGTCGATGCATGATCATCGAACAACTCCCCAAGTCAGGAACACGCAGCGGAATGGCCCCCGTCGCGGTCGCGCCAGTATCTTGGCACTTCCTCCGCCGCGAAATCAGCCAATCGGCGGGCCACCCAGAACCTTCGCGTCACGGACGCGCCGGGTTGTGCGTCACAGGGGGCAACCAGCCAGCATCCTCCTCCGCGATGAAGCCCTCGGTCCTCCCCCGAGGGCTTCTTCGTGCCCGAGCTACCCGTCGGCCGCCAGGCGGCGAAGGACCGCGGGCAGGATTCCGCCCTGGCGGTAGTAGTCCACGTCGATCGGGCCGTCCAGCCGGGCGATGGCCTCGAACCGGCGGGTACTGCCGTCACCCCCGGCGGCGGGATCGCGAAACGCGCTGATGCTGACCGCCTGGTGCGGCGCCAGGCCGTCGGCCAGGCCGAGCACGTCATAGGTCTCCCGCCCGGTCAACCCGAGGGAAGCAGCGGTCTCGCCCGGTCGGAACTGGAGCGGCAGGATGCCCATCCCCACAAGGTTGGAGCGGTGAATCCGCTCATAGCTCTCGGCGAGCACGAACCGGACGCCCAGCAGGGCCGGTCCCTTGGCCGCCCAGTCGCGCGATGAGCCAGAGCCGTATTCGCGACCGGCGAGGATCCCCAGCGGTACGCCCTCGGCCTGGTAGCGCATCGAAACGTCGTAGATGAACCCGTCCTCGCCGTCGGGCAGGTGAAGCGTGTACGGACCCTCCCGGTCACCCATCAATCGGTTGCGCAGGCGAATGTTGGCGAACGTGCCGCGCGCCATGACCTCGTGGTGGCCGCGGCGCGCACCGTAGGAGTTGAAGTCGAGCGGTCCGACGCCCTGCTCCTGGAGCCACCGACCTGCCGGCGACGAGGGCGAGATCGACCCTGCGGGCGAGATGTGATCCGTGGTCACCGAGTCGCCCAGCACCGCGAGCAGCCGGGCGCCGACGATGTCCCTGACCGGCGGCGGGACAGAGGCAATTCCGTCAAAGAACGACGGGCGCGCGATGTAGGTGGAGTCGCTGCGCCATTCGTAGCGGTCCCCCGACGGGATGGGCAGCGCCTGCCAGCGCTCGTCGCCCTCGAACACCGTGGCGTAGGTCGTGCGGAACAATTCGGGATCGATCGAGTCGGCGATCACGGCCCGGATCTCATCTGGCGCCGGCCATAGATCGGCGAGATAGACCGGCAAGTCGTCCGAACCCGTGCCCAGCGGCTCGCGCGTCAGGTCGATATCGACGCGGCCCGCGAGCGCGAACGCGACGACCAGCGGTGGCGAGGCGAGGTAGCTTGCCCTGACCTGCGGGTGGATCCGGCCCTCGAAGTTTCGATTGCCCGACAGCACGGCGGCGACCACCAGGTCATTCGCGTCCACCGCCGCACCGACCGCGTCGTCGAGCGGGCCCGAATTGCCGATACAGGTGGTACACCCATAGCCGGCCAGCGCAAAACCCAGGGTGGCTAATGGCGCCATGAGCCCGGCGGCCTCGAGATAGCCGGTGACCGCCCGGGAGCCCGGTGCCAGCGAGGTCTTGACGGTCGGCGCGACCCGCAGCCCTCGGGCGACAGCATTGCGGGCGAGCAGCCCGGCCCCGATCATGACGGTCGGGTTGGACGTGTTCGTGCAGGAAGTGATCGCGGCGATGGCCACGGAACCGGTCCGGATCGGCGCTGGCTCACCGCCGACCATGATCTCGAATGGCGGGTAGACGGGACCGGCCGCGCCGCCGTCGGCGGCCGACAACCCGGCCGGGAAGTTCGAGCGGAAGTTGTCGCGCACGGCGGCCAGCGACACCCGGTCCTGCGGCCTTCGCGGCCCCGCGACCGACGGCTCCACGGTGGCCAGGTCGAGCTCGAGCAGCTCGTCAAAGGTCGGACCGTCGCCAGGCTCGCGCCAGAGCCCTTGCTCCCTGGCATAGCGCTCGACCAGCGCGATCCGCTCTGGAGCCCGACCGGTCAGTCGAAGGTATGTCAGGGTCTCGTCGTCGATCGGAAAGAGCGTAGCGGTCGCCCCGAATTCGGGGCTCATGTTCGAAATCGTCGCTCGATCGGCCAGCGACAGGCCAGCCAGGCCGTCCCCGGCAAACTCGACGAAGGCGCCCACGACCCCATGCGCCCGCAGCAATTCCGTCACGACGAGCACGAGATCGGTAGCCGTCGAGCCCTGCGGCAGCGCCCCGCGCAATCGAACCCCGACGACGTGCGGCATCGGCTGGTAGAGCGGCTGGCCAAGGAGGACCGCCTCGGCCTCGATGCCACCGACGCCGAAGCCCAGGACACCGAGGCCGTTGATCATCGTGGTGTGCGAGTCCGTCCCGACGAGGGTGTCGGGGAACGCCACGGGGCGACCCGCGGCATCGGCACGGTCCGCGACGACCGTGGCCAGAAACTCCAGGTTGACCTGGTGAACGATGCCGGTCCCCGGTGGGACGACCCGCAGGTCGCGAAAGGCCGACTGTGACCAGCGCAGGAGCTGGTAGCGCTCCCCGTTGCGGTCGTATTCGCGCTGCACGTTGAAGGCGAAGGCACCAGGCGTCCCGTAGCGGTCGACCTGCACCGAGTGATCGATCACCAGGTCGGCCGGGACGAGCGGGTTGACCCGGGCCGGGTCGCCGCCGAGTTCGGCCATTGCGTCGCGCATGACCGCCAGGTCCACCACGGCCGGCACCCCGGTGAAGTCCTGGAGCAGGACCCGCGACGGCATGAATGGGATCTCGGCCTCCGCCGGAACGCCCGCGCGCCACGACGCCAGCCGCTCCACGTCGTCACCGCCAACGATCCCGCCGCCGGCATGGCGGAGCACGTTCTCGAGGAGGATCTTGACCGTTAGCGGGGCCCTGTCCAGGTCGATCCTGTCCGCGAGCGAGCTCAATCGATAGAGGTCCGGCAGGCCGGTTCCAAGAGATGCCCGGGCGCCAAAGGGGTCTAACGATGCCAACGTTTCGTTCCTCGCCTGCTCGCTACACTCGATCGGTGCAAGCGTACCGTGCCCGCCGAGCCAACGCCGAAGCGCCTCCGCGATGAGGGGGTGGGGCGATCTGCCGGGCGACGACCCGAGGCGTGACCGCGAAGCCGCCGCGGCCCAACTCGAGGCCGCCGGGATCGACCTCGACCCCGCCCCGCCCGGCCGCCAGGGGCGTCACGCTGACGACCACGGCGTGGCCGGTCACGCCCATCCGCATCGGCAATCGGCGCCGGGCGAACCGCCGGTCATCGGGATCGTGGGGGCCGGTGCCGTCGGGACTGTGCTCGGGGTCGCCCTGTCGCGGGCTGGCTGGCCCATCCATGCCGTGGCGAGTCGCGAGGCGACCAGGCGTGAGCGATTCAGATCGTTGGTCGAGGTTGGCCGGGTCTTCGTCGACCCGGAGCCGCTGCTCGATGAGGTGGAGCTGATCATCCTGGCGGTTCCGGACGATGCCATCGCGCCCCTCGCCGGCACGCTCCGAATGTACGGGGGCCAAGCCATGATCCACACCAGCGGCGCGCTTGGGGCCGAGGTGCTCGCGCCGGCCATGGCTGCCGGGACCCAGGTCGGCTCGTTCCATCCGCTGATCGCCGTTGCGGACACGGAGCGCGCGGTCGCCGCCCTCCACGGCGCCACGGTCGCGATCGAGGGCGACGACCAGCTGGCCGCGCTGTTGGCCGCGATGGCCGAGGCGATCGGCGCGACCCCGGTCCGGCTGGCGCACGGGACCAAGACCGCCTATCACGCAGCCGCGGTGCTGGCCGCCGGCGGCTTCGTGGCGTTGCTCGATGCGATCGCCGAGCTCGGACAGGTGGCGGGTCTTGATGAGGCGGGCTCGCTGGCCATTTACGGCCGCCTGATTGAGGGAACCCTCGCCAACGCCAGGGCGCTCGGGATTGTGGCCGCGCTTACCGGCCCGATCACGCGTGGCGACATCGGCACGCTGCGCGCGCACCTGGATGTCCTGCGTGCCCACGCCCCGCTGGTGATGGACCTGTACGTGGCGGCCGCCCGCCGCGAGATCCGGCTGGCCCAGGGGCGGCGCACGCTTGCACCGGAGATTGTGCAGGCAATGCTCGAATTGCTCACGGAGGCAGTTGCGCGACCCGCCTGAAAGGGTACCATTGCGCCAATGGAGCAGAGTATTGCCGCCAAGTATGCCGCGCGACCCGCGGCGCGATTCGTCAACACGTCGAACCGCGTTCGCCAACGCCGCCTCGGTCTGCGCCCGGCGGGAGCCTTTCGCGCGCCTGGGATGCGGGCGACCGTCCTTCTCGGCCCGTCGGTTGCCCCGTTAGTCTTGCTTCGCGCGCGTTGGCGCTCGATCAAACCGGCCCCCGCCCGCGGATCACGAAGCGGTCGTCCCGGACCTCTGGTCGTCATGCAGTGGCCTCGCACCGGACGTCCAATGGCGTCCCGACGGCCCGGCGCTGCACCGGCGCCGTGGCCCGCCTAAGGTCGATCACCGCCACCTCCGCCGGCGGTATCGTGGTGCGGCACGAGTCGGGACGCGCGTGGCTCGTGATCGGCAGCCGCCGTCGTGAACGCGACACCAGGACGTGGTCCCTGCCCAAGGGCACTCCGGAACCCGGTGAGTCGCGCGAGGAGACGGCGCTGCGCGAGGTTGCCGAGGAGACCGGGCTCCAGGTCCAGATCACGGCGCCACTGGATTCGATCGAGTATTCGTTTGTGCAGAGCGGCCGGCGTATCCAGAAGACGGTCCACTATTTTCTGATGGATCCGGTGGGGGGAGACCTGGCCGCGCACGATCACGAATTCGAGCAGGTCCGCTGGGTGACGTTTGCCGAGGCCCGGACGCTGCTCACCTTCGAGACGGAGCGGGCACTCGTGGCGCGAGCCGCCGAGATCGTCGGCGTTTCCAGCGCGTCCGCGGGTGGCGGGCCGTCGTGAGTGAGGCGATCGAGTCGGTCGTCCACGAGACGCCCCTGGCGCAGGCCCATCGGGACCTGGGCGCCCGCATGATCGAATTCGGCGGCTGGTTGATGCCGGTGCAGTACGGCTCGATTCTCGAGGAGCACCGCGCAGTTCGCGAACGGGTGGGCCTGTTTGATCTGTCGCACATGGGCGAGCTGTACGTCGAGGGCCCCGAGGCGGGCGCGGCGCTCGCGTCGGCCCTCGTCAGCGATCCACCGGGTCTCGCGGTTGGGCGCGCCCACTATTCGATGATCTGCAACGCGGCCGGCGGGATCATCGACGACCTGATCGTCTACCGCCTGGCCGAGGAACGGTTCCTCGTGGTCGCCAACGCCGGCAACGCGGCGGTCGTTTCGGATGCCCTGGCGGAACGGCTCGACGGTTTCCGTGCTGTGCTGGACGACCGGTCGCTGGCGACGGGGCTGCTGGCGGTGCAGGGTCCCCGTGCGGTCGCGGTGCTCGGGCCGCTCACCGATGTCGATCTGGGGGCGTTGCGCTACTACGCGATCGCCGAGGGCACGGTGGCGGGGATCCCGGCCCTGGTGGCCCGGACCGGCTACACCGGCGAGGACGGCTTCGAGGTCTTCGTCGAGACCGGTTTGACGGTGGCGCTCTGGGAGGCTCTGCTTGGCCCGGTTCGTAGCCACGGGGGCCTGCCCGTGGGCCTGGGCGCGCGCGACACCCTGCGCCTGGAAGCCGGCATGCCACTCTACGGCAATGAACTCGACCTCGACACCAACCCCTTCGAAGCCGGGCTCGGACGGGTGGTCAAGCTTGGCAAGCCGGGCGATTTCATGGGGCGGGTCGCGCTCGAGCGGATCAGTCGCGAAGGGGCGGCGCGGACGCTTGTCGGGCTGGTCGTCGAGGGCCGCGGGATCGCCCGTCATGGGTATCCGGTCTTCGCTGGCGAGAGGCGGACGGGCAGCGTGACGAGCGGAACACAGTCGCCGACCCGGGGGGTCCCGATCGCAATGGCATTCGTCGCACCAAGCGACGCCGAGCCGGGTACCGTTGTGGATGTCGAAATTCGCGACGCCCGCGTCTCGGCGCGAGTGGTCGCCCTGCCGTTCTATCGGAGGCCAGCCTGACCCGATGGTGCCGACCAACCTGCGCTACACGAACGATCACGAATGGGTCCGCGTCGACGGCGACGTGGCCACGGTCGGGATCACTGCCTACGCGGCCGACCAGCTCGGGGACATCGTCTTCGTCGAGCTACCCGAAGTCGGGCGTACCCTCGCCCGGGCCGGCGCCTTCGGGGTGGTCGAATCGGTGAAGGCCGTCAGCGATCTGTTCGCGCCGGTCGGCGGCGAGGTCATCGAGACGAATGCGGCGCTGACCGCCAGCCCGGAGCTCGTGAATTCGTCGCCCTATGACGACGGCTGGATGCTGCGCGTTCGCATGGCCACTGGCGCCGACCTCGACGGCCTGCTGGACCCGGCGACCTACGATGCCTTGATCGCGGCGGGCTGACCTTCCCCGATGCCCTACGGTCCTCACACCGCGTCCGATCGGGTGCGCATGCTCGCTGCGCTCGGCCTGACCAGCGTTGATCAGTTGTTCGAGGATATTCCGGCGGGGATGCGGGCATCGACGCTCAACCTCCCGGAACCGGAACCCGAGCTGGAGTTGGCCGCCCGGCTGAGCGACCTGGCCGCGCGCAACCGGGGGGACCTCGTCTCGTTCCTGGGCGCCGGCGTGTACCGCCATTGGAGTCCGCCCGCGGTCGACCAGATCCTGCTCCGCGGCGAGTGGTACACGGCGTACACGCCGTATCAGCCGGAGATCAGCCAGGGGACCCTCCAGAGCATCTACGAATACCAGTCACTGATCGCGGAGCTGGTGTCACTCGAGGTGGTCTCGGCCTCGCACTACGACGGCGCCGCGGCAACGGCCGAGGCCGCCCTGATGGCGTGTCGGGCGACCCGCCGTGAGCGCGTCCTCGTCTCGCGCGCTATCCATCCCCACTACCGTGCAACGTTGCGGACCTACTTCGGTGCCGGGCTGGAGGTCGACGAGATCCCCCTGGTCAGCGATGGAGACGCTGCGGGCACCACGGATCTGGCGGCCCTGGAGCGGCTGCTCGCCGACCGCGATCGGCCGGTGGCCGGGGTCCTTGCCGCGCAGCCGAACTTCCTCGGCCTGCTGGAACCGATGCGCACGATCGGGGAGCTCGCGCACCGGGCCGGGGCGCTATTTGTATCGGTCGTGGAGCCGGTGTCGCTGGCCGTGCTGGCACCGCCGGGCGCATACGGGGCGGACATCGCGGCCGGCGAGGGCCAGCCGCTTGGGATCCCGCCGCAATACGGCGGTCCGTACCTCGGAATCCTCGCCTGCACCGATTCGCTCGTCCGCCAGATCCCCGGGCGACTCGTGGGCATGACCACCGATCTCGACGGTCAGCGTGCCTTCGTGATGACCATGCGGGCCCGCGAGCAGGACATCCGGCGCGACAAGGCGGCCAGCAACATCTGTACCAACCAGGCGCTCCTGGCCCTGGCGGCCTCGGTCTACCTCGCCACGATCGGGCCACACGGTCTTCGTGACGTGGCCGCACTGGGCGCGACGCGGGCGGCCGAACTGGAGGCCGCCCTGGCCGCCATCGGTTCGCCGCGGATCCACCGTGGGCCGTACCTCAATGAGTTCGCCGTCCGGGTTCCGGGAGCGCGGGGCGTCCATCGACGGTTGCTCGATCGAGGTGTACTGGCGGGGCTCGTCCTGTCGGAGGTCGAACCGGGCGATCCGAGCCTGGCCGACGCGTTGCTTGTATGCGCTACGGAGGTAACGACCACCGCCGAGATCGCCCGCTTCGCCGCGGCGCTCGGTGAGATCCTCGATGGGCGACCGCCCACCGGGGTGGAGGCGGGGGCGGGAGCCGATCGCCGATCCGTCATGGGCGGCGTGCGGTGAGCGTGGTCGGCGCGAAGCTCCAGCCCACGATCTTCGAGCGAGGGCGGCCCGGCCGCGGTGGCGGAAAGATTCCACATCCGCCAAAGGACGCGCTGGACCGCATCCCGGCCGAAGCCCGCCGGGAGGTGCCGCCGGCCCTGCCCGAGATGAATGAGCCCGAGGTGGTGCGCCACTACGTGAACCTCTCGCAGCTCAACTACGCCGTGGACACCGGCTTCTATCCGCTGGGCTCGTGCACCATGAAGTTCAATCCCAAGCTCAACGAGTGGGCGGCGCGACTGCCCGGTTTCGCCAACCTTCACCCGCTCACCCCCGACGCGGCCGCCCAGGGCACGCTGCAGCTGCTCTGGGAGCTGGAGGGGGCGCTGTGCGAGATCAGCGGGATGCGCGCGGTGACGCTCCAGCCCGCCGCCGGGGCCCAGGGTGAACTGACCGGGATCCTGATGATCCGGGCGTATCACCGGGCGCGCGGCGAGGCCGAACGCGATGAGGTCCTCGTCCCGGACTCAAGCCACGGGACCAACCCGGCCACCGCGTCGATGGCCGGCTACAAAACGGTCACGATCCCGTCGGCCGCGGATGGCGGCGTGGATCTGGATGCCTTTCGGACGGCTCTTGGGCCGCGGACAGCGGCCGTGATGATCACGAACCCGTCCACCCTGGGATTGTTCGAGGCACGGATCGGGGAACTGCTGGACGCGGTTCATGCGGCGGGCGCGCTCGCGTACATGGACGGTGCCAACCTCAACGCGATCCTTGGCCGGTTCAAGCCGGGCGAGGCCGGGTTTGACGTCATGCATTTCAACGTCCACAAGACGTTCTCGACGCCGCACGGGGGTGGCGGACCCGGCGCCGGTCCGGTTGGGGTGGGGGAGGCGCTCACGCCCTATCTGCCGGAGCCGCGGGTCCTGCGTGGCGTTGACGGCGTGTTCGGCCTGGAGCGGGTGGGCGAGCGGTCGGGCTCGATCGGGCGAATGCGCAGCTTCGTGGGCAACACGGGCGTCCTCGTCCGCGCGTATGCGTACATCCGGGCGCACGGTGGCTCCGGACTGCGCGAGGTCAGCGACGACGCCGTACTCGCGGCCAACTATCTCAAGCACCGCCTGGCGGGGACCTTTGACATCCCCCACGAGCGAGCGTGCAAGCATGAATTCGTCGCGTCCGCCGCGACACTCAAGAAGCGGACCGGTGTGCGCACGCTGGATATCGCCAAGCGGCTGATCGACTACGGCTACCACCCGCCCACGATCTACTTCCCGCTGATCGTCGAGGAGGGGATGCTGATCGAGCCGACCGAGACCGAATCGCTCGAAACGCTCGATGCGTTCGCCGATGCGCTGATCGCGATCGCCGCCGAGGCCGAGGCGACACCAGACCTGGTCACCGGTGCCCCGCACAGCGCGCCCGTGCGCCGGCTCGATGAGGCGGCGGCCGCCCGCCACCCCAACCTGCGCTGGCGACCGATGACCGGCCGCGAGACACCGTGCCCCGACTGAAGGTTGCGGTCCGGTGCCACGTTGACAGGCGGCGAGCCACTGTGGATAGTGTCGCCAGCGTAGCGACCCAAACCGTGCAGCGCCGCGTCTCGCGTTGAACTGGAGGAGTGGGAGGCTCGTCTCCGGCAACATGCAGGCGCTCGATGCAACGGCCAGCAACGGATGATGATCTCACGGCAGTTTCCCCGGTCCCACAATCCATTCGGAGGAGAGTTCATGCAGAAGCGACTTCTGGCCATCCTGGCCACCATCGCCATCGTCGCGGCGGCTTGCGGGAGTTCCACGACCAGCTCCTCGCCATCGCCGGCTGATTCAGCGGCTCCGCCCCCGACGACCGCCCCGGTCACCGACCCGCCGGCCCCGACCCTGGATCCCAACGATCCGGAGGCCATCCTTTTCAATTACGTCTATGAGCCGACGGAAGGCGTCGCCGGCGGGGCGGCGATCATCGGTGACTGGCAGGCCGTCGCCAACCTGAACCAGTACTACGACAACTCGTTCACCACGACTCAGGTCTTGGCATCCTCAATGCTCAACATGTGGGAGACCACCAACGACGGCCACTGGCGGCCGGACCTCGCTGCGAAGATGCCGCGGTTCTCCGACGGCTCGGTCCGCCAGGCCGCGGACGGCTCCTTCGAGGTCGACCTCGAGATCCGCCCCGGCCTCAAGTGGTCGGACGGCATGCCGCTCACCCTGAACGACCTCAAGTACACGTGGGAATGGAACATGGATCCAGCCCAGGTCGGTCTTGTTGAGGGCACCACAGGCTGGGAGGACATCACCTCCTTCGAAGTGGCGGCTGACGGTCTCACCGCGACGGTCTCGTTCGGCAAGCCATTCGCGGGCTTCTACGGATTATTCGACAACACTGTCCTACCGAAGCACTACTTCGAGACGATCCCGGTGACCGACGCCGCGACCCTGTCCATGCCGGTGACCCCGGACATTGCGAAGGTCCCGGCCTCGGGCCCGTTCATGTTCGAGACGGCATCCGCCACGGGCATCGTCCTCAAGAGGAACCCGAACTACGTCGGTGGCGCCTTCGGCCAGGGCGCGTACCTGGACGAGCTCAAGTACACGTTCTATGCCGATGTCGACGGCATGAAGGCCGACTTCCTGGCCGGCAACGTCGATGCCGCGCTGGACATGCTGGCCGCCGACTACGACTCGATCAAGGGCGTCGATCCGGCCATCGGCCGGGCGCTCCTCGAGCCCGCCTGGCAGTACGAGCACCTGGACATGAACCAGGGCGCCAACGGCCACCCGATGCTCAAGGACGTCAACGTCCGCCGGGCGCTGACCCAGGCCATCGACAAGGCCGACCTGTTCGCGACCCTCTTCCCGGGCTACCCGGTGCCGGAGACGGCCGCCTGCTCGCCTGCTCCCCCCGGAACATACTGGCGTGACGAAGCCGTCACGTGCCTGCCGTTCGATGTCGCTGCCTCCAACGCGCTCCTCGATGGCGCGGGCTGGGTGGACAGCAACGCGGACGGGACCCGTGACAAGGACGGCGTGGAGGCCGAGATCAAGGCCTGCACCCTCGCCGGCCGCCCGGTCCGCCAGCTGACCCTGGAGAAGGTCGCCGGGTACTTCGCGGCGATCGGCATCAAGGTCAACGTGGAACTGTCGGAAACGATGTTCGACGGCTGGCAGGACCAGCCCGAGGACAGCTCCTGCAGTATTTACAGAGGCACCTACGACCTGTCGCTTTTCGCGTGGGTCCTGACGTTTGACCTGTTCGGCAACTACTACTACAACTATCACACCGACCAGTGGCCGGACGCGGACCCGCATGACGGTGGCAACACCTCGCGCTTCTCCAACCCGGAGATGGACGCCGCGCTCGACGTTCTCAAGGACAAGATCACCACGGCAGACCAGATCGCGGCCGTGAAGACCGTCCAGGAGATCTTCGTGGACCAGGCGGCCGAGATCCCGCTGTACTACCGAAACGAATCGCGCGGTGTCTCCACCCGCCTTCAGAACTTCTTCAAGAACCCTGGCACCGCCTCCGACATCTGGAATGTCGAAGACTGGTGGATCCAGGAGTAACCCCGCGCTGAAGGATCTGGGCGCCGGCCATGTTGGTCGGCGCCCAGCCGTTTCTCCGACTTCATGTCGCCGCCGGTACGGCGCGGCATTCGCTCCGCAGGCGTAGGGGTCGATGACCAAATACATCATTCGACGCAGCCTCGGGCTGATCCCGCTGCTGCTCGGGATCGTGCTCGTGAGCTTTACGCTGATGAAGCTCGCGCCCGGCGGCCCGCAGTCCCAGTTCAACCAGAACCCGCGGGTCAGCGAGGCACAGGTCGAAGCCTGGCTCCAGCGCTGGTGCCTCGAGCGTAACCCGACGGCCCTGTCGGTTGTCCGCGAGTTCGGCGGCTGGCTGGGTGTCTACAACTGCCAGACGGACAGCTTCCTCTCGGAGCGCGGCGGCCTCAATATCCTGCCCTCGTTCATGGGGGGCGGGGACAACGGCATCATCAAGGGCGATCTCGGGCTCTCGATCGTGAGCGCCCGGCCGGTCACCGATGTCATCGTGGAGCGAATCCCGGCGACCCTGATTCTGACGTCCGCCGCCCTGGTCATCTGGGTTTCGATCGCCATCGTCCTCGGCGTCGTCGCTGCCGTGAAGCGCTACTCCCTGTTTGACCAGTTGGTGACGTTTCTGGCGTACATCTTCTACTCGCTGCCCACGTTCTGGCTGGGCCTTATGTTCATCTTCGTGTTCGCGGTGACCCTGCGCTGGGTCCCTGCCCAGGGGATCGTGTCGCCGCGAAACTGGCCCCCGTTCAACACGCCGCAGTACTGGGAAGCGTTCGGTGCGGAGCCAATCGCGGCGGTCCTGGACGTTGCCGCCCATCTCGTGCTGCCCGTAACGGTCCTCGTTCTCGTCAACATCGCCGGCGACAGTCGATTCGTGCGGGCGAGCATGCTCGAGGCCCTGAACCAGGACTACGTTCGCACGGCTCGGGCCAAGGGTCTGCCGCGCCGGATGGTGATCATGAAGCACACGTTCCGCAATGCGATGCTGCCCGTCGTCACCAATGTGGCGCTCAGCCTGCCCTTCCTGTTCAGTGGGGCCATCGTCACGGAGACCATCTTCTCGTGGACGGGCATGGGCCTGCTGTTCATCGAGGGGGTCAATGCGCGGGACTACTTCCTGCTCATGGGGCTCATCCTGATCACGTCGCTGCTGGTCGTGATCGCGAACCTCGTCGCGGATGTCGTGTACGCCATCGTCGATCCGCGCATTCGCTACGACTGAGAGGCCGTCCGATGCCCGACACGTTCCAGGCAGATGGTGCGATCCGGCCGGCCGGCGTCGTGGGGCCCGCGCCATCGACACTCGAGATCCTCGCCGAGGAAGCCGGAGCCGACGACTTCGAGGTCGCACTCGAGTCGCTCAATCAATGGCAACTCGCCTGGCGCCGCTTCAAGCGGCATCGGCTGGCGCTCATCGGTTCAAGCTACCTGCTGGCGATGGTCGCCATGGCCATCCTCGGACCGATCCTCTGGCCATACAACCCGAACGACATCCCAGGGGTCACGACGCCAGGTGGCGACCCGCCCACGATGGACCCGATCCGGAACCTCTTCGGCTCGGACTTCGGGGGTCGCAGCGTGCTCCAGTTCGTGGTGGTCGGGGCTCGCATCTCGGTGTCCATCGGCCTGTTCACGATGCTGATTGCGACCACGATCGGGGTCATCGTCGGGGCCGTCGCGGGCTACGCGGGCGGCAGGATCGACGGACTGCTCATGCGCTTCGTGGACCTGATGCTGGCGATCCCGTTCCTGTTTGTCATCCTCGTGGCGGCTCGTTTCTTCGGCGGCGGCGACCCGGTGATCCTCATTGTCATCTTCGGCCTCCTGTTCTGGCCGGGCCTGGCTCGACTCGTGCGAGCGCTCTTCCTGTCCCTGCGGGAGGCGGAGTTCGTGCAGGCCGCGCGGGCCGTGGGCGTCAGCGACGCCCGGATCACGTTCCGGCACATCCTGCCAAACGCGCTGGGTCCCATTGTCGTGTCGGCCACCCTGATCATGGCCGGCGCGATCGTGACCGAAGCGTTCGTCAGCTTCCTCAACTTCGGCATCCGGGCGACTGACGTCAGCTGGGGCAATGCCCTGTCGAATTCGAAGGGGTACCTGCTTCAGGGCAACTGGTGGTGGCCGTTCTTCCCGGGCATGGCCTTGGCGCTGACCGTCATCGCCGTCAACTTCATCGGTGACGGACTGCGCGACGCGCTCGATCCGCGGAGCAAGGAGTGAACGAGTCGGTGGTCGTCGATCTGAAGCCGGGGTCCGGCGCGGCCCTGGATAACCCACCAGCAGACGACGTCCTGCTTGACGTCCGCGACCTGCGGACCTATTTCCACGTGATGGACGGCATCGTGCGCGCAGTGGATGGGGTGAGCTACTCGATCAAGCGCGGTCAGACGCTGGGCATCGTGGGTGAGTCCGGATGCGGCAAGAGCGTCACCGCACTCACGATCATGCGCCTCCTCGACATGCCGCCGGCTGAGGTCGCATCGGGTCGCGTGTGGTTCGGAGGCCGCGATCTGCTGGCGCTCCCGGAGGAGCAGATGCGACACGTCCGTGGGAATGAGATTGCGATGATCTTCCAGGAGCCCATGACCAGCCTGAACCCGGTCTACACGGTCGGGGATCAGATTTCGGAAGGGCTCGTCGTCCACAAGGGATTGTCGAAGAAGTCAGCGATGGATCGTGCCGTCGAGGGGCTTCGACAGGTTGGGATCAACAACCCGGAACGCCGGGTGAAGCAGTATCCGCACGAGATGTCCGGCGGCATGCGTCAACGCATCATGATCGCGATGGCGCTCGTCTGCGATCCGGACCTCATCATTGCGGATGAGCCGACGACGGCACTTGATGTGACGATCCAGGCGCAGATCCTCGATCTCATTCGCAAGGTCCAGGACGAGACCGGCGCCGCTCTCATGCTGATCACCCACGATCTCGGCGTCGTTGCCGAGACGGTCCAGAACGTGGTCGTGATGTACGCGGGCCGGATTGTGGAACAAGGGTCGGTGGAAGAGGTCCTGCTCGCACCCAGGCATCCGTACACCGAGGGGTTGCTCCACTCGATCCCGTCGAGGGGCAAACGTGGTCAACGCCTCAACGTGATCAAGGGCATGGTCGCGAACCCGTTCCGCCTGCCGACCGGCTGCAACTTCGCCCCGCGCTGCCCCTATGCGTTCGAGCCCTGTACCACACACGATCCCCGGATTGAGGACGCCACGCCCCCGGATGTCGCCTGCTGGCGCTACACCAGCATCCCTGGGGGACCGCCGCCACCAGCCACCCGGCCGACCCTTCCGCCGCGGGAGGTACCTGCCCCGTGATGGAGCCACTCGGCCAGGAATCGGCCAGCTCCGGCTCCGGCTCGCCCACCCATGATGGTGCGAGCCAGCCCCTGGTCAAAGTGGAACACCTCGTCAAGTACTACCCGATCCACGGGGGGATCCTGCGCCGCAAACTGGGCGACGTGAAGGCGGTCGACGACGTCAGTTTCGAGATCGCAAAGGGCGAGGTGTTCGGGCTCGTCGGTGAATCCGGTTGCGGCAAATCGACGCTCGGCCGCACGATGCTCCGCCTCCAACCGGCGACCGCCGGTCGGGTGGTCCTCGACGGTGAGGACGTGTTTGCCAAGCGTGGCGCGGACCTCAAACGGTTTCGCCGGCGGATGCAGATCATCTTCCAGGATCCGGTTGGCTCGCTCAACCCGCGGATGCCGATCAGCGACATCATCGGCGAGGGCCTCCTTGCGCAGGCCGACACGGAGAACGGTTGGGGTACTCGCACGATTCGCGACGCCCGGGTTGGCGACATGCTCGATGCGGTCGGCCTTCGGCGCGACTACTCGCGACGGTATCCACATGAGTTCTCGGGCGGCCAGCGGCAACGGATCGGGATCGCCCGCTCGCTCGCGCTGAGACCCGAGGTGGTGATCTGCGACGAGCCCGTGTCGGCCCTGGACGTATCGATCCAGTCGCAGATCCTCAACCTGCTCCTGGACCTGCGTCGTGAGTTCGACCTGACCTACCTCTTCATCGCCCACAACCTGTCGGTGATCCAGTACATCAGTGACCGGGTCGGAGTCATGTACCTGGGCAAGCTAGTCGAGGTCGCGGGCGTCGACCAGCTCTATGCGAATCCCAGGCATCCGTACACCGTGGCGCTCCTGTCTGCAGTGCCCGATCCAAATCCCCGGCTGCGCAAGCGCCGGATCGTCCTGAAAGGGGACGTGCCAAGTCCGGCGGCGCCCCCGTCCGGTTGCCGTTTCCACACGCGCTGCTGGCTGCGTGAGCAGCTGGGTCGACCGGAGGCATGTGAGCGCCAGGTCCCGGAGCTTCGAGTGCTCGAGACCGGCCACCAGGTCTCGTGTCACTTCGCCGAGCAGGTATCGAGTGGAGCCGCTGCCAACGCCGCCGCCGACGTCGCTCCGGTTCTCCCCGCGGCGGCGACGCAGACGTAGGTTGCCATCCGGGCAGCCGGGGCAATCCTGGCGCCAGCATCAGTCCCAGTCGGCTGTCCAGGTCACCGATCTGCGCAAGACCTTTCATGTGCCCGTCCGGGAGGCGGGGCTCAGGGCGGCGGTCAGGAGCCTGGTCCGACGCGAAACCCGCGAGGTCAAGGCGGTGGACGGCGTCGGGTTTGGCATCGGCGCCGGCGAGATCGTTGGCTTCCTCGGACCGAATGGCGCCGGCAAGACGACGACGCTCAAGATGCTCAGCTGACTCCTCCATCCGACGTCGGGCGAAGCGCGCGTTCTGGGACACATCCCGCACCGCCGCGAGTCGGAGTTTCTGCGCCGGATCACGATGGTCATGGGCAACCGCAGCCAGCTCGAGTGGGACCTTCCCGCGCTCGACTCGTACGAGCTGATCCGGGCGGTCTATCGGCTGGAGCCGGTCGATTTTCGACGGACGCGTGACGAGTTCATCGAGCTGCAGGTCAGGCCGAAGCGCGGGGTCAGGTCGTGGCGCGGGGTCGTGCCGTTGCGCCACCTGGCTGGCGGAAGTGGCAGGCGCACTCGTGATCGCCGCCAAGATCGATCAACGGCGGGGTCACTTCCGCGCAGACCGTCGGATCGCCCAGTTCCGTGCGGAGCGGACAGCGCGGGTGGAACCGGCAGCCTGAGGGTGGGTTCACCGGACTCGGCACGTCCCCGCGCAGGATGACCCGCCGGTGCGGCAATTCCGGATTGGGGACCGGGATGGCCGACATCAGGGCCTGCGTGTACGGGTGCTCCTGGTGCTCGAACAGCTCGCGCCGATCGGCCAGCTCGGCGATGCGACCCAGGTACATCACCGCAACCCGGTCGCTGATGTGTTCCACCACGCCCATGTTGTGGGCGACAAAGACATAGGTCAGGCCGAGCTCGCGCTGGAGCTGCTTGAGCAGGTTCAGGACCTGGGCCTGGATCGAGACATCCAGCGCCGATACGGGTTCGTCGCACACGACGAGGTCCGGCTCCAGGACCAGCGCCCGCGCGATCCCGATCCGCTGGCGCTGGCCTCCTGAGAACTCGTGCGGGTAGCGCCGCGCGAGATAGGGCTGGAGGCCGACCAGGTCCATCATCTTCCGGACCTTCTCGCGCCGCTCCGCGCTGCTGCCGAGCCCATGGATCCGGAGCCCCTCCCCGATGCTGTCGCCGATCGGCGTTCGCGGGTCGAGGCTGGCGTAAGGGTCCTGGAAGATGATCTGCATGCGCCGGCGGTACGGCCGCAGGGCCGCGCCCTTGAGCGCAGTCAGCTCCACGCCGTCGAACCGGATGGAGCCCGATGTCGGCTCGATCAGGCGCAGGAGCAGGCGTCCGATGGTGGTCTTGCCGCAGCCGGATTCACCGACCAATCCAAGCGTCTCGCCACGCTGGACCTCGAACGACACCCCGTCGACTGCCTGCACCCAGCCGACGGTCCGTTGCAGGATCCCGCCGCGCACGGGGAAGTGCTTGACGAGATCCCGGACCTGGACCAGGGGTGCCGCGTCCGTCATGCGGGTGCAGCCTCCGGACGCGGCAGGGCGTTGCCCGCCTCGTCGTGGTAGATCCAGCATCGGACGTCATGGCCGGCCGCGATCGGGCGGAGCTGCGGGTGGCGCCCCAGGGCCTCGGTCACGTTGCGCTCCACGCGGGTGGTGCAGCGCGGCGCGAACCGGCAGCCTGGCGGCAGGTCGATCAGGTTCGGGACGTTACCCGGGATCACGGCCAGCTCGTCCGTCACCTGGCCAACGACCGGGATGGAGCCGATCAGACCGCGCGTGTACGGATGGACCGGGTCGCGGAACAGCGTCCGGACGTCGGCATGCTCCACGATCTCGCCGGCATACATCACCGCCACCCGGTCGCACATCTCGGCGACCACGCCGAGATCGTGGGTGATCAGCACGATCGCGGTCCCGGTCTCGTCGCGCAGGGTGCGGATCAAGTCGAGAATCTGGGCCTGGATCGTCACATCGAGCGCGGTGGTCGGCTCGTCGGCGATCAGCAGCTCCGGTTCGCAGGCGAGGGCCATCGCGATCATGATCCGCTGGGCCATGCCGCCCGACAGTTCGTGCGGGAAGTTGCGAAGACGCCGCTCCGGGTCCGGGATCCCGACCATCCGCAGGAGCTCCAGCGTGCGGTCGCGCGCCACGCGGCCCTTCAGACCACGGTGAATGCGCAGCACTTCCTCGATCTGGGCACCCACGTTCCAGACCGGGTTGAGCGACGATGTCGGCTGCTGAAAGATCATGCTGATCCGCTCGCCCCGGAGCTTGCGCATGTCGTCGCCGGACAGCTTGAGCAGGTCCCGACCGTCGAACAGGATCTCGCCCGCTTCGATCCGCCCAGGTTTGGCCACCAGGCGCATGAGCGACAGGCTGGTCACGCTCTTGCCACAGCCCGACTCGCCGACCAGGCCCATGATCTCGCCCCGATCGACATTGAAGTCGATGCCATCGACCGCGCGGACGGCGCCATCGCGCGTGTAGAACGACGTGCGCAGACCCTTGAC
>JANPDO010000056.1:0-9965 GCA_031431535.1 Chloroflexota bacterium
GCGGCGCCTCGATAGTCGGCCCACCCGGTACTCACAGGACCGCTTTCCGCACGAATCAGCGTAGCCCCCTGGCAGATTCGACAGTTCCGTGTCGATTTCTGGCAGGACCACGAGAGGTTCATCCAGAATCCGGTACTGGCAGTGCCAGGACCAGGACCCGGACCAGAGGACGGGGAACGGCGGCCCGGACGCCGGCTGTTTCGTCGGCGGGAGTCGCGGTGTTGGCGTTGCTCGGCGCAGGCGGCTGGGCGATGATGCGTCGTCACGACGCCAAACGAGTGGCCTCGCCTCGGTCGCGGCCTGGGCGGCTGCAGCCTCGCCTCGGCTGCGGCCCGGGCGGCTGCAGCCTGTCCAGCCTGTCTGGCGTTGGCTCGTGTCCCCGCGCGGCTTACCAGGCCGGGATCGACGGGATCGACGACTGGAGCCCGATAGAGCACGTCCCCGACCTTTGAACGCCGGTTTCCTGCTTAAGGCCGGACGCGGTACCGTTCACCGATGCTTAGCGCACTCGGGGGATGGCTCAGGAAGGCTGCCAAGCCGAAAGTGGTGCGACGCGCACTGATCACATCGGCGGTCGTCGGCACCATCCTGATCGTCATCAACCACGGGGAATATCTCGTGATGCTGCGCTTCGAGCCCCGCCTGATCCTGCCCTTCCTCCTGACCTACGCGGTGCCATACGTCGTCGCAACGATCTCCAGCCTGGCGGCAACCAGCGAGCGGGAGTCGGCGACCGAGGCCGGTCACCTCGAGGTGGATCGAATGACCGAGCTGCTCAGTAGGGTGCCCGGCCAGAACCCGAACCCTGTTCTTCGAGTGCAACGCAATGGCCGACTGGTCTTCGCGAACGACTCCAGCAAGCCACTGCGGGAGGCGTTCGGCGCCGAGATCGGCGATTTCATCCCCGAGGGCCTCCGGCTCAGGTTCCTCGCGGCCGCCGACGCGGGCCAAGAGGAGGCAATCGAGGTACCGGCGGGAGTCCTGACCTACCGTGTCCTGCCCATCGCGGTCCCGGAAGCGGACCTGGTCAACTTGTACGGCACCGACATCACCGGGGCGAAGGTCGTCGAGCGCTTCCCGGAACGCAACCCCAACCCGGTCATACGCATGTCCCCTGATGGCACCCTCCTCTATGCCAACGCGGCCAGCGCGCCGGTCACGCGGGCCCTCGGACTTGCGCATGGCGACCCGTTTCCGCCGGAGATCCGTGACCTGTCCCTCGCGGCGGTGACGCAGACGGATGTCCCTCCGTTTGTCGTGCAGGGCGAGGGACGGACATTCGCGTTCAAGCCGGTCCACATCCCGGAATTCGGGTTCGTCAACCTGTACGGCACGGATGTCACCGCCCAGCGGGCGATGGACAAGTTCCCCGATCGCAACCCGAATCCGGTCATGCGCGTGTCGCGAAGCGGACAACTGACGTACGCCAACCCCGCCAGCGAACCGATCCGTCGCGCGCTCGATGTCCAGGTCGGGAAGCCGCTGCCGCCGGCTTTCCTCGCCAAGGTCACCGCCTCCATCGAGGCACCAGCCGCAGGCGCACTGGAGGTCGCGATCGACGACCTGATCTTCGAGGTGCTCGTGGTCTCGCTTGACGAGTTCGAGTCGATCAACCTGTACGGCACGGACGTCACGGCAGCGCGCGCGGTCGCCGACGCGAGGCGACGCAGCGACGAACTGCTGCTCAACATCCTGCCGCCCTCGATCAAGGACCGGTTGCTTGCTGGTGAGCAGGTCATCGCCGACCGTTTCGATGACATGACCGTCATGTTTGCCGACTGCGTCCGCTTCACGGAGATGTCCTCGCGCATGTCGCCGCCAGACCTCGTCCGTCTCCTCAACGAGGTCTTCTCGATCTTCGACCGGCTGGCTGATCAGTACGGGGTCGAGAAGATCAAGACCATCGGCGACGCCTACATGGTCGTCGGGGGGCTCACGCCGGATGGCCGCCGGGACCACGCCGCCCAGGTCGCCGACATGGCGCTCGACATGCTGGCGGAGATGGCCTCGTTCCAGACGCCGTTCGGACAATCGCTCGACATCCGGATCGGGATCCATACCGGGCCGACGGTCGCGGGCGTCATCGGGCTCAAGAAGTTCATCTACGACGTGTGGGGCGATGCCGTGAACACCGCCAGCCGGATGGAATCGCAGGGCGAGCCCGGCCGTATCCAGGTCTCGGCGCCAACCTACGAGCGGTTGGGGGGCAACTACACCTTTGAGCCAAGAGGCACGATCGAGATCAAGGGCAAGGGCCCCATGGAGACGTACTTCCTCACGGGGCGCCGCCCAGACGCGATCACGAGCAGGTTTTCGGTCGCCCAACCGCATTGAAGCGGCCAGTCCAGTGTCCCGTTCTATCCGCCAAAGGCACCTATGCCTCCGCGATCACCCCGATGGAGACGCGAAACCCGGCGCGGCGGAGCTGCGCCGGCATCAGGGTGCCCTGGCCAATCGGCTGATCGCCGGGGAACCAGCGTACCCACTCCTCGTTGAAGGTGTCGAACTCGGCCAGGTCGCGCAGTGACCAGTTGGCCCAGACCACCTTGTCCAGGGAGCTGCCTGAGGCCTCGAGCATGGCCTTGAGATTCTGGAGACACTGGCGCGTCTGGTCCTTGATCGCGCCACTCATCACCCGGCCCGTCTCGAGGTCCACCGGCCCGACGGCCGAGATGTAGACCATGCCGCCAGCCGTGACCGCTCGGCCGCGACCCAACGTCAGCGGCGGCGCCACGTCCTCCGATGCGAGACCGGGCCCCGTACTCCAGCTGCCCTTCCCGGGCCGTGACTGGGCCGGCCTGGAGGGATCATCGGCCGGAATGCCGAACTCCCCGGGTGGCAAGGCAATGCCATTGGCCTTGAACTTCGGCATGAACGTCGGCCGGATGCCGGTCGGCTTGAGGGCGCCTTCGATCTTGCCGTCGCGAAACCCGGTCTGCTCGAAGACGAAGATGTCCTGGGTCAGGATCTCGTCGTCCTCGATCCCGTACACCTCGGTGATGTTGGTGACCTTGCGGGTGCCGTCCTTGAGCCGCGCCGTCTGGACGATCAGGTCAACGGCCGAGGCGACCTGCTCGCGGATCGCCCGCAACGGCATCTCGTAACCGGTCATCAGGACCATCGTCTCCAGCCGCCGCAGCATGTCTGCGGGGCTGTTGGCGTGGCCGGTCGACAACGAGCCCTCCTGGCCTGTCGTCATGGCCTGGATCATGTCCAGGGCCTCGCCGCCACGACACTCCCCGACGATGATCCGGTCGGGACGCATGTGGAGGGCATTGCGCAACAGGTGGCGCATCGTGATCTCGCCCTCGCCCTCCAGGTTCGGTGGGCGCGACTCGAGGGTCACCACATGGGCCTGCTGAAGCTGCAACTCGGCGGCGTCCTCGATGGTGATGATCCGTTCATCCTCGGGGATGAACGAGGACAACACATTGAGGGTGGTCGTCTTGCCTGAGCCAGTGCCGCCGGAGACGAACACGCTCAGGCGCGCCTCCACACAGGCCCTCAGGAAGTCGAACATCTCGGCCGTCGCGGTTCCGAACCGGATGAGATCTTCCACCATGTACGGCTTCGTGGAGAACTTGCGGACCGTGATGACGGGTCCCACGAGCGACAGCGGCGCGATGACCGCGTTGACTCGCGATCCGTCGGGCAGCCGCGCGTCAACCCGCGGGCTGGATTCGTCGATCCGCCGACCCATGGGGGTGATGATCCGGTCGATGATCCGCCTGACGTGCTCGTCGTTCTGGAAGACGACGTCGACGCGTTCGATCTTGCCGCGGCGTTCGATGTAGATGTGGTTCGGCCCGTTGACCATCACCTCGGTGATCGTCTCGTCGGCGAGGAGCGGGCCAATGGGCCCGAACCCGACGACCTCGTCGACCATCTCGTCGATCAGGCGGCGACGTTCGTCGCGCGTGACCGCGAACTCATACGTGCTGAGCGTCCGGTCGACGCCGCTCTCGATCCTGGTACGGGTGGCGGTGGCGTTGGAGTGGTCGAAGCTCGAATCGATGGCGCCGATGACTTCACGTTCCAGGCGAGCCCTGATCCCGCGGAGCATCTCATCGCGAACCGGCGATCGACCGGATTCCGGGTTCCGGCCGGCGTCGGGAAGCGGGGGCGGGCTGGGCGAAACGGCCGGGGCATCGATCGCGACCGGCACCATACCCCCGACGTTGAAGCCTTCGGCCTGTCGTTGCGCCTTCTCGACGCGTTGCGCCAGCGACATCAGCTAGTCCCCCGAGCGTGCGTCGTGACGTCCATCGGTGTCTTCCCCGTAGCGGGGCGGCATAGCCCCGGATGATTGCATCTGCCCAGCCGCTGGTTCCCGATGACCGGGCCACCGCCGCTGGAGCCCTCATCATCGCGCGCAGTACCGGTCTCGTCCAGTACTCATGGATGGCCGGCACCGCACAAGACCGGCGCAGATCCCAGCAAACGGGATTGAATCATGGTGTCCGGGCGCACCGGGGGTCATCGGCGGGCCAGTACCATCGGGCCAGGCACCTGACGATGCCGTGCGGTCTCTGGCACGAACGGCGGGCGACATCCCGGACTGACTGACTTCCGCCTGCGAGACGGACCGTCGGAAGGTTGGGCCGCCGAGGGGAACGGTTCAACCGGTGGCGAGGTGCCGGAGCGCGACCGCCGCATACGTAGCGGCGCCCAGGGCCATCGCCGATTCGTCAAAGATGACCCGGTTGGAGTGGTTCATCGGCGACGTCGCCTCGTCGAGACCGGCCGGTCGAGCACCCAGGAACGCCATCATCCCAGGCACCCGCTGCAGGACGTACGAGAAGTCCTCAGCGCCCATGATCGGAGCGGTCATCTCGCGGGTCGCCGCAGGACCCGCGAGTTCGGCGCTGACGGAGCGGACGAGGTCCGTGATCGCCCGATCGTTGACGGTGACCGGGAAGCCCGGGTCGATCTGCACCTCGATTGCGGCGCCGTGGGCGGCCCCGATCCCGGCCGCCACCTGACGGATTCGATCCTTGACCGCCGTCCGGGCGACCTCGGACAGGGTCCGCATTGTGCCCTCGATCTCGGCGGTCTCGGGGATGATGTTGTTGGTGGTGCCGCTGCTGAGCCGGGCGATCGTGATGACTGCCGGGTCGAATGGGTCGACGGTTCGAGTGACCATCACCTGGACCGCCAGAATCAGTTCCGCGGCGACGGTGATCGGATCGATGGCGAGGTGCGGCGCCGAGGCGTGCCCCCCGCGCCCTTGGACCGTGATGATCAACCGGTCCGCCGCCGCGAGCAGCGGCCCGTGGCGGAGGTTCAGGGTCCCGCTCTGATATCGCGTGGAGATGTGGAGGGCGAATGCGGCCGAACCGGGCCGACCCTCGATCCCGTCGAGCAGGCCTTCCTCGATCATGTAACGCGCGCCGTGGTAGCCCTCCTCGCCGGGTTGGAACATGAGGACGACCCTGCCGCTGAATTGGTCTCGCCGGGCCAGCAACAGCTGGGCGCCGCCTATCAGCATCGCGACGTGTGTGTCGTGGCCGCAGGCATGCATGGCGCCGGGCGTTTCGGACGCGAACTCGAGATCGGTCTCCTCGGTCAGGGGGAGCCCGTCCATGTCGGCCCGGAGGACGATGGTGCGATCGGCCGCGCGAGCGTCGAGGGGATCGGGCTTTCCGGTCCCCTCGATAATCGCCGTCACCGAGGTCGTCGTCCGTCCCAGCCGTGACTCCAGCCCGAGCCCCTGGAGCGCCTCAACGAGGATCGCCTGGCTGCGAGGGAGCTGCAATCCGATCTCAGGACAGCGGTGGAGACGCCGACGGAGATCGACGATGTCGAGCAGGATCGTGTCGGCGTCGGCCTGGAGCCCCGCGCCGGTCGTTTGGCTGGTCATGCGGTTGCCTCCTGCGCATCGGACTGAAGCGGACTGATCTTGACCAATCGGCCGCCAAGCACGAACTCGGCGACGTAGATCGACCCATCGGGTCCGACATCCATGGCATGGGGGCTGTTGAACCGACCCGCGACGAGCCGGGGCCGTACCACGCTGCCGTCACGTCGTCGCGTATTTGGCCAGCCGTTGCGTGATTCGGGTGGACCACCCTCGCCGATCCGCCCGATCAGGTGGCCGTCCGGGTCCAGCACGGCGACGCTCGCGTTGAGTTCCGCCACAAGGGTGAGCTCCCCGAGCGCCGCGATCCCGCTTGGGCTGGTGAGGCCCGTCGCCGGGAGATCTCCCGTGGGCGTTCCATCGAGATCGAAGGCGCGCACCCGCCGATGGCCACGGTCGGTGACGAGCAGCCGGGGCTCCGGGCCGCGCCGATCGACGAAGGTCGCATGGGGCGTATCGAAGCCGCCGGCCGATCCGCGCCCGGCAACATCGAGCGAGCTGCGGTACGCCCCATCCCGGCCATACCGATGCACGAGGTGGGCGCCGTAGCCGTCCGCGATCCAGACGTCATCGCCGCCCGGATCGATCGTGACATGGGTCGGCTTGTAGGGCGAGTCTGGGTAGGCCGGATGACGTGGCGGCTCGGCATCCGACCAGGCGCCACTATCGAGGTCCAGGATCGCGACGCGGCCTTGACCGGATCCGGTGCTATGCGACGCGCCATCGCGGATCCCGAGCCGCGATCCAACGTCCGCCAGCCAGAGTCGAGGACGGGCGTTGTCCCACTCGATCGCGAGCCCGTGGGCATCCTCGGTGGGGATCGGGATGGACCGCACAAGCCGTCCGTTCGCGCCGTTGAGCACGTGCAGTAGCGGTTCGGCCGTGTCCGCCACGAAGACGGTTCCAGCCGGGCCGACGACGAGGCCTGGATGCGCCCAGGCGTGTCGGTCGCGAACCCGCGGAAGATCGCCCCACGCCTCCTGCCAGGCGTGCGCGGTCGAGACACCTGGGAGGCTCACGGGCACGGTGGAGGTCACGAGATCGGGCTCCTGGCAAAGCGGCGACGGTAGACCGGCGATACTAGCGCCCAGCCGGCCCGACGGCGCGTCAATCGACCAGCATCGTGGCGGGCGTAGTACGAGCACGCGCACCGGTGACCGCGCGCACCGGTGACCCCGCGCACCGACCCGTCTGACAGAATGGCGCCCAATTTGACGCTTGGGAGCCCGCGCATGAATCCACTATGCCCCAGACGCCGCTCCCACCATCGCCGGATTGCGCTGGTCATGGCGATCACGGTGGTCCTGTCCACGGCGTCCACGACGCTCGCCGCCGGGAAGCCCGGCTATCCGGACAGGGTCACGTGGAGCGGCGCCACATGGCAGATCAAGACGAGCCGGAGCGCCGTCGGGCCCGGCCCGAACATCTACGACAAGGCGAATGTGAGCGTCGATTCGGCTGGACGCCTCCACCTGCGGGTTGCACGAAATGCGGCGGGCGCCTGGACGGCCGCCGAGATCATCGGCCCAACGACCCACGGTTACGGCGCGTACACGTTCCGGCTCGCCTCCGTGGTTGACGACCTGGATCCAAACGTCGTGCTTGGCCTGTTCACCTGGAGCGACAGGGCCCGATTCGCCAACCGGGAGATCGATATCGAGTTCGCCCGGTGGGGCAGCGCGACCGACCCGACCAGCGGCCAATACGTCGTGCAACCGGACTCGACGGCGGGCCACCTGATGCGGTTCAGCCAGCCGGGTGACGCCACCTCGACCCACCAGTTCACCTGGCGACCTGGGCGGATCGATTGGCTTAGCCGAGGCTCCGGCGATCAGATGATCGCGAGCTACGCCTACAGCGGGGGCGACGTTCCGCCCACCGGCGATGAGCGCGTCCGTCTCAATCTCTGGCTGTTCGGAGGTGTCGCGCCCACAGATGGCCAGCCGGTCGAGATCGTGATCGAGTCCTTCGTCTTCACCCCGTTGGGCTGATCTGTCAGCGCTCCGTCCCGCGACCGGGTCCCGGGAGAAATGCCGCTGGTTCGGCCGGGGCAGGACCAATGGCCAGCGGTACCCCGCGACGCCCCGTCGTCCGCCCCCGCGCCCTCAGACCCCGCCGCGATCGATCCGGTGCTTGGCCACGAAGGCCGCCGCCTGCGCCCGTCGCTCCAGGTTGAGCTTGGCCAGGATGGAGCTGTCGTAGTTCTTGTCCGTCTTGTCGGACAGGAAGATCTCGCTGGCGATCTCCTTGTTGGTCTTGCCCTCGGCTACCAGCAACAGGATCTTGCGCTCTTGTGAGGTCAGTTGGGACATCTCGTCGTTCTCTGACGAGCCGGTCGCGATCCGCCGGATCCGGTCGAGGACCTTCTCCGTAACGGCCGGGTCCAGCAATGACTCGCCGCGACCCACGGTCTCCAGCGCCGCCACGAGATCGCGCGCCCGGATCTGCTTGAGGAGGTAGCCGCTCGCGCCCGCGACGATCGCGCTGAGCACAGCCTCCTCGTCCGGGTAGGAGGTGAGCATCACCACCCTGGTGGCAGGGAACTCGGCCCGGATCGCGCGGCAGGCCTCGATCCCGGACCCGTCGGGCAATCGGACGTCCATGATCACGATGTCCGGCCGGTGCCGGCGCGCCTGTTCGATCGAGTCGGCGACCGTGCCGGCCTCGGCGACGACCTGGAAGGACTCGCGCCGGTCGAGCAGGGCCGCCAGCCCCTGGCGCACCACCTCGTGATCGTCGACAACCAGCAGGCGGAGCGGGCTCTGCACCGACGATTCGCTCATGTGTTCGACTCCGGACTGCCGATTGGGATCTTGATGGTCACGATGGTACCGTTCCCGGGCGCGCTCTCGATCGAGATGCTGCCGCCAAGGCTCGCGGCCCGGTCGCGGAGATTGGCCAGCCCCAGGTGCCCTGGCGGCGGTGGCACGATCGGATCGAAGCCTATCCCATCGTCTTCGATCCGCAGCACAAGCTGGTCGTCATCCCGCCGCGCCAGAATTACGATCTGGCGCGCTCGCGCGTGGCGTGCCGCATTGCTCAGGGCTTCCCGGGTCATCTGCAGGAGCTGCACGCGGTGCCCCAGCGGGATGCCCGCGGCGGTCTCCGGAGCAACCGCCACGTCAAGCTGGATTTCAGAGGGCGCCGTGGCGCTGAACTCACTGGCCAGTGTTGCCAGCCCGGCGATGAGATCCGCACCATGGAGCAGCTCGGAACGCAGGCCAAGGATGAAATTGCGAATTTCGCGGATCGTGAGATTGAGCGAATCGATCGCCCGGTCCACGCGTGCACTCGCCTCCGCCGGCTCGTCGGCCATCATCGAAGGAACGTCCTCGAGCGAGAGCGCCACGCCGTAGATCGCCTGGATGATCCCGTCGTGGAGATCCCGCGCGATACGTTCACGCTCTTCGACCACCACCAGTTGCTGGACCTGCTCGTGCAGCCGAGCGTTCTCAATGGCGATCGCGGCGCGAAGCGCGAACATCTCGACGAGCAGCTGATCCGATTCGCTGAACTCGCTCGACTCGCGCTTGTTGGTCAGGTAGAGGTTGCCGACGGAGCGCCCGCGGGTGACCACCGGGACGCCCAGAAACGATCGCATCGCCGGGTGGTTGGGCGGGAACCCATAAGAGTCCGGATGGGCTGCAATGTCGGGGATCCGGTACGAGTGGCGTTCCCGAATGATCAGCCCGAGCAGGCCGAGGCCACGCGGCGGGGATCCAATCCGGGCACGCTCGTCCGGAGTGACGCCAACCGTGATAAAGCGCTCAATCTGACCGCTCGAATCCACGATTCCGAGCGCCGCATACTGTGCGCCAACGAGATCCCGGACGCTCTCGACAATGAGCTGGAGGACGGTCTCCACGTCCCGGATCTCGGCAATGACCCGCGTCGCTTCGACGAGCGCCGCGAACTCGACGACACCCAGGCTTGGTCCGGCAGGAGCTGGATTGGCGGACATCGGGCTCAATCTAGCGCGTCGCGCCGTTCGCCATTGGCGCCAAGTGGCACCCCCGGTTGGGGCCGGAGGTCACTTCCGACCGCGGATGCGGTTCGCCAACCTGCTGCAATGGATGGATTGGCCTCGCCTACCGGGATTCGAACGATC
>JANPDO010000057.1:0-40329 GCA_031431535.1 Chloroflexota bacterium
GGCCGCTGCGCTGGCCCCCGTGATCGCGGCCTGCACGAGTACATCCGCGCCGAGCGCCGCGGCGACCCCGGGCGCCTCGGCCGCACCGCAGGCAACGGCCGGCGCGGCGGCGACGCTCACCCCGACCAACGGCCCTTCTCAGCCCGTCCCGGAGGCGGAGCTGTTCATCTACAACTGGACCGACTACCTTGCCGACGAAGTCATCGAATCGTTCGAGGCAAAGTACGGCACCAAGGTCACCCAGAGCTTCTTCTCGAACACGGAGGAGGCCTATGCCAAGCTCGGCGACGACGGTGGCGGCTATGACCTGAGCTTTCCGATCTCGGTCGATATCCCCTCGTTCATCGAGCGCGGCGCGATCGTCAAACTCGATCGGTCTCTCATCCCGAACATGGTCAACCTGGGCGCCGAGTGGGCGGACCCCGGCTACGACCCCGGCAACGCGTACTCGGTCCCGTACATGTGGTGGACGACGGGCGTCGGCTACGACACGGTCAAGATCCCGGAAGAACTGACGAGCTCCAAGGCGCTCTGGGATCCGCGCTGGGCGCAGCACATCTCCATGCTCGATGAATTCCAGGAGGTCTTTGGGCTGACCCTCATCCAGCTTGGCTACTCGGCGAATACGCCGCTGCTCAATGAGCTCGACGAGGCGCTCGCCCTGCTCAAGGAGCAGAAGCCGCTGGTCCGCGTGTACTCAACCGACACGATCGCCACGATGACGTCGGGCGACGTCTGGATCGGCCATATCTGGGGTGCCGACCGGTTTGCGATCCAGGAGACCAACCCGGATGTCGCCTACTACATCCCGGAAGAGGGTGGGGTCAAGGGCTCGGACACCGTGGCCGTCTTCTCCGGGGCACCCCACCCGATCGCGGCGCAGCTGTTCATCAATCATCTGCTCGACGCGCAGAACAGTGCCGCGAACACGAACCTGATCTATTACATGGGCCCAAACGCGGCAGCGAAGGCATTCATCGACCCGGCCATCCTCGACGACCCGACGATCAATCCGGACCAGAAGATCGTGGATGCTCTCGAGGAGTTACTCAACCTGGACGCGGCCCTCCGCGACGAATACTTGAAGCGTTGGCAGGAGCTGCGCGCCTGATGCTCCCAGGGGTCGGGTCTCGGCCCCGGACTGTCGCCGCTCTCCCGCCCCGAGCGAGGCTCCTGGCGAGGGTGCGCGGAACCGCGCTTGTCCTGCCGGGGGTCACCTGGCTGGCCCTCTTCTTCGTCGTCCCCCTGGGATTCATTTTCATCGTCAGCCTCGGTCAGCGGGACGCGCTCGACCGGGTCGATCTGTCGCAGCCCAGCCTCGACAACTACGCGCGGGCCATTGACCCGGTCTTCGCGCGGACGTTCCTCAATTCCATCCGGTACGCCACGATCACCACGGTCCTGTCGCTGGCGATTGGCTACCCGATCGCGTACTGGATCTCGCGATACGGCGGCAATCGCAAAGCGTTGTTGCTCATTCTGGTGATGCTGCCGTTCTGGACGAGCTACCTGATCAGGACGTACTCGTGGATGATCATCCTTCGCGATAACGGCGTCCTGAACTCGCTGCTTCAGGCTGTGGGGCTAACCAGCGAGCCGCTCATCCTGATGAATACGGATGTGTCGGTGATCCTGGGCATGACGTACGGATTCCTGCCGTTTGCCATCCTGCCGTTGTTCGTGTCCATCGACCGGCTCGACGCCAATCTGCTCGCCGCGGGCCGTGACCTGTATGCGTCCGGACGGGCGGTGTTCATCCACGTCACGCTGCCCTTGACGATGTCCGGGATCGTTGCGGCGGCGCTTTTGACGTTCATCCCGGCGATCGGCGACTTCGTCACCCCGGATCTGCTGGGCGGGCCGCAGACGACGACGATCGCCAAGAACATCCAGGAGCTATTCCTTGCGGGGCGGGACTGGCCGTACGGTTCCGCTCTCGGATTCCTCCTCATGATCGTGACGCTGGGTGGGACCCTGGTCGCGCTGCGAACCCTGCGCCGCGAGATCATCGGGCGATGAACCGCGACCGGAACCCATGGCTGACGGCGTTTGCCGTGGCCGTCTACGGCTTCCTGTTCGCGCCGGTAGTCGTCCTGATCGTCTTCTCGTTCAACAGCGCGAAGCGTGGACTCGCCTGGCAGGGCTTCACGCTCGAGTGGTACCCAACTCTCTTGTCCAACGATGAATTGCTCGACGCGCTGGGGGTCACGCTCCAGGTGGCGGTCGTCGCGGTCATGGTCTCGACCGTCCTGGGATCGCTGCTGGGCCTGGGACTCGCCAGGCTCCGATTCCGCGGTCGGGCGGCTGCGGAGACGCTCATTCTCGTTCCGATGGTGACCCCGGAGATCGTGATGGGGCTCTCGCTCCTCCTGTTCTTCCTCCAGTTGTTCGATGCGCGCGGGTCCGTGGCCCAGCTGTCGATCGCCCACGCGACGTTCTGCATCTCGTATGTGGCCGTGGTCGTCCGGGCGCGGGCCGCCAACATGAACCCCGCCCTGGAGGAAGCCGCGCGGGACCTTGGCGCGTCCGCGTGGGGTGCGTTCCGCCACGTCACCCTGCCGCTCATCGCACCGGCCGTGCTGGCGGGCGCCCTGCTGGCGTTCTCGTTGAGCTTTGACGATTACGTCGTGACGACGTTCAACGCCGGGGTCGGCAGCTCCACGCTGCCGCTGTACATCTACAGCAAGGTGAAGTTCGGGGTGACGCCGGAGATCAACGCGATCTCGACGATCGTGGTTGCCGTGACAGCCCTCGCGATCCTCGCCGCCTGGCGACTCGGGGCGTTCCGGGGCGAAGCCCGCACCAGGCTCGTCGACGAGGATGCCTCACCGCCCCTGTGACTTCAGCATGAAGGGAGCGCCCGGAGTCCACCGGGGGTCGCGTTTCGTGGCGGTCCCCTATGACTTGGGAACGTCCTTCCGTGGATCCAGGAACGGGATGGCGGCGCTGCGAGCCAGCCAGCGCCCGCCGTCCGGCGCCTCGATCTCGAGCGGCGTGCCGGGTCCCGACAGCCCGATCGGCAGCCAGACGTACCCGATGTTCCGCGCCAGGCGTGGCGACCAGATGAGGTCCGTCACGGTGCCCACCGGCTGGCCTCGGTGAAGCGCGACGCACTTGCGCGACAGTTCGAACGGGAGGGCGTCCCCGTCCACCTCGATGCCGACGAGCTTGCGATCGACGCCGCGGGCGCGGATCGCCTCGAGGGCCGCCTTGCCGACGTAGTCGGCGGCCTGTGGCTCGACGAGACGCTCCAGGCCCATGATCTCGAACGGATTGTTGTCGATGGTCATGTCCGAGCCGTAGTTGAAGATGCCGGCCTCGATCCGGCGCGCCTCGCACGGCGCGATCGGCCGGATGCCGTGCGGACGACCCGCGTCCATGATCCGGTCCCACAGCTCGCCGCCACGGGACGGATCGCGCAGGTAGATCTCATAGCCCACCTCGCCCGTCCAGCCGGTCCGGCTGATCACGACCGGGATGCCGTCGAGCGCGGTGGTCAGCGTCCAGTAGTACTTGATGTCCCGGACGGCATCACCGAACAAGGACGCCATGACATCCTTCGACTTTGGGCCCTGCACCTGCACCGGATACACCTCCGGCTCGCGGACCTTGACGTCCATCCCCGAATGGATCGCCACGCCGCGCGCCCACAGCCCGGCGTCCGAGTCGGCAAGGGCCAGCCACCAGCGGTCGGCCTCGATCCGAAGCAACACCGGGTCGTTGACGATCCCGCCATCCTCGGCCGTGATCAGCACGTACTTGCCTTGGCCGACCGCGCATTTCGTGAGGTCGCGGCAGGTCAGCATGTTGGTGAACGCGGACGCATCGGGCCCGCTGATCTCCACGATCCGTTCGACCGACACGTCCCAGATCGTCACGCCCTGAAGGAGCGCCCAGTACTCCTCGATCGGGTCGGCGTAGTAGCCCGGCAGGTACATGTGGTTATAGATGTCGTAGGCGCTGCAGCCGGCGGCCAGCGTCTTCTCGAAGAACGGCGAACGCCGGTACCACGGGCCGAAGTAGAGGGTCGAAGCCGCGGACGTGGCTGGCATGGCGATCGGGCTGGTCACGGTGAGACCTCCTCCTGGTTGATGGGTTGGCGACTCATCTCGCGCCGTCGGTTGTGGCGGCGCCCGCCGGACGGGTCTGCCGGAGCGGTCGGTTCGGGCGCAATCGGGATCTCCGGCAATCGATCCTGGCTGACCAGCCCCGCCTGAATGATCCGTCGCAACTCGGCGTCGATCGCCGGGTCTGTCTCCAGCTGGCGGTAGGCCGCCAGTCGCCGATCGACCTCCTCACACGCCCGCTGGTAGGTGTCCTTCGAGCCGGCCTTCATCCACGCCTCGCGGTTGTCGCGATCGACGATAGCGCTTGGCAGATACAGCTCGGCTGGCCAGTGGGCGCTCGTGTGCTCCGCCATGATCAGGTGCTGATCCGCCATCAGCTGGCGAACCAGATCGGTGGTTGGCAGGTCGTCCAGCGGTTGGACCTCGCGGACGAAGCGCAGGGCCTGGCCGCACATCTCGTCATCGAAGACCAGCTTCGGCAGGCTGAACACCAGCAGGAAATCGAGCATCCCGGGGCCGGATACGGAGTTGACCCCGGCCAGGGCCGCGATCAGCGCGCTCCCAAACGTTTCCGCGCCCGCCTGGGCGTCCAGGATCGGCGCATCCGAGAGGGCCATGTACGACTGGGTGGGCAGGCCCAGCGACTTGCCAACCGCCACATAGGCAGCGTCCAGCTGGAGCGCCTCGATCGCCGACATTGGTGAGCTGGCGATCTTCATGTGGAAGGTGGCCGGCGCGCCACCGAACAGGACCGGCGCCCCGGGCCGGACAATCTGGGCCATGGTGATCCCGGCCAGCACGTCCACCGTGTGGAAGACCGTGGCCCCGACCGTAGTTACCGGGGCGATCAGGCCCATCAGGGTGACGGGGACGATCTCGACCGCGATCCCCGCTTCCACGCAATCGATCAGGTTCTGGCAGGAGTCCTCGCTATAGCGGAAGTTGCCGGTCGCGGTGATCGTGAAGATCGACATCGGCCGGGCGATCAGGTCGGCCCGGTCGCGTCGAAACAGCTGCATCATGTCGACCATCCGCGGCACGCCGTGCTCCGTGAACGCGCCCGAGACGACCGGCTTGTTCGAATTCGTCAGGGTCATGTAGAGGCGCCATGCGTCTGACACGCCGGGTTCGATGTCGTCGTTGGTCGAGAAGGCCGTGGCCAGGTACGGGATGTTCGTCAGGCCATCGGCCAGCCGAACGTACTCGACGAAGTCGGTTGAGTCAGCCAGGCGAGTCTCGCCGGTCCGGTGATCGAGCACCTTGAGGCCCGACGAGCCTGGCACGAAATGGACGCGATCGCCGCCGAGATCGGCATGCGGTTCGCCGGCGCGGTCATACAGCCAGAAGGAACTGGGGGCGTCCGCGATGGCCCGCTCCACGACGTCCCGGGGGAAGAGGACGCGTGCGCCGGTGGCGTCCGGGGGCAGCCCGTGGTCGAGCAGGCGTTGCCGCATCCCCGCCCCGCGGATCTCCATGCCGACCTCGGCCAGGACCCGCTTGGCCTCGTCGACGATCCGGGCGATGAGCTCGGCGCTCATGATATTCAGGCTCGGACGCATCGAGGCTCCCTTCGTGCCCACAGCCGGTGGATGGTCCGGCATCGGGATTCCAATGCCTCCCATGTTGCGCCTGACGCGCCCGGCGTGGAGCGCGCCAGGGCGCCCGGATCTTGGCGACCGACGCACCGTCCGCGAACATGTTGATGCCCGACAGCGGATGACTCCGCTATCGGGCATCAGGCCGATCCCCCCGGAATGAGGCCGCATCGAACGGTACATTCGTCGTGGGCAGCGCGCAAGGTCAGTCGGTCATTACCCGGTGTCCGGGCGCACCACGACGGCGCCGATCGTTCAGTCCAGGGTGACCCGTTCGTGCCAGTGCGGGACATGCGTGGCAAAACCGAGTTCCCGGACCTTTGGCTCGAGGGCGACCTGGGCCTCAGGGTCCCCATGAACGAGAAAGACCCGTCTCGGGTACCCGGCGTCACCCGGCCGCTTCCCGGCGGCGAAGTGACGCAGCCAGTCCAGCAATTCGGGCTCATCGGCATGCGCAGAGAAGCCGCTGATGGAACGAACCTGGCAGCGGACCCGGCGGATCTGGCCGTCCAGCCTGACCTCGGCGGCACCAGCCTGGAGGTGGGCCCCCAGCGTCCCATCACCCTGGTAACCCACGAACAGGATCGTCGCCGACGGGTCATCGATCAGGTTGCGCAGGTGGCTCACCACGCGGCCGCCGGTCAGCATCCCGTTCGAGGCGATGATCATGTACGGACGAGGCGCCCGCGCAATCGCCTGCGAGGCGCGGAAGTCCGTCGTGACGATCTGGTCCGGATAGTCGAGCGGCGTGTCGCCCTCGCGCAGGAGCCGCGCGGTTTCCTCATCGTAGTTGTCGGGGTGGCGGCGATAGATGTCGGACGCCTTCGAGGCCATCGGTGAATCGAGATAGAGCGGCAGGAGCGGGATCTCGCCGCGCTCGATGAGCCGATCGAGTTGCCAGACGACCTCCTGCGTCCGCCCGATCGCGAATGACGGGACCAGCAAGACGCCGTCCGCGGCCGCGACCATCCGGATCGTTTCGGCGAGGATCCTGATCGCCTCTGCTTCGGGCTCGTGCTCGCGGCCGCCATAGGTCGACTCGACGATCACATAGTCGGCGTCGAACATCGGCGTCGGGTCGCGCAGGATCGGGGTGCCGGGGCGACCCAGATCGCCGGAGCAGACGATGATTCGCTCTGGACCGCCGACATCGTCCGTGGCGCTCAGTCGGATGATCGCCGAGCCCAGGATGTGCCCCGCGTCGACAAAGGTTGCGCGCACCCCGGCGGCGACGTCGATCGCCTCTCCGTATTTGACTGGCCGGAACTGCGCCAGGGTGCGCTCCGCCTCGTTGGCCGTGTAGAGCGGCGCGTCCAGGTCGATGTCAAGGTCCGGGGGCTGCGCACGGAGATCCGCCTCCGGGTCACGAGGCCAGGATGCCGCGGCCAGCGCCCGGCGGTGGGGTTCGATCGTGGTCTGGACGTGTTCGCCGGTTGCGTCGGTGCCGCCCGCAGCGGCCAGTTCGATTGCGTCGCGGTAGTCGTCCGCCTCCTTCCGATCGTCCGCCGAGACTTTGTCCGGGTGGCGGCGCTCCCAACGGGCTTCGCGCCGAGCGAACTCTTCGTGGAGCCTGCCCGAGTCAAGCAGGACCAGGCCGGCGAGTTCGATCGTCGCGCGGGTCGCGTAGATGGGACCGCCGAAGCCGCCCTTGACCAGCAGCGGCAGCAGCCCGCAGTGGTCCAGGTGCGCATGGGTGAGCACGACGGCGTCGATCTCGGCCGGGTCGAACGCAAACGGGATGCGGTTGCGGATCGACTCGTTGGGGCTGCCCTGGAACATGCCGCAGTCGATCAGGACGCGGGCACGATCGGTTACCAGAAGAAACTGGGAGCCAGTCACCGTTGACGCCCCGCCAAGGAAACGGATCTCCATCCAGCCATGGTGACAGGCGGCGGCGCTGCGCGAGCGGCGGCGCTGCGCGAGCGGCGGCGCTGCGCGAGCGGCGGGGCTGCGCGAGCGGCGCGGCTATCATGCCGATCCCATGCGCGAACGATTCGACTTGCGAGTGGCCCTGCCCAGACTGCCGGCACTGATCGTTGGCCTGGTCCTGTTCGGGGTGGGCATTGGGCTCATGGTGCAGAGCGGCCTTGGCCTGGGTCCCTGGGAGGCCCTTCACCAGGGCATCGCCGGACGGACTGGCATCCCAATCGGGACAGTGAGCGTGCTGCTGGGAATTCCGATCCTCGCACTGTGGTGGCCGCTTGGCGAGCGACCCGGCCTCGGGACGATCCTCAATGTCATGATCATCGGGACTTCGACGAACCTGGCGATCGCCCTCTTGCCGGCTGCGCAGGTCGTCACGGGGCAGGCGGCCATGATGGTGGGCGGGGTCGGCGTGATCGGGTTCGGCAGCGGGCTGTACCTGTCGGCGGACCTTGGACCGGGGCCCCGGGACGGGCTGATGACGGGCGTTCATCACCGGTTCGGCTGGTCCATCCGGCGCGCACGTACGGCGATCGAGCTGACCGTCCTGGCCATCGGGTGGGTCCTTGGCGGGACGATCGGTCTCGGAACGATCGTGTTTGCGCTGGGGATCGGGCCGACGGTCCAGTTCTGGCTGCGGATCGTCGACCGGGAGGGCAGGGCCGGGCGCCGGCGTGCCCCGCTCGTCGCCGAGGGCGCGATCGGGGAATGACCGCTGGCAGGGGTCCGCGAGCGGATGACCGCCGGCCAACGAGCGGTCAGAGTGCGACGAACACCAGCGCGTCCACGGCGACCGCCAGGAACAGCAGACTCAGGTAGCTGATCGAATACCGGTACAGGCGGATCGCGCCCGCGGTTGACGCCTCCTCCGACGCGCCGCGCTGCCACAGCCGGTAAGCCTGCCACAGGAAGATCGCCCCGAGGGCTGTTGCCGCGACCAGGTAGATGGGGCCCATCCGCGCCGCGGCCCACAGGAGCAGTGAGAGGGCCACCATCAGGATCGTGTACAGCCCGATCTGACGGGTCGTCTCCGGGATCCCCTTGACGACCGGGAGCATCGGCACCCCAGCTGCCGCGTAATCCTTGCGGATCCGCATGGACAGCGCCCAGAAGTGGGGCGGCGTCCAATAGAACACGATGGCAAAGAGCAGCAGCGCCGGAATGCCGATCTCGCCGGTCACGGCGGTCCAGCCGATCACCGGTGGCAGGGCGCCGGCGGCGCCACCGATGACGATGTTCTGCGGCGTCGTTCGCTTCAGCAGGATCGTATACACGACAACATAGAACCCGATCGCGAGCAGGGTCAGGAAGGCGGCGACCAGGTTGACGAACCAGACCATTACGCCGAATGAGACAACACCCAGGATCAGCCCGAACACGATCGCTCGATCCGGCTCCACCTCATGCGCCGGCAGTGGCCGGCGCCGCGTCCGGGTCATCAATTGATCGATGTCGCGATCGAGATAGCAGTTGATCGCATTGGCACTCCCCGCTGCCAGGGTGCCGCCGAGCATCGTCCAGAACACCAGGGCGGCCCAATCGGGCCAGTCCACGCCAGCGGTGGCACCGGGCAGCTCACGTGTCGCCAGCACCATTGCGGGGACCGTCGTGACCAGCAGCAGCTCGATGATCCGTGGCTTGGTCAGCGCGATGTAGGCACGGATCGTGTCGCCGGTCGTACGCGGCGGCCGCGGCGTAGAGCCGTCGCCGGCCGCCGAGGCCGGGCCGGACGGAGCTGCGGTCGATTCCCGCGCCGTCAGGTAGCTCGTGACGGTCAGGCCCGCGAGCATCGCCCAGATCACCGCGCCTAGCGCCAGGTGGAGCGTCTGAGTCCAGGGCTCCAGTCGGGTGAGGACCTGGGCTCCGCCGATGAGGATTTGAACGGAGTACAGGACGGTCGCGCCGACGGCCAGGCGCACCAGCGTCGGCCGCTCCCGCTGCGTCCGCCAGGCCGCGACGGTGACCGTGAGGACGAGCAAGCCCACCAGGCCGGCCACCCAGCGATGCAGGACATGCGCCGAGGTCACCTCGGTCAGCGCCGGAACGAGGGAGCCGCCCATCAGCGGCCAGTCCGGGAAGATCAAGGCAGAGTCCGTGGCCGTCACCTGTGATCCAAAGAGCAGCAGCGCGAAGGTTGCCACCGCCACGAAGGCGGACAGGAGCGTGAACCGCTGGCTCGCTCCGCTGGTCCCGTGCGCTCCAGGAGCCCCGAGCGGACCGAGATGGCCGGCGCGCACGGCCAGGTAGACGAGCAGACCGACGAGGAGCATCGCGGCCGCCAGGTGGGCGGTGACCGACTCCCCGCTGTTCCCGAGGCGGACCGTTTCGCGGCCAAGCCACGCCTGGAAACCGACGAGCGCGACCGCGGCCAGGGTCGGCCAGACGATGGACGGCCGGCCTCGGTGATCGCGAAGCGCGAGGATCGCCAGGCCAAGGATCTCGAACCCGATGACCGCGGCGACGGTCCGGTGGATCCACTCGATCCAGGCCTTGCCGTCACCAGCCGGGGGGAGCAGCTGCCCGTAGCAGAACGGCCAGTCCGGACAACCCAGCCCGGAGTCGGTGGCTCGCACGATCACGCCGATCGTCACCAGCCCGAGAGCGGTCGCGAGCGTGAGCAGACCCAGCTTCTGGAAGCGGTTCATGGGTCGTCATTCTAGCCGGGAGCCGGTCCGGTCCGGAACTCCGACCGTCGCCCGCAGCATTCGGCTGGCTTCCCCGCTACGCTTCGGGCCATGCCACCACGCCACGCCGCCTCGGCTCGGTTTGCGCTGGTCACCGCCCTGGCGGCAGTCGCTGCGCTCGCGGCCGGGTGCGGTGCCACCGGGTCAGGCAGCGCGACCCCGTCGGGCGCCATGCCCACGAACGGGCCGTCCGCCTCGAGCGCCGGCGGCGCGTGCGCCAGTGCACCGGCACCATCGGACATGTCCGCCTGGGGGCCACCGGCCACCTCGCCCACCCTGATCCCGGTCATGGTCTCGAACTACATTGGCTGTGGCAGGGCCCGCATCCTGTTCCTCTACCTCGACGGCGACAACAACGTGAAGAGCGCACCGGACCGTTCGGCGACCGTGTCGTTCTATGACCTCGGACAGGACCCGAACACCGTTGTGGCAACGGCCGAGGGCGAGTTCGTCTGGACGATCCAGGACGACCGCGGCATGTACATCCTGAATGTGGACCTGCCGCAGGCCGGGACCTGGGGCGCGGAGTTCACGACCGAGGCACCGGGGTCCGCGGCCGAAACAGTGCGCCTCACCTTCGAGGTTCACGACGATTCGCCGACAATCGCGGTGGGTGATGCGGCGCCGGCCTCCGATACGCCGACATTGGCCGATGTTGATGGCGACATCGCCAGGGTCTCGACAGACAAGGACCCGAACCCGGACTTTTACACCACCTCGGTCGCAGATGCGTTGACCGCCCAGCAACCGTTTGTGCTGGTCTTTGCGACGCCCAAATTCTGCGCCAGCGAGCAATGCGGACCAACGCTCGACCGCGTGAAGGCCATGGCAGCCGACCACCCGGAAGTCACGTTCATCAACGTCGAGCCGTACAAGCTCCACGAGGTCGACGGGCAGCTCGAGCCGCTGCTGGATGCGACCGGCAACCTCCAGGCCGCGGAGCCAACGAATGAGTGGGGCCTGCTGGCAGAGCCCTGGATCTTCGCGGTCGATCGGGCCGGGGTCGTGCGTGGCTCGTTCGAACTGACGGTCACCGACACCGAGCTCGAGGCCGTCATCGCGGAGATCACCGCGGGCGGCTGACGGGCTACCTCAGGGCACGTCCTCAAGGCGGACCGCAACGTAGCCATCTCCTTCGATTCGATACCAGACCCGGACCTGCTGCGCCGTCGCCTGGTGCTCGACAAGATGGCCCGGTGGGAACGCCTCGCCATTCTCCAGGCTCCCGATCGCGAACTCGACCGTGGATCCACCCTGGGTCCGCAAGGTGAACCCGCGAACCTTGTCGATGCCTCCCGAATTCACGCCGACGACGACGCCGACGACGGACGTCGCTTCCGCCACAGCAGCAGGGCCAGGTTGCCCGGCCCCACCGAACAGAGCCGCGGCGCCGCCGGTGACGAGGACGACCAGCGCCACGGCGATCGCCAGCAGGTTTCGGGTCCGCCGATCCATCGCTCTTACGCGGGCTCGGCGGCGAACTCGCGCGGATCGATCCGGCGCACCTCCGCAACCAGGTCGAACCCGCGGTCCGGGCTGATGATCTCCGTGATCCCTTCGTGGACACAAGTCGCCACGTGAACGAGATCACGCGCGTCGAGCGACGGGTACTTGAGCGCGAGGTCGGGAAGGCGGCGCATCAGCGCATGCGTGATTGGCAGCACCGGCGCGAACAAATCGAGCACATCTCTGGCCAGTTGCCTGGCGATCTCTGGCCGCCGGACCGACAGAAATCGGTGAACGACCTCCTGGACGACTTCGGTCGATGTGACTCCATCGAGATCGCCCTGCCGAATCAACTGGAGGATCCGGAGCGACGGATCCCGCATTGGGTGGCTTCCGCCGGCCGCGTACATCGGCACGGCGCTGTCGACGAAGACCGTCACCAGCTGCCGAGCTGGCTTTCCATGATCTGTGCCTTCATGACCTCCCAGTCGTCGACCGGCGCATTCATGGACATGATCGACCGCAGGGCACGATCACGAGAATCCGGTGCGGCCTCCACGAACGAGTCGACCGCCTCGCGGATGACCGAACCCACCGAGCGGCCGTCGCGCGCGGCGATCCGCTTTACCCTGGCCAACTGTTCTGGAGAGAGCAGAACCTGGGTCCGTTCGCTGAACATGCACATACCATACCATGTCAGATCGCGCCGCTTCCTCGCTACGGCCGGTACTCGACCCCCTTGATCGACGGCTGACCTGGCCTTGCCGGCAGCGCCGTGCCGACAAGCACGCGATAGGATGCCAGGCCTCGACGTCCGCATTCCGAAGCAAGCTCGTCGACCAGGCGCACGGGCAATGATGGGTCGGCCAGGACGGCGGTCCCGACCTGGACGGCGACGGCGCCAACGGCGAGATAGTCGAGGACGTCCGCGAGCTCGCTGACGCCGCCGGCGGCCACGACCGGAATCCTCACGGCCTGGACCGTCTCGTACACGATCCGAAGCGCGACCGGCTTCAACGCCGGGCCGCTCAAGCCGCCGTAGACCGTGCCGAGCAGGGGCCGTCGCCGGTCCGGAGCCACGGCCATCCCGGACAAGGTGTTGATCGCGGAGAGTGCGTCGGCCCCGGCTTCGGCAACGGCCCGTGCGATCGGCCGGATGTCGCTGACGTTCGGCGATAGCTTGACCAGCAGGGGCAAGTCGGTCGCGGCGCGGACGGCCGCGGTGACCCCGCCCGCGGCCGCGGCATCGAGCGCGAACAGCAGGCCGCCCCCGCCGGCGTTCGGGCAACTGAGGTTGAGCTCGATCCCGGCGACGCCGGGCACGCCGTCGAGTCGTCGAACCGTCTCGACATAGTCGTGGACCGACCCGCCGCCGATGTTGACCAGGACCGGCACCCGCCAGGCTGCCCAGGTCGGGCAGTAGCGCTCGATCATTGCGTCCACGCCCGGGTTCTGCAGCCCGATTGAGCTGAGCAGGCCGTTCGGCGCTTCGGTCATCCGGGGGGTCGGGTTGCCGATCCGTGCCCGAAGGGTGGTCCCTCTCGAGATGATCCCACCGAGCCGGTCGATGTCGACGGCCTCGACGTATTCGACCCCGTAACCGAACGAACCAGCGGCCACCATGATCGGATTGGCCAGGATCAGGCCCCGTCCCAGGTCTACCCGGAGGTCAACCTCGGTGGGCAGTATCGATATCGGCGCCGAGGTCGCTGTGACGGTCAGCCGCCTGGGCGTGGCCGGCCGCTTCATCGCCGAGGTCCGGCGCCGACTCACCATGCGCCCTCCCAGGCGATCTCCTCGGACGCGAAGACCGGTCCCTCGCGGCAGACCCGCTGCGGAGCGCCGGAGGTGGACATGACCACGCAGCCAAGGCAGGCGCCGAGCGCACAGCCGATCTCCTGCTCCAGCGACACCTGGAGGAACGCCTTGCGGCGAGCTGCGGGCGACCCTGCCGGAACCGGTTTGCCGGCCCCGCGCTTGCGTCCGAGTTTGGCCACGCCGAGGCGCTCCCGCCGCCCGCCGGCGAACTGGGCCAGTGTGGTCAGGGTCGCCATCGGGCCACAGGCGAACATCTGGTCGGCCCACGCCTCGTAGTCCACGACGAGCTCGGTGACTGTGCCGTGGTGGCCAAGAGATCCGTCCTGCGTGGCCACCACGTACTCGACCTCATCGGGCAGCAACGTGGACGGATAGACGTCCTCGGCTGACGTGGCCCCGAACAGGAGGGTGACCCGGCGACCGGCCCGGATCGCCTCGTCGATGAGCATCCGCACGCCCCCGATCGCGGGGCCCTCGGCCACGATCAGCAGGTGTTGACTGCGCGGGTCCACCTCGAAGGGCCGCCCGTACGGCCCGAACAGATCAGCCACATCGCCCGGACGAAGGCGGGTCAGCCACCGCGCCCCGCGCTGGCCGCCCTGGAAGTGGATGGTCACGATGCCGGTTGCCGGATCCGCGGTATTCAGAGCGAACGATCGACGCATGACCGATCCGGCGCCGACCACCCCAGCCGTCCCGCCGCCCACGGCCAGGTCGAGTAGGCCCGTCTGGATGTACTGGCCACCCCGCGAGCCACTCGCGAGTGTCGGGGCGTGGTACGACTGGAGCCACTGGCCCGGGAGGATCTCGCGACTGTCGACGAGCTCCGCCGAGGCCGGCCGGGTTGTCACGCCGTGGGCTTGCCCTCAGCGTCTGCCGCGTCCGCCTCGTCGCCGCCCGCCTCGTCGTCGGTTGAGGTCTCACCGTCGCTCGCGCTTCGCTCCGCATCCGGCGCAACGGACGGGAAGGCTTCGGCAAGCGCATCGGCCAGGTCACCGAAGACATCGGTCGGGTCGTAGAACTCGACCAGCTCCTCGGCGCCATCGAGCGTCCGCCACGCCTCGCCCGAGTCCTCGGGGATGACCTCGGCCCGGAACGTACCGGCAGCGGTCAGCATGAGCCGCTCATCGTCGTCATCGACGATCACCAGGTCGCCGATCACCGAGATCAGCCCCGCCGACGCGGACTCGAAGTCCTCGAGGAGACCCGCTTCGCTGCGCTGGCTGCGCTCCTGGTACTCGAGCGCCAGGTCGTACAGCCGTCGCGCCGCCGAATCGTCGTCGTCCTCGCTCAGCGAGATCGGCTGGCCGGCGGCCCACGAGTCGGCGGCGGCAGCGTAGGGATCCTCACCAAGCGAGACGGCCTCCGCGGGCGAGATGCCGGCCGCTTCGTACAGATCGCCCTCGGCGGTTGGCTCAGGCGGCAGTCCGGCGGCCTCCCGGGCGGCTTCGGCAAAGGCGGCGTAGATATCGGCGGGGTTGTACAGCTCGACGAGTTCCGCGACGGATTCGATCACCTCGGTCTCACTGACCCACTTGCCGGTGGCGTCGTCGAGGTAGCGGCTCCGGCTCCGGAATGACAGATCCGGCGCGACCGACAGGTAGTCCGGTTCCTCGTCGATCAGGGTCAGGCCGCCGATCCCCGAGATCCGGTCGCGATGATGGTCCAGGAACCGGCGCAGCTGTTCGGCGGACTGTCGGATGAAGTCCGCTCGCTCGAGGGCGGCGTCACCCGCAAGCTCTCCGAGCAGGTCGCTGTGGCTGTCCATCCTGGTCGCCTCCTTGCTGTCGGGGAGAGTTTACGGGTGATACTCGAGGTCCGGACCCATTCGTTCGCGCAGGAACATCGAATGGTGGCGCTCAAAGATCCATTCACCGGCCCGGTGGCCGAGCGCGCGGGTTGCCTCGTTGGCTTCGAGCTTGTCAAGGGTGGCGTAATCGGGCAGATCCAGCAGGATCACGTTGTCGAAGTCCCAACCGTGGGCGACGTTGAACCAGCCGATGAAGCGGATGCCGAACTTCTCCTCGTACTCCTTCACCTGTTTCGGGAAGATCGTGCGCATGAAGAACTTGAAGAACGGGTCTCGGCCGCGGCGAACGCTGAAGTAGGTCGCGAGCACGGGCACGTTGCGCCTGGTCCTCCTTGAGCGAACGCTGGGCGGCCCGCGGCCACCCGGCGCCTATTGTCGCATGGGGCCTCGACGGGAAGCACGTTGTTTGCGCCGCCGCGCAGAAGGGAGCACGCCACTCACCGAGCGCGGCCGGCAATCACGATTTGGGCGGCTGCTCACCATCGGGACCGGTGGCAGAATCCTCGATCTCGCCCACCGTCCTGGTGTCACTGGCAAGGGGGCGGCGGCGGCCTCGGCGGTCGGCGGCGACCAGTCGAAGCAGGAAGATGATCGTCTGGCCCGTGACCAGCAGCAGCACGATCACGGTGATCATCAATGCCGCGCTGATCTCCGGCGGCCAGCCCCAGCCAACGCTGAGCGGCGCCAGCACGATAAAGATCGCCAGGACCACGAGCTGGAACCGAAAGCAACCGAGGCCCGGCCCCCGCGCGGGCTCCAGGTCATCGCCCTTGTACTGGATCGGGCCCGTCGTGCGCGGACGGCGGGGTGGCGTAGGGTCGTCGGTCACGGGCGGGAACGATACGGGACGCGGCCTCAGGCCGTGCGCGGGTCCATGGCGAGACCGTCGACGACCTCCACCCCGGGCAGGGCTCGCAGGATCGTGGGCGCCGCGATCACCTTCCACGACCGGGATCCCCCGCCCAGCACGATCCGGGCCCGCGTCATGACCCTCGCGTCCACCCAGATCGGCAGGCCAGCCGGCAGCCCGAAGACCGTGACGCCGCCCAGCTGCATCCCGGTGAGCGCCGCGGTCTCCTCAGCTGGCGCGAACGACGCCTTGCGCCTCCCCAGGCGATCGCGAATCGTTCGATTCACATCCAGCCGGTACGGGGCGAGCGTGACGCAGGCGGCGAACCGCGGCGGATCGGACTTCCCGATCACCACGATCGTGTTGGCCGAATCCTCCGGATCGAACCCGTAGGCGGCGCAGAACGCCGCCGTGTCTGCCAGCGTCGGGTCGCACGGAAAGAGCTCGAACGGCTCGCCAAGATCGCGCAGGTGCGTCTCGAGCCAGGCTCGGGCCTCGTCGTCGTTGGCGGCGGTCACCCGATGAACGCTACCATCGTCGAGTGACCCACCGTACGACCGAACACCCGACCGCGCCCCCGGATCTGGACGGCTACCTCGCCCGCTTTGGGTGGCACCCGGAACCGGAGTTGATCGGGTACCGCGACGAGGGGGCCTCGCGAAACGCCCTGGCCAGGCTCGGCGAAGAGACCTGGCGAGCCGGACTCGATTTCATCTTCGGCCAGGCGATGCAGCGCGCGATGGGTGACCCGTCGTCCTACCCCGAAGCGCGGCGGCGCTACTACGCGCCGTCGGACGGCGGCCCTGGGCCCGCGCCGGGCGACCCATCCACCTCGGCCGACGTGATCGCCGAGTTCGAGGGGCGGCTCGCCGGCGGGTTGATGAATAGCCAGCATCCGCGGCAATTCGGCTACTTCACGCCGCCGCCGCTGCCCATGTCGATCATGGGCGAGCTGCTCGCGCAGGTCGCCAACCAGGGCGTGGATGTCTGGCACGCCGGGCCGTTTGCCGCGTTCGTCGAGGAGGAGGTCGTGCGCTGGCTGTGCGACCTCGTCGGCTACGATTCGGGTGCCTTCGGACTGCTGACCAGCGGTGGGGTGATGGCCAACTTCATGGCCATGACCCTCGCCCGCGACCTCCATCTGGCCAGACTTCGCGGGCTGTCGGCAGCGCCGCGCGGCAGGGATCTGGAGAACGCCCGCGTCTACACCAGCGACCAGAGCCACTTCAGCATTGCCCGCGCCCTCGACGAACTGGGATTCCCTGCGAGCACGCTCGTCACCCTCCCGGCTGACGATGCCTTCCACCTCCGTGGCGCGCCCGTCGCCCAGGCGATCGCTCGTGACCGGGCTACGGGCCTGACGCCCTTTGCGATCGCGGCCGTGGCCGGGTCCACCAATACGGGCTCGGTCGACGCGATCGGGGAACTTGCGGACGTCGCTGCCACCGAGGGCCTGTGGCTCCACGTCGATGCGGCCTATGGCGGCGCGGCCCGTCTGTCGGACCGTGACGCGGGGCGCGTGCCGGACCTGCACCGCGCGGATTCGATCACCCTCGACCCCCACAAGTGGTTCTTCCAGGCCTATGACATCGGGGGCCTGCTGGTCAGGGATCGCCGGGCCCTGGCGGCCGTGTTTGGGGGGCAATCGCCGGAGTACTACCGTGGCGGCGAGACACCCGAGCCGACCGACCCGGAGGCCGCAGACGACCACGGCGACCAGCTCAACTTTTACAAGCTCAGCTTCGAAGGTACCCGCCGTTGGCGCGCGCTGAAGCTGTGGATGACCTGGAAGCACCTGGGTACGAGCGGCTTCGGCCGACTGATCGAGGCCAACAACGATCACGCGGCCTACCTGGCCGCCCGCTGCGCCGAGGCGGATGACTTCCAGGCATTCCCTGCAGTGCCCGAGCTATCCGTTGTGTGCTTCCGCCACCTCGTGCCCGGGCTGAGCGGCGAGGCGCTCGACCGTCACCAGGACGCCCTCCAGACCGCGCTCGAGGTTTCGGGCGACGGCTGGCTGACCACCACGCGCCTGCGCGGCGCAACCTGGCTTCGAGCCGGGGTCCTCAACTACCTCGCGACCGAGGACGACATCGACCACCTGCTCGCGACCCTCCGGAGGCTGGCCGGCGAGGTCGTGTGACAACACCGGCGCGAGCGCCGAGGCCGGGCCTCGGGCGGACCCTCAGGCCGAACGGGACCGCGCTGCCAGCCGATCCTTGAACCGATACCACTCCCCCGCAAGCGGCATGAACCACGGGCGGCCTTCGTATGGGACGGGGACCAGCGGAAACGCGAGCCGGGCGAGCGCGGGCGCTTCGCCACCGGCGAGCCACTCCCCGACCTTCGTCCCCAGGTGCGTGGTCAGGGCAATCCCGGTCCCGCAGCAGCCCATCGCGTAGGTGACGCCCTGCGCCGTGCGCCCCACGTGCGGCATTCGATCGAAGGTGAAGGCGACGTTGCCGCCCCACGCGTAGTCAATCCGATAGCCGGCCAGCTGCGGATGGACCTCCAGAAGACCCCGATAGAGGATCGCGGCGGTCCGGTCGATCGATGTCGGCATGAAGCTGGCGCGGCCGCCGAAGGCCATCCGGCGATCCGCCGTCACGTGCCAGTAGTAGAGGAAGTTCTTGGTGTCGAAGAAGGAGCGACCCTTCGGTGAAATCTCTCGTGCCACCTCCTCGGGGAGCGGCTCGCTGGCGATGATGTAGCTGCCGATCGGAATGATCCGCCGGCGCAGAGACGGCGCGACGCCATCCGTATAGCCGTTGGTGGCCACAAGCACGTCCCGGGCACGGATCGTGCCCCGTTCCGTCTCCACATCGAATGAGCCCGCAGCGAGCCGGCGGATGGATCGAGCACGAACCGCTTCGTGAAGGTCGACGCCTGCCCGGTCCGCGGCGCCGGCCAGTCCCGCGAAGTAACGACCCGGGTGGATCAGGGCGGAGTTCGGGACCACCAGCGCCCCGAAGTAGGCGTCCGAACCGATCTCCTCGCGAATCCTGTCCCTTGGGACGAGCGTCGTGTCGACCCCCATCGTGGTCAGACTTTCCTGCGCGTGCTGCAGCTTCTTGACATGCGTCGGGGCGTAGGCAAGTTCGACGTGGCCAACCTCGCGAAAGTCGCAGTCGATCGACTCCCCGGCGATCAGGCGCTTGACCGTCTCGTAGCTGTCCAGCGTCTCGCGGTAGAGCGCCTGTCCCGTTTCGTCACCGTACCGTCGCAACAGTTCGCGCGGGCCCCACTTATACCCGGGGTGGACGATCCCGCCGTTGCGGGTCGAGGCCCCAAAGCCCAGCGTCCGCGCTTCGAGCAACGTGACCGCCACCCCACGCCGAGCCAGCTCTCGAGCCGCGTTGATCCCGGTATAGCCGCCGCCGATGACGACGACGTCCGCGCTCTTCGGGAGGGGCCGTCCCGACCGGTCCGGCAGGGTCGGCATCGTCGCCTGCCAGAGCGGACGTCGCTCGAAGTCCTGGTTCAGTGTTCCGAATCCACTCATCGCGTTGAGCGTATCCCAGGGCGAGACGCGCGGCCCGGCGGCGGCGTCGCGCGACGCAGGAGCACCGGTGCGAGGCTGCCCGAAACCGAGCCGAGGCCGACGCTGCAGACAACCGCGGAGCGTCCCCGCGCAGACATCCAGCACAGAGCTGGGCTATTCTCGGCCGGCATGGATCAGAAGGTCGACATTCTCGCCCGCGTCCCGCTCTTCTCCAGGCTCGATCGGCGAGGCCTTGAAGCGGTTGCGACGCTCGCGCGCGAGCGCGCGGCCCCGGCGGGCACGGTCCTCATGCGGGAAGGCGATCCCGCCGAATCGTTCTTCGTCATCGTTGCCGGCACGGTCCATGTCGAGCGGGCGGGACTGCATGTTCGATCGATGACGAATGGCGGGTTCTTCGGCGAGATCGCCCTCATCGAGCAGGGCGAACGCACCGCAACCGCGACGTGTGCGACCGATTGCCAGCTCCTCGTGCTTGGCCGCTTCGAATTCCAACGGGTCACTGCCACGTTCCCCGAGATCGGCACCCGGATCGAGGCGGCCGTCGCCCGGCGGCCGCATCCGGGGGATCGGTTCCACCCGCAGGATCCGCCCGACGGCGCGGCCGACTGACCCGACAGGCCGCGTCGTCAGACCCGTGTCCCATCCCGTCGGCGATCCGCTCCGGGCTCGGGCGCCATCAAGTGGTCGACGCGCTTCGGAGGAGTCGATCAAAGCCCCGATAGCCCGTCGTTGTTCGATAGGATCCGCAACGGCGACCGCGATGCGTTCGAGGTGCGGCGGATCTACGATCGATTGTTCTGGATGACGGGCCAGCCCCGCCGTGCGACGCGATTGGTGTCCCCAGAGCCGTCACGCCGACCTTCGCGGATCAGTAGATGTGTCGGCATCGAGATCAACCGGTCCGTTCACCTGCTGGGCGGTTGATTCGACGGAGATCCCCTGGCGCAGCCTCCCGTGCGGCAGCCTCGCCGATTCCAGCGCCATTGGTGTAAGCGACCGATTCGGGGACAAACGTGCCAAAGGTTCCAGCGTCGCTGGAGATCCCACCCGAATGGTCCCGGAATCTGTCGCAGGTTCCATGCTCATTGGAGGACTCGACCGGTGCGTGTCCCGTAGACCAATGGGGTTGGAATCGGGCACCCTCAGGCACCCTCAGGCACCATCAGGCACCGCGCCCTCAGGCACCGCGGCCCCGTCGCGCGGTCAGGCGTCCGGGGCCTCGTAGGCGAGCCGACCGCCGGCGAGGGTCAGGAGCACTCGGCCGTGCAACTCGCGGCCGATGAGTGGCGTGTTCTTGCCGCGAGACAGGAGCGTTCCAGGGGTCACGGTCCACGCCTCGGACCGGTCGAACACCACGAGGTCCGCCTGCGCGCCCTCGACGAGTCCAATGGCCCCGGCCCGCCGCGTCCGCCCGCCCAGCACGCCCGCAGGTCCCGTCGTAAGCGCCTCGATCGCCCGCAGCAGCGGCAGGCGACCGGCATCGACTGCCGCCAGCAACACGCCGAGCGCCGTTTCGATGCCGCTGATGCCGTTGGCGGCATCGCCAAACTCGACGGCTTTGTCCACCTCCGTATGGGGGGCGTGGTCGGTTGCCACCGCGTCAGCCGTCCCGTCCAGCAGCGCTGCCAGACACGCGGCCGCATCCCGCGCACTTCGCAGCGGCGGATTCACGCGCAGCGACGAAGCGTAGGGGCCGGCATCCAAATCACCGTCCGCCCACGGGTCACCGCTTGACGCCCAGGCCCAGCGTCTGGCCCCTGCGACCCATTCATCGGTGAGGGCCAGGTGATGCGGCGTCACGTCACAGGTCACCGGTAATCCGTCTGCCCGGGCCCGCCGGATCAGGGTCAGGGCGCCCGCCGTTGACACGTGCGTGAGGTGTAACCGGGCGCCCGGCACGTCTCGCACCACGTCCGCCAGGACCGCCAGATCTCGAGCGACCGCGGCCTCCTCGGCGGCCGCCGGCCAACCGCGCAGGCCAAGGACCGTGGCGACATACCCATCGTTGGCCTCGGCACCCACCGTCAGCGAGAGGTCCTCGGCATGGTCGACGATCGGCAGGCCCAGGGCCCCGGCGTATGCGAAGGCCGCTCGCAGGATCGGTGCGGAACGAACCGGCAGACCGTCGTCGGAGAACCCCGCCACACCGACATCGGCCAGCTCGCCGAGCGCCGCCAGCTGCTCCCCTGCCCGCCCGACGGTGACCGCGCCGAATGCGAGCAGTTCGACGGGCGACCCGGACCTGGCCGCAGCCGCCCGGATTCGCGCCAGAACACCTGGCTCGTCGAGCGCGGGATCCGTGTTCGGCATCGCGCAGACCGTGGTGAATCCGCCGTGCGCCGCCGCCGCCAGGCCAGAGGCCACGGTCTCGGCGTCCTCGTTGCCCGGCTCTCGCAGGTGGGCGTGCAGGTCGATGAACCCAGGCGCGACGACCACCCCGTGAGCCTCGATATCGCGACCCTCGTCGCCTTCCAGCCACGTGACCGCTGCGACGACGCCGTCCCGGACTACAAGCTCGCCCGGCCCCTGCCGCCCAGTCGCCGGGTCCACCAGCCACGCACGGCTGATCTCCAGATCCGCGAGGTTGCCGACCGCCGTCGTGCCAGCGAGCGCCCCGATCACGCCGACGCCCGCGTCCCGGCCAGCAGATAGAGCAGCGCCATCCGGACCGCGACCCCATTGGTGACCTGGTCCGTGATGACCGACTGGACGCCGGCTGCCACATCGGCGGAGATCTCGACCCCTTCGTTCATCGGGCCCGGATGCATGACCAGGGCACCTGGCCGGGCCAGCGCGAGCCGCTCGCGGTTGAGCCGGTACCGCGCTGCATATTCCCGGAGCGACGGGAGCAACCCGGAGGCCATCCGCTCGCGCTGGATCCGCAGCGCCATCACCACATCCGCGTCGCGCAGGGCCTCGTCGACCGACGTGGTGACCTGGAAGCCTCGTCCGGCCACGGAGCTTCGCGTCGCCCAGGCCTCGAAGCCGCGGAGCAGCGTCGGTGGTCCACACAGCCAGAGATCGACGCCGGCCGCGGTCAACGTCCAGATGTTCGAGCGCGCCACACGCGAGTGCAGCAGGTCACCCAGGATCACGACCTTGCGTCCGGTGAGCGATCCGCCCAGCCGCTCGCGAATCGTGTAGAGGTCCAGCAGCGCCTGGGTCGGGTGGGCATGCCAGCCGTCGCCGCCATTGAGCACGGACCCACCGAAGACCTCGGCCGCGAGGTACGGCGCCCCCGAGACCGAATGGCGCATCACCAGCATCTGGGCGCCAAGAGCCTCGATCGTGCGCACCGTGTCCACGAGCGATTCGCCCTTCGAGACGGACGACGTGGCCGCGGCGATGTTGACGACGTCGGCGGACAGGTTCTTGGCTGCGACCTCAAACGAGACGCGCGTCCGGGTCGAGGCCTCGTAGAAGAGGATCGTGACCTGCCGGCCGCGCAGCGCGGGGACCTTGGCGATCGGTCGGGCGAGGACCTCGCGCATGGCGTCGGTCGTGTGCATCACCAGCTCGAGATCGGCGTTCGACAGGCCGTCGACGTCCAGCAGGTGGCGATGGCGCCAGGCGACGGGTTGGCTCTCCGGCGCCGAGTCGACGGAGGGCACGACGACCGGCGTCGAGTCGACCGACGGAACGGCGATCGAACCGACATCGCCCGATCCGACAACGACCGGGTCGATCACCAGGCTCACCCGACCGGCTCGGCCGCCGTTGCAGCGGCCACTCGCTCGATCTCGACCCCGTCCTCGCCATCGATCTCCTCGACGTGGACGCGAACCTGCTCCTCGCGCGAGGTCGGGACGTTCTTGCCCACGTGGTCCGCCCGGATGGGCAGTTCACGGTGTCCCCGGTCCACGAGGACGGCCAGCCGGATCGCCTGCGGCCGACCGAAATCGACCAGCGCGTCCATCGCGGCCCGAATCGTCCGCCCCGTGTACAGCACATCGTCGACCAGGACGACGGTCTTCCCATCGATCGCCGTCGGAAGCTCCGTCCCCTTGACGACCGGCTGCTGGGCCACGAGCGACAGGTCATCACGGTAGAACGTGATGTCCAGCGCACCGACCGGAATGACGGCCCCCTCGTGCTCCGCGATGGCCGCGGCGACCCGCCGCGCCAGCGGGACGCCGCGACGCTGAATCCCGATCAGGACCAGGCCGTCCGTCCCGGCATGCTTCTCGACGATCTCGTGGGAGAGGCGGATCGTCGCCCGGCGGATCTCGTCCGCGGTCATGATCTGGCGGCCGCTCATCGCTCCTTCCCGGCCTCTCGGGCCTCCGGTGCAGCCTCACGGGGCCGTGGCTGAAGGGTCGCCGACAAGGATACCGCGCCAGGTCCCGATCGGTCAGTGGGTCACCGGATCGGTCAGTGGGCCACTCGATCGGTCAGTAGACCGAGACGGTCACCTTGGTCGTCCCGGACCACCACGGGCAGCCGCAGACATCGAAGAAGTCGGTGCGGTAGAGGTCGACGATCCGTTCCGGCTTGACCGGGCCGTAGTCGTTGACGACCCGCTCGACGCATCCCCCATTGCCGCAAATGATCACGATCGTGCCGCGTGGCAGCCGCATGGCCGTGGTGCCGTTGTGATAGAAGGTCGCGTACCCGGTCAGCGTGTAGCGCGGCGGCTTGCGCAGCGACGCGGCGGCCGGATCAGGTTGGTTCAGCCTTGGACGCGCTGTCGGGCCGGTCAGCGGGGCTTCACCGGGCTCGATGAACGCGGCGTCCTCGTCGACCGATCCAGCGGCCGCGTGGGCAGCGTCGAGCCGACCGATCAGGAGTGTCGATCGCGCGTTGGTCGCGGGGATCGGGAGCGGCTGGAACGCGCTGTCCGGGAGTGGTTCGAGCGGGCTGGGGACCCGTGAACCGGCGAGGCCAGGAAGCGCGACCAGGGCGAGGGCGGCGATGAGCACCGACCCTACGACCAACCTGCTTGGCCGCACGAGACACTCACGATACGACGAATCGGCCGCGCGCGCCAGTCCCCGTGGTTCATGCGATCTGCGCCGCTGACAGCGACCGCCCCGCCGCGTCCGGGCCGGTCGTCCGCCGCGATCGGCGACCGCTACTGGATGACGATCGCGCCCTCGACCGGGATGCTCTCGATGGCGCCGACCTCGTTCGCCGTCCAGGCAGCGATCTGGATCCGGCTGCCTTCGCCGCCCTGGCCCGGCGGACTGACCCAGGCAAGGCGGCCGAACCCGATGGAGAATCCTGGCAGAGCGGTGACGTCCTGCGGCGCCCCTGGTGGACGGTCCACGATCCCGGTGAATGGATCGAAATGGAGCAGGCTCAGGCGACCGAGACCCGGGTCGAGCGGATCGGCGATCCAGAGCGCCAGCCATGAGCCGGTGTCATCCCAGCGGGCATCGAAGTCGGCGATCGGACCCGCGGCCACGACCTGGGCCGGAAAGTCGTGCAATACCTCCGGAAGCGGCGAGGCCGGGGCGTCCGTCGGCGGCGAGGCCGACGCCGGTGGCAGCGGAGACAGCGACACGACCGCCGTCGGCAGGAGCGTGGGCGAGATCGAAGCCAGGAGCGACGGCAACACGGACGCGTCGATCGACTCCGAGGACCCTGGCGAGAGCCCCGGGGACGCTGGCGCGAAGGCATCCTCACCCGGACCGTGGAACGGGTGAACGACCAGGTTGCCGGTGAGTGGCGCGGCCGTGATGCCATCTGGACCAAGGCCAACGGTACCCTGCCAGGCGACCACCACCAGGCCGCCCGGAGCGACCGCGGGTTGCCACTCAGCGGCCGCCAGCGGCAGTTCCGTGCCGGTCCATGGGTCGATCAGGAAGGTTTGCGGCATCCGTTCCCGGATGGGCGTGGGCTCGAGCAGCGCGCTCGCGTCGGGCAACGCGGCACCATCGACCGGCGACGACGCGTCAGCGGTCGGGACCGGCTGGGTGGGGCTCGGCGGCGTGGAGGTCGCCGGCGTCGGGATCGCGGCGCTCCCAGCGGGCTGGCCGTCGGTGGCTGCCGACGCACCTGGATCACCGGGCGGAATCGACCCCGTCGGCTCGGCAGCATCGACCTGGTCCGGGCTCAGGCGGCTCCCAAGCACGATCCCGCCGACCCACGACGCAAAGACGCTCGAGTGATCCGTGGTGAGCGCGCGGGCCTGGAGATCGCCGACGTGCCAGACATAGATGTCGGGTCCGGCCGAGCCGTCAGACGGTCGTGCACTGAAGGCGAACCAGGCACCGTCCGGCGAATACGACGCGGAGCGCCCGACCACCACCACGTCGGTGATGATCGCGATGGCCCCGGGGCTTGGCTCGGGGCCACTCAACTCCGAGGGAACGGGCTCGCCGGATGCAAGGGTGGCCGCCGGGACCTCCACGGGCGCGAGGATCGGCGCGTCGGTGCCAATCGGCACCTCGGTCGGCGTCGACGGGTCGCTCGGCACGGGCTCGTCGGTCAACACCGGCTCGACGGTCAACACCGGCTCGTCGCTCGTCGCGGCCGTGAGGTTGGGCGCGTCTGTTGAGCCCACAGCGTCCGTCACGCCCGGCGATGCAATCGGTGAGTCCGCGGGGGTCCCGGAGGCATCGGGGGCCGCACTTGCGGCTTGGAGCGGAGCAGGATCGGACGCCGGGAGCGACACCACGAGCACCGCGTCCGCACCGCTTGCATCTGTGCCGACGACGATGGCCTGATCATCGATCGGCGACTGGAACATGAACCTGGGCGTGGCGATCAAGGTCACTCGCCGGGCGTTTTCGTCGGCGAACGGCGCGCAATCCGGCTGGCGGTCCTTCTGGCATACGGCGCGGATGTCGGCGACGTTGTAGGCGAAGGTCCCATTCTCGGCCGCGCCAAGCCAGTGCACCTCCTCGGCCGCGACGGCCAGCGCCGTGGCCGCCGGCGACTCACCCGGGCTGGCAACGGCGGGGGTGGCGGTCGGAGCGACGGCCACCTGTCCGACCTCACCGAACCAGCCACCCGAGACAGCGGTCGTCACCACGACGAGCGCCACGACGGCGATGCCCGACAACGCGCCGAGCGCGGGCAGCGAGGCCGCCGGTCGCCGAGGGCCGCGTCGCCGGGGAAGTCTACGGGCCATGGATTCGTGCTCGATGCCGGCCGCCGTCCTGGCCCACAGGTCCCGCGGCGGGTGTGGCGCGTCCTCGCCGAGCAGTCGGATCGCCAACTGGTCCGTGGCGTACGCCGCCGCAATCAATCGACAGGGCCGGCATTCCGTCAGATGCGCTTCGAGCCAGGTCTCCTCGTCCGCCTGCAGCGGCGCAGCAAGACGCTCCGCGGCGCGGACCCGGGCGCGCTCATGGGGGGAGGACCAGTGGTCCGGGCGTCGACGAGGTCGCCCACGGAGCCTCATCGCGGTTCCTCGCGCGGCTTGGCTGGGGCGGCATCCGCTACGGCGTCCGCCGCTCGTTCGATCGCCAGCGCCTGGCGGAGATTCTCTCGTGCCCGGGTCAGCAATGCCCGGGCGGCCACGTGACTGACACCCAGCGCGGCCGCCAGCTCGACGCCGGACAGGTCGTGCAGCTCGGCCAGCAACAGCGCCGCCCGCTGGCGCTCGGGGATCCGGGCTAGCGCCCGCTGCAGGTCGCCCGACAGATGCGCATCCATGACGAGGCGCTCGGCCGACGGTGAAGACCCTGGCGATTCGCCGGTCCACGGCAGGAACCGGATGATCTTGCGCCGGCGAATCTCGTCAAGAGCGACCCGATGTGCGATCTGGTAGAGCCAGGCCCGCGCGTTCTCGGGCCGCTCGAGCGTGTCGTAGTTGCGATAGGCCTTGATGAACGCATCCTGGGTCAGATCGGCGGCCAGCTCGGGTTCGCGCAGCATCCGGAGCAGGTAGGCATAGATCTCTCCGTGGTGCCGCCCGAACAATGTCTCGACAAAGATCGCCGCCTGGTCCTGATCCCAGACGCCGCTCATGGCGAGGCCCTGCGCCATCGATGCGGCGCGGCGCTGCTGTTCGCGGAGGTTGTCGAACGTACTGGCGTCGGCCACGGAAACTCCGAGTGGACGGATACGCGGAGAAGGGTCGCGGCATCGGGGTGCGCCCTTGTCGGCCCAAAGACGACGCGCCTCCCCTCCTTGTGACGCCGGGCGGGCGCCGGCCACGGGCAACTCAACCGGTCCCGCCGCCCGTCGACTCGGCGCGGGCCAGCAGTTCCTCGACGGCATCCTCCGGCGAGACCGGATTGACCGGCAGGCCGGTGCCCAACTCCAGGCCCGCAATCTCGCGAAGTCGCGGATGGACCTCCCAGTGCCAGTGGTAGGTCACATCGACCTGCTCGCGCAGTGGGGCGCTGTGGAGGACCAGGTTGTACGGCGGACCGTCGGGGGTCGCGGCGGGCCACGACAGCACCAGGCGCAGTTCCACTGCGGTTGGCGCGATATACGGGCAGCCGGACCCCCCGAAAAAGGCCAGGTGGACCCGCGGCACGATCCAGACCTCAAACGTGGAGCGCGACGCATATGGCGCGAAGGCCACGCTTGCGGCGTCCTCCCACACCAGCCGCTGCGGACGCCGCGTTTCCTCGCGAACCAGCCGGCAAAACGGGCACTCCCCCTCGCGGATCAGGAATCGCGCCGCACCGCCCATCTCCTCGGCGATGCGATGCGGGATCTGGGGCAGGTCGTAGAGGTCCAGGCACAGGTGGTTCGTCCGTGCGCCCGCCTGCGCGCCCCAGTTCTGGACGACCTGGAGATAGTCCGTCTGCCCGGCACTTCGGGCTGTGGCCAGTGCGTCGCGCGCGTGGGCGAGCAAGGTCTCGATAAGGTCGTTGCCGACGGCGTGCAGGGCCCGATGCTCGTTTGGCGGGGCGAGGATCGTCAGCCAGCTGCCCGCGGCCCGGGCCTCCGCCATGTTCACCTGGGCGATGCCGCGGTCCAGCTGGCGAGCATCCTCGCCGGTCCCGACGACATGGAACGCAAAGTCCTTGAGGGTTCTGACCCGAACGCCATCGCCGTCGGGTGTCGAGCAATTGACGCACCCGAACAGGCGATCGTCAACCAGCTCGGCTGCCCGCGCGAAGCGGCCACGATCAAAGGCTCGATCGACGACGGTTGCCACCCACCAGCCGGTGATCGGGTCCTTGCGGAGCTCAAACAGCCCGGCGGCCATCGTCGTCAGGCGCCGTCAAGCGGCGCGCCGATGGCCGCCGCGAACGCGCGCGCGAAGATGGCAGCCGCGGCCTGCACGGATTCGGTGCCGGGCGCCGTCAGTTGCTCGCCTCGCTCGTGGGCAATCGATGTCGACATCACGCCCGGCAGGCCACAGGCATCGATCAGATCGAAGTCGCGCAGGTCCACAGTCACGTTGAGGGCGATCCCGTGATACGTCACGCCCCGCTCGACACGCAGCCCAAGTGCCCCGATCTTGCGCGGCGCCGAACCGTCTGCGTCGCACCAACAACCCGGGTGACCATCACGCCTGGCGGCTTCGACGCCAAGCTCGGCGCAGGTCGAGATCAGGGCCGCCTCGAGGGCTCGCACAAACGGGCGGATCATCAAGCCGCGCCGTGCCAGCGCGACGATCGGGTAGACCACCAATTGCCCGGGCCCGTGGTAGGTGACCTCGCCGCCGCGCTCCACCTGGATCACGTCGATGGCGCGGGCGCGGAGCTCGTGAGAGGACGCCAGGATGTGTGTCGGGTCGGCATTCCGACCGAGCGTCAGGACGGCCGGGTGCTCCAGCAGCAGCAGTTGATCGCGGATCGCGCCGCTGGCGCGATCAGCGACCAGGCGTTTCTGGAGCGTGTGCGCCTCCCGGTAGTCGATCCGCCCGAGCCAGCGCGCCTCGATTGGCACGGGCGCGTGGCGCGGCTCGCGCTCGGGAGCGAGGAGATCGATGGCCACCGTCGCACGATAGCAGGACCCGCCACGCGGGCCGTTTCAGGCCGCCGGCAGGTCGGCCTCGATTCGCGCGACCGCATCGTACGGCTCAAAGATCAAGCCGCCGCCGGTGAATCGCCGAACGCGGTGGAATTCGAGGGCGTACTGGGCATACGATTCGAAGGTCAGGCCAACGGCCTCGACATGCGCCGGGCGACCGGCCGCGGCGCGCGCCTCGGCCCGACTATTCCAGAGGCAGAACGACAGGCACTCGCCGGCCGCACTGGTTGGGCCCTTGAAGTAGTGCACAAACCCGGGAGCGACCATGGCCTCGGCGTGCGCGAAGTCGTCGTAGGTCGTCAAGCGCGCCTCGTCAGCGCCTGGCCGACGGGTGGAGCGAAACGCGACCATGTACCACTCCCCGGGCGGCACATCGGCGAGACACTCGCTCCAGGTGAAGGCCTCAGCGATGGGCAGCGTCGCATAACGGTCGGAGACCGCGGCCAGTCGCTCGAACGGCGAGTGCGCGTGGGCAGTCATGGCTGTGCAGCATAGCCAACCTGAGCATTGATTGCCACACAATGAGAGCAGTGTCCGCCAACGGGCGAGAAAGAAGTCCCAGGCTCACGTGGATCGATCGTCGGCAAGTGCCGCGTTGATCGCCTGGGCGGCGGCTGGCACCAGCCTGGCGGCCCGCTCCCGCCACGCTGCCCCGCAACGAAACGCGGGGCCCAGCAAGGCAATGGCTCCGACGATGCCGTCGGCCCGGAAGATCGGGGCGGCCACCGCGATGGATCCTTCGATCAACTCGCCCTCGCTGGTGGCCAAGCCGGCCATGACGACCGCTGCGAGAGCGTCACGCAGGACACGTTCGGTCGGCGCACTTGACGCGGCGCGACTCCAGTCCTGGGCGATGACCTCGTCCAGCACTTCGGCCGGGGCAAACGCGAGGAGGACCCGACCCGGCGCCCCGGCATGAAGCGGCAGCATCGCCCCGGGATCAAGCCTGACCCGCAGCGGGGCGTCGCTCTCGACCTGGTGGAGACAGACGCACGAGAGCCCGATCCGGCGAACCACGACCGCCGACTCACCGGTCTCCTCGACAATCATCCGCAGCACAGGATCGGAATGGCGAATCAGGCGCTCGCTGCTGACGTTGGCGCCGGTCCCGATCAGCAGCCTGGGTCCCAGGCGGAACTGCGGGCCATGTCGATCCACAAAGCCGAAGTCCCCCAGCGTCCGGAGGTAGCGGTAGACGGTGGAGAGCGGCATGTTGAGCGCGGAACTGAGCTCGTCAGCGCGAACTTCACCCCGATCGGCGACCGTGAGGAGCAGCCGCAGCCCGCGGGCAAGGGACGTATCCTCGGCCGCCTCCTCCGGCGGGTGATCACGAGCGGTCGTCACGCTCGGGAACCGCTCGATCGCAGGCGCAGGGAGTTCGTCACCACCGAGACCGAGGATAGGGCCATCGCGAGCGCCGCCAGGGCAGGGTTGAGCGTCCATCCGGTGAAGGGATAGAGCACGCCCATCGCGACCGGGATCAGCAGGACGTTGTAGCCAAAGGCCCAAAACAGGTTCTGCTGGATGGTCAGCAGCGTCGCCCTCGACAGACCGATCGCCGAGGCGACCAGCCGAGGATCTCCGCCGACAAGCGTGATGTCGGAGGCTTCGATCGCCACGTCCGCCCCGGTCCCGATGGCCACGCCGAGATCCGCCTGGGCGAGCGCCGGGGCATCGTTGATCCCGTCGCCCACCATGGCGACCCGCCGCCCTTCGCCCTGGAGACGCTCGATCAGCGCGGCCTTGTCCCCCGGCAGCACCTCCGCGATCACCCGATCCGCCCGGATGCCAACCTGGCGCGCCACCGATTCGGCGGTCACACGCGCGTCGCCGGTCAGCAGCCAGACATTCATGCCCATCGACTCCAGGGCTCGGATCGCCTCGGCCGCGCCAGGCTTGATCGGATCGGCGATCGCGATGAGGCCCGCGAGACGTCCGTCCATCGCGACGTACGAGATCGTTGCGCCGTCGGCCGCGTGTCGGGCCGCGTCCGCCTCGAGCGTGGTGGGGTCGATGCCCCGCTCATGGAGGAGTCGACGGTTCCCGATCAGGACCTCGACCCCGTCGAGGGTGCCTCGGACCCCCAGGCCGGCGACGGCCTCAAACCCATCGACCACCCGGAAGCCAAGTTCGCGTTGGCGCGCGAAGGCGACCACGGCCCGACCGAGCGGATGTTCCGAGTTGCGCTCCAGCGAGCCGACGATATCGAGCAGCTCACCGGAGTCGAAGCCGGCTGCAGCGACGATCTCGGCCACGACCGGCCGTCCGAGCGTCAGCGTGCCGGTCTTGTCGAGGACGACGGTGTCCAGCCGCCCGGCTGCCTCCAGCGCCTCGCCGCCGCGGATCAGGATCCCCGATTCCGCACCCCGCCCGGTCCCGACGATGATCGCCGTCGGGGTGGCCAGACCCATCGCGCACGGGCAGGCGATGATGACCACGCCAATGAACGCCGTGAGCGCCAGGGTGAGCCGTGGTTCCGGCCCGAACGTGAACCAGGCCACGAACGCGACGGTCGCCAGGGCGATGACGGCCGGCACGAAGATCTCGGCGATTCGGTCGGTCATGGCCTGGATCGGCGCCTTGGAGCCCTGCGCCCGCTGGACCATGGCGACGATGTTGGCGAGCGCGGTGTCCCGGCCGACCCGTGTCGCACGCATGACGAACGAACCGGTGGTGTTCAGGGTCGCCCCGATGACCTCGTCGCCAGGACGCCTGGTCGCCGGGATGGGCTCGCCGGTCAGCATCGACTCATCCACCGCCGACACGCCTTCGACGAGCACCCCGTCGACCGGGACCTTCTCGCCCGGTCGAACCCGCAGCAGGTCTCCTGGCTGGACCAGGGCGAGCTCGATCTCGACCTCCTCGCCATCGCGGACCAGACGCGCCGTCTTCGCCTGGAGCCCGACGAGTCGACGGATGGCGCCGCTGGTCCGACCCTTCGCGCGGGCTTCGAGCCATCGCCCGAGCAGGATCAGGCCGATGATGATGGCCGATGAGTCGAAGTAGCTCTCGGGTTGGAGGCCGGCCTCCATCACGACATCCGGGTACATCGTCACGAATACGCTGTAGGCCCACGCGGCGCTCGTGCCCAGGGCGACGAGGGTGTCCATCGTCGCGCCGCCGTGGCGACCGGCCTTCCATGCAGCCCGATAGAAACGACCGCCGGCCCAGAACTGGATGAAGGTGGCCGGCCACAGGACGAGCCGGTTGAGGTCCTCCATGGCGACGACGGTCTGGGGCCAGAACAGGAGCGCCATGAACGTCAGGGCGGCCGCAATCGAAACGAGGGACTGGATGAGCAGCCGGCCCTGCGCGCGTTCCCGCTCAACGTCCTCGGCCGAAACCTCGGACTCGAAATCGGCGACCCCCTCGCCCTCGCGCCTGACCGGTTCGGCCTTGACGTCGTAGCCGGCTGCCTCAATGGCACCCACCAGCTCCGCCCGGCCTGCGAGGGTCGGGTGGAAGGTGATCGTGGCACGCTCCGTCGCGAGGTTGACCGCCGCCTCCTCAACCCCGGGGGTCTTGCGCAGGAACCGCTCGATCCGGTTGACGCACGACGCGCAGGTCATGCCCTCGATCGGCAGGACGATCTCGATCGGCCCGGTGGCCGCGAGCGGGTCATGACCGGACCTGGGTCTGCTGGTAGTGGGCGTCATCACGTCGTTCTCGTGCGGTAGCGTGCCGAAGATGGGAGATACTCATAGGGAGTATAGCCCGCCGCCCATCTGGACGGGCTGGCGCGGGCTTCCTTGCAGTGGATTTGGGCATTGCAACGGGGTTATCGCGTCGGCGGCAACCGGATCGCACAGCGCGGTCCGTGGGCGCGCTGGACACGTTTATCGAGCGTGACCAGCGGAGCATCCAGCGCCTCGGCGAGCGCGACATACCAGGCGTCGTAGGCCGTCAGATTGTTGCGCAGCTCCCACACTCGTCCGGCCTGCGGCTCGTACGGGAAGAACTCCACGCGCAGCTGCAGAAGATCATCGTGAGCCAGGGCAGCTTCCTCGGCCGACAGGTCACCGGCGAGAACGGCACGCCGCAGCACATTCGCCACTTCAACGGGCATGAGATGCGGGGCGGCGAGTTGGTCTCGTGCGATCTCCGCGGCTGCCCATCGGCCGTCCGTTCCTGCGTCCACCAGGGCGGCGACAACCGCGCTGGCATCGACCACGAGGGTCAACGTCGGTCGGCGGCGAGGTGATCCAGGATTGTGGTTGCCGACAACGTCGAGCCCGCCGCGCTGGCGCGCGAGCGGGCGCGTGCCAGGACCTCTTCGACAGAGGGTTTGCGCGCCAACTCAGTCAGCTCCGCCAGTACGTGCGCCTGGAGCGATCGGCCGGAGCGGGCGGCGCGGGCGGCGAGCTCGTCACGCACGTCGTCGGGCACGTTGCGAATGGTGATCGAGGTCATCCTCCGTAATCTAACGCCGCTGCATGCAGAATGCAAGCATGCCGTGAACGCCCGTCAGGCGGACACGGGTCCCGATGCCCGGATCCGATCCAGCTTTTCGCGGGTGCGTGCTGGTAGCCCGAGGTCGCGGTGTCGTTACAATGGCGGTGCTCCCGAGCGGGAGTAGCTCAGTTGGCAGAGCGTCTGCTTCCCAAGCAGAAGGTCGCGAGTTCGAACCTCGTCTCCCGCTCCACATCCGTTCGATGCGCGGCGCGAGACTCTGCCTGCGCTTGCGCCACCACGCTCGGTGTGACGGGCGGTCGGGCGCAGCAGGAAGCCACGATCACTCGGCCCCGCTGACCGCACCGGGGAGCGGCGCCATGGTCTGAGCGAGGGTCGGGTGGTCTGCTCAGTGGTCGCCACCTGGGGAGGCTATCGGGATTCGGGCCCGTCGTGCGGGCCTTGGCTGCCGCGGACCGATGCGTACGCCTCGATCGCGCGGCGGCGGGCGTCGCGGTGATCGACGATCGGCGCAGGGTATTCGAGGCCAATCCGGCAGCGGGACGCAGTCTGGGCGGCGTCCGGCATTGTCCAGGGTGCCTGCAGGTACTCGACGGGGACACCGGCAAGCTCTGGCACCCAGCGCAGGACGTAGGCGCCATCGGGGTCGAAGCGGCGCCCCTGCGCCACGGGGTTAAAGACCCGGAAGTACGGCTGGGCATCGGTTCCGGTTGAGGCTGCCCACTGCCACCCGCCGTTGTTGCTCGCCGGATCGCCGTCGAGGAGATGGCGCATGAACCAGGCCTCCCCGACGCGCCAATCGACGAGCAGGTCCTTGGTCAGGAACGACGCGACGATCATCCGGGCGCGGTTGTGCATCCAGCCCGTCGCCGCGAGCTGGCGCATCGCTGCGTCGACGACTGGGAAGCCGGTCCGCCCGGCCCTCCATGCCGCGAGCGCCACCTCATCGTCGCGCCACGGGACGAGTTCGTACGCTCGCCTCGTCGCTCGGCGGGCCGATCCCGGGTCGTGCCACAGGACGTGCGCGTAGAAGTCGCGCCAGGCGAGCTCGGCTATGAAGCTTTCGACTCCCGGTCCCGATCCCGCCGACACGACGCGGGTCACGACCTCGACGGGCGAGAGCAGTCCCCAGCGCAGATCCTGACTGAGGCGGGAGGTCCCATCGGTCCCGAGGATGTCGCGGCCGCGCTGGTAGTCGAGCACGCGAGGTGGCCGGTCGCCGGCGGCCAGTGCCCAGCGCGCGAGGCGCAGTCGCGCAGCGGACTCGCCGGGGTCGGGTAGGAGCTCGTGATCGGCGGTCGGAGACGCGAGGCTCTCCACCTCCGCCGCGCCAACCCCGAACTCGCGGAGCGCCTTGGTCCAAGCCAGGATCCGGTCGTCGGCCGTGACCACCGTCGACCGGGCGCGAGCAGGGAATGGTTCGGTTGGGATGAATGCCGGCGCGGCGAGCGGCGTCCTGACCGACAGGGTCGACCACGCGCGGTGGAATGGGCCGAAGACCCGGTATGGAGTACCGGACCGCGTCGCGAGATCCTCGGGTTCGTGAATGAGGTTGCCCTGTGCGGCGTGGAACTCGACCTCGGCCCGCCGGAGCGCCGCGGCAACCCGCTGGTCCCGCGCACGTCCGTAGGGGGCATAGTCGCGGCTCACGTGAACCGCGCTCGCGCCGACCTCCTCGGCGAATGCCGGTACGACCAGCTCGGGTGGCCCGACCCGGACGACGAGGACCGATCCGGCCGCCTCGAGCGATGCCGCCAGCTCAGCGAGCGAAGCGAGCATGAACCAGGTCCGGTTCGGCGACCGCCATCGGCCGGTGATCAGGGCGGGATCGAGGACGAACAGGGGTGCGATGCGGTCGGCCCGCGCGAGGGCGTTGGCGAGTGCCGGGTGATCGTGCAGGCGGAGGTCGCGCCGGAACCAGAGGACAGCTGTCTGCGGGCTCGCGATCGCGGCACTCGTGGCCGGGCTCGCCCGGTGGTCACGCACCGTTGGGACCTCGCCGCCGGTCAGCCGCGACGGGCAACGTCCCCGCGTCATTCGCGACTTCGGGGCCGAGCCTGGTCGATCGCGCGTTCCGCGAGGACGCGGACCGTGCCACGGAAGATCATGCCGTGGACTGGATAGAGGACGTACCAGTAGACGAGGCCCGGGAGCCCCTTCGGCTCGAAGAAGGCCGTCTGGACCAGCCGGCTACCGCCCTCCTCGGTCGGCTTCACCTCGTACTGGAGCCAGGCGCGACCGGGCACCTTCATTTCGGCGCGCAGGCGCAGCAGGGTCGGCCGGCGGACCGCTTCGACACGCCAGAAGTCGAGAGCGTCACCCACCCGCAAGTGGTCGGGGTCGCGACGCCCCAGCCGCATCCCGACGCCGCCGACGAGGCGATCCACCAGTCCCCTGATCTTCCAGAGGACGTTCGCGTACGGCCAGCCACCATTGCCACCGAGACGCTCGACCTCGGCGAAGACCCGGTCCGGCGGCGCGGCGATGAACCGCTCCCGACGCTCCACGATCATCCCCTCGATCGAGGTCAGCGACGAGAGGTTCGCGCGATCCGACGCGGCGAGCGCGTCGAACCACGTCGATTCGACGTCGTGGCGGTCGGTCCGATCGATCGCCTGCCCGAGCGCCTCGACGTAGGAAAGCGGTTCGAGGCCGAACGCGGCCGCTGGTCCCGGCACCCGCACGACGACCTCATTCCGGAGGCCCTCGATGAGCGGTCGAGCGATGCCTGCCGGCACCGGCGAGATGAGGTTCACCCAATACGAGGAGAGGCGCGGGGTGAGCACGGGGACCGGGATCATGAGGCGACGAAGGCCGCGCAGGCGGGCGTACGTCCGCATCATGTCGCCGTACGAAAGGATGTCCGGACCCCCGATCTCGACGATGCCGGTGACCTCCGGATGGTCGAGTGCGCTCGCGAGGTAGTCGAGCACGTCGCCGATGCCGATGGGCTGGCAGCGGGTCCCCACCCAGCGAGGCGTGATCATGATCGGCAACCGCTCGGTCAGATGGCGCAGGATCTCGAACGACGCGCTGCCGGAGCCGATGATCACGGCCGCCCGGAACTCGGTGACCGGCACGCCGTGGGCGGCGAGCTCGGCGCCGGTCTCGTGACGGCTCGCCAGGTGGTGGGACAGGTCTGCCGAGTCTTCGCCCAGGCCGCCGAGGTAGACGATCCGGGACCCGCCGGCGCGTTCGGCCGCCTGGGCGAAGTTGCGCGCTGCCTGCCGGTCCCGCTCGGCGAACCCCCGCTCGCCCGCACCCATGGAGTGGGCCAGGTAGTAGGCGACCTCGATCCGCTCGAGAGCCGGCGGCAACGTCGACGAGTCGAGTAGGTCGGCGGCGATCACCTCTGCCTCGGGGAACCGCGCCGCGAGGGGCCGGGCATCTCGGCTCATCAGGACGACGTCGTGCCCCCGCGCTTGGAGCAGCGGCACAAGGCGCCCGCCGATGTAGCCGCTGGCGCCGACGACGAGGATGTGCATGGGATGAGTATGCGCCGGGAGCGCGCTCAGACCATCCGTGCGAGGTCTTCTCCCTGCTCTACCTGGCCGGCGTTCGAGTGGCCGAGACCGGCCTGGACTTCGCCCCGTGGCAGATGGGGCGGGTCAGTCATTCTCCCTCGTGATCGCTGCGCACGCTGAGCAAGGCTGACCGCCCGGCCGGGCACACGAACTACCCTGCCAACCCGTGCTCCTCACGACACTCTAACTATCGGTGTTTCGCTCGTCGTTCCACGCTCGTGCTACTGCGCTCACGAGCTCAGGACTTCCCAAGCAGAATGTCGCGGGTTCGAATCCCGTCTCCCGCTCCACTTCCCCGTTTTCGCGCTCAGCGCGACACTCTGCTTACGCGTGCGGCGTCCGGGTAGTCGTCGAGGTTCGCTTCGCGTGCGTGCCACAACGCTCCGTGTTACCGGCGATCGGGCGGAGACCGGAGGCGGTGGCCGAAAGCCCCGGAGCAGGAGCGCGCCGGCCGTCCTCGTCGTCGATCATTCTCATCTACGGATCTGGGCTCGCCCGCCTGATGATCGAGTTCGGTGTCTGCGTCACGGCGACGGGCAGCCCGTACACGACCGCTGGCCGAGTAGGTAGTGTGGGGGGATGACGTCCGACGAGCTAGTCGCCCTCCAGCACGAGAACTGGATCGCCTACGTGACGGGCGTGGTGAGCTGTGCTAGCCGGGCGATGGTGACTCGCGCCGGCGGGGTGGTGACGATCCTGACCGGCCTGCCGATGGATTGGTTCAACCAGGTCTTGGTCGAACGCGAGGACGCGACACCGGCCGGCGTCCTCGCCGGCGTGGCCCTGGCGCGCGAGCGGAGCGACCACTTCGTCGTTCGCCTGCGCGAAGGCATCGATGATCGTTTCATCCCGACCCTGACCCAGGCAGGACTGGTAGCCGCGGGGAAGGAGACGTCAACGCCCGGCATGGTCGCGTTCCCGATCGACCACGACGCGATCGCTGAGCACGCGTCTCCCGAGCTCGAGATCCGCAGGGTGACCGACGCCACCGGCATCGACGCTCACCGCCAGGCCGTGACTGCGGGGTTTGGCTCAGATCCGGCGGTCGCCCTGGGAACCGCGTGCCCGGACCTCCTCGACCGGCCCGAGTGTGTCGTCTACGTGGGCTACGCGGACGGTGACCCGGTCGTCTCCGGGCTGGGCTGGCAGACCGGCCGGACCATCGGGGTCTATAGCATCGCAACGATCGAGCCGGCGCGCCGACGCGGATACGGAGCGGCGATGACGGCGCGTGCGATGGCCGACGGCGTGGTCGCCGGCTGCGACGTGGCGGCGCTCCAGGCTAGCGTGGTGGGGCGCCCGATCTACGAGCGCCTGGGCTTCCGAGCTGTCGTCAGCTACGCCGCGTACATCGATCCGGTCCGTGGGGCATGACCGCTCCAACTCCTGGGTCGACGCGCTCGCCGAACCTGATGAAGTATCGGCGGCGGCGGCCTCGACCAGCACGCCGCTGTCGGTCTACCGCTGCGCACTGAGTGTCACCGAGGGGTGGCGCCGTTGCCAACACCGGGCTAGCTGCGATCCCCATGGAACTCGTCGACGCGCCCGCCGGGGCGCGCACCTCGCATAACCACTCCAGCGGACTGGTACCGCGTCATTCTCGACTCGGGCACCTCGAATCGAGTGGATCCGGCCGGGATTGGGCACGCGCTGAGCGTGGACCTCGGGCCACGACCCGGCGCGTCGGACGTAGCTTTTCCATAGGAGTCCCTGTGTGCGGTTCTGCGACCAGGGCGGCCCGGAGCGACCAATGGCAACACCGCGGCCAGCGCGTCGCCAGCCGGCCGTCAGCCGACGATCACCAGCGGCTGAAGGCCGGACAGGGGCCCGTCCGCCCGGGGCCTGGCCAGCTCGGGTTCCGTCCCGCGATCCGCCTCGCGAGCCGCGAGTTCGGCGTCCAGCTGGGCAATGAGACTGGGGATGCTCGATTGAAGGGCCTCACCGTACGCCGGCCCGATGTGCTCCAACAACCCCTTCTCTCGTCGGGTCTTCGGCGCGCCGAACCGCAGGTGGATCGTGGTGCCCGCCGCGCCCGGCTCCAGCTCAATGGTGTGAAGCAGCTTCACGGGTCCGCCGGGGGTGTCGAGAATCGTCCGATCCGTCACGTAGTCGTACGGACGCCAATCGAGGATCTCCTCGACGACTGCGTCCTTGCCGTGCATGCAGTGGTTGGACGATCCGGGGCCTCGCCGGCCGCCGGTGGCCCCGACGACTGTGACCTCCGTCACCCAGGGCTGCCACGACATCCGCTGCCCGGGTTTGGTGAGGAATTCCCATGCCACCTGCGGCGGCACGCTGGTGGGCACCGACACGGTGAGGATGGACTCCTCCGGGGTGACGAAGACGCGCCCGCGAGCCTCCTCCTCCTGCCAGCGGCGCTCCAGGTCGTGCGCCCAGGCCTGCACGTCGCCAATCCGGTCGTAGGTCTCGGTGTGCCTGCGCATGCCCAACGCGGCCGGGTCGATGTCGGAGGCATCGATGCACTGTTGGCTGATCAGGGCGTAGGCGTTGATGCCCAGCTTCTCGACGACCTCGTTCTTCAGTAGCCGGTGCACGACGATCACGTCCGACCCCAGGAGCTCCTGCCGGCCGGCGACCTTCTGGAGGATGGCGGCGCCGTGGTGGACCACGAACTTGAGGTCGAGATCGGGGATCCGGGTGCACGCGTTGCATTCGCACGACGTCGCCTGGCGGACGTCGCGGCGGCGCCGGCGAAACCCGAAATAGCAGCGCTCGATGGTGTCGAGGAGCATCGACCCGTCGATCGTCTCGCCGGTCATGTACGTGAAGGCGGCATCGCCCTCGAGCTTGGCCAGCC
>JANPDO010000058.1:0-8096 GCA_031431535.1 Chloroflexota bacterium
CGGCGGGGCGTCCCAAACCAGCCCCCCCCCATCCGGGGGCTAGGCCCCAACCCGGCCCGCCCGGGGCCACCCCGGCCCCCGGGCCCGGGGGGGGGTCCCCGGCTAACTCAGGGCGCGCCGGCCACCCCGGCTTGGTGGTCGCCACGCTGGCAATGCGCCCCGGATCGGTGGATTGCTTGATCTCGGCGAAGAAGCTCTTGAGCTCGGCGAGGTGGCTATCAATTGCCACCTCGACGGCGACGATCTCGCGCTTCTTGATCGTCGCCTCACGCTCGACCTTGGCGGCGTGCTCGTCACGGCGGACATCGATCCGACGCATGCGCTCCAGCTTGATCTTCTCAGCCTCCGCCTTGGCCCAGGCGTCGATGGCGCGGGTGTCCGCATCGAGCTCGGCCTTGACATCGTCCGTGTCAAAGGTGGCACGCGCCACGATGGACTCAACGTGGCGTAACCGCTGTCGTTCGAGATCCGCCGTGATCCGCGCAAACTGCGCGTCGGCCGCGTCATGCATTGCCCGTGCGAGTTCGCCGAGAAGGTCGGTGGAGTCGAGGCCCTCGGCCATGGCGTCATGTTCCGGGCTCGAGGGGGCCGTCGCTGCCGCGACGGACGATTCTGCCATGAAGTCGCCTCCCATGTTGGTTCCGGGCGCCAGATCCGCGTCGACCACTGGCTCCTCGGCCGTGATCGATCCCCCCATCGGCGCTGCGCTCATCGGTTCGTCATTGACCGAAAAGTCCGATTTGAGCTCTACCATCTGCACATCGCCTCACTGTTGTGCCGACGCCGATTAGCGGGCACGATCCCGCGGGACGCGATCCTACTGGATCGAAGGTGCATAAGGGAAGCCCACAAGAGAAAATCGTCGGAATATCGGCCGCGCCCGCACTCGCGGCCCGCGTGGTCCTCCGGGTATCCTGCGGACCCATGCCACTTCCCGCCGATCTGGCCTCCCTTCCTGCCTGGGGCTTTGCCGATCCCGGGCCATTCCGCGACGAACTGACGGCGGCGGCGCTGGCCGGCACCAAGATCGCGACGGCCGCGCTGCTTGTGGAAATGGAGCTCGATGGCGAAGTGCTGCCAATCGCCGGCACCCGCGAGATCCTGCTCGATTCGGAGGAGCGCCCGGTCGAGCTGATTGAAACGGTCGACTGTCGGGTGGTCCGCCTGACCGATGTCGACGATCGCCATGCGATCGACGAAGGCGAGGGATGGGCGAACGCCATCGAGTTCCGGATCGCGCACGAGGGCTACTGGAACGGCTACCTTGACGAGCTCCGGGTCAGGCTCGGCGACCCGGGTTTCGGGCTCGACGATGACACCCTGATCGTGCTTCAGCGCTTCAGGGTCGCCGAACGCCTCGATTTGGCCTGACCGCCGCGCGTCCGCTTCACGGGCTCCAGAATCCCATCTCGGCGGTCGCCAACGCCCGGGCGTCGGAACCGTCGACCGGGATCGCCAAGAGTCGCGTCACGTCGCCCTCGCCGACGATCGGCAGGACGATCGCCGTGCCATCGGGAGACCAGACGCGATGGCTCAACGCGTACTGGTCGAAGTACGGCAGCACCTGGTTCAGGAACAGGTCCGCCAGCCGCACCAGTCGCTCGGAAACGACCGAGCCAGTGGTGACCTCCACGAATGAAAGATGCATCGTCAGGCTCGCTGCGGCCCCCTCAACGTTGCTGTTGGCTCGGGCTCGCGCCAGGACGGCGCCGGCGCCTCGACTGGCCTCGGTCACGTTGTCGTCGCCCTGATCGAGCCGGATGGCGGCAATCGACTTGCCGGTCGGCGACCAGAAGAACGCCACGACCTTGCCGCCCAGCAGGGTTCGCACGCCACGGGTGGTCGGGTCCACCAGCCGGAGCGGACCGACCGGCAACTGGAGGTTGCGCCCGCTCGACTCGTTCGCTGCCACGAACGCCAATTCGTCGCTCTGTGGGTTGAACGAGAACGCCGCCGGCCCGAAGACCCGGACCCGGGTGGATCCACTGCCATCGCGTGCCTCGACCACCACCTCGCTGGTCGTCCCGCCATCGTCCGCTACGTAGGCCCGGAGTCGATCATCGCCAGAGATCGCCGGGGCTCGGTACAAGCCCTGCGCCGCGCTCGGTTCCTCGAACAGCGCGCCGTCTACGCCGACCTCCCCGAAAAAGCCATCTGGCCCGTTCGCCCCGCTGTGAACCAGCAGTCGACCGGGATCCACGAAGTCCCAGTACATGGGGGCGCCGGCGCGCAGGGTGATCGCAGTCGCGCTCCCGTCGGCGGGCGCGACTCGCAGGGCGAGCCCGTCCGACTCGCTGGTCAGGAACGTCACCTGCTGGCTGTCCGGCGTCCAGTACAGGTAGAAGGGCGGATGGTCGGCGCTTTCGTAGGCAATGACCGCCTCGGTTTGCGGCTGGCTGGGGGTGCGAGCCTCGAAGACATACAGGCCGGCACCCTCCGCGTCCCGGCCGATCGCGGCGAATGACGTGCCGTCCGGAGACCACGCCGGAAATTCGAATGCCACGCCCGGGACGGGATAGGCCACGCCCGAACCACCATGCTGATCCATGGTGATCACGCCTCCCGCGGCATCGACGGCCACCACCCGAGGCTCCGTCGATGGCGCGCCCTCGACCACTTCGTTGCCGACGATGGGGGCGGACCCTGTGATCAACCCCGAACCCCCGATCGTCCCCAGGACGAGCGCCACGACGACCGTCAGGGTCAGGGCAATCTGGAGTCGCCTCCGCGGTCGGTGCTCGCCATGGGTGGCATCGGGGGTCGGTTCGAACGCTTCCGCAGGTGGGGGATCAACCACGTCGACACGATACGACACGCTCCGCGCAGTAGTGTCCCGACCCTCGTTGACGCGCCGATGTAGCATCGCGGACGTGCCGCGCATTCACGACGCGGCCGCAGGAGGGTTCCAGCCACTGTGGCGACACGCAAGCGCAAGACGATCTATCCCCCGGCTCGAACAGATAACAAGCCGGCACAGCGTCCGGGAGCGGGCCCGGAGCCGTACGTTCGGCCAACCGTAGCGACCATCGATCTGACCGCCGGGAGCGGCAGGGCCGGGCTCTCGATGGGGGATCGGGTCAGGATCACCGGCGGCGGCCTCTATGCGGGCGAAGTCGCGGTGATCGAGAAGATGGCTTCCGGGGTCATCCCGGCTGCGCTCGTCCGAACCGAGGCCGGGCGTACTCGTCAGGTGCGCACCATCGACCTGGAACCAATCGCCCGCGAGGGGTAGACGGCGATCGCCCGCGAGGGTAAACGGCGATCGCCGGGGGGGCCGACGACCCCGCCCGGCCCCCGCGCATCAACGAGTCGACCGCCCGGTACCCGCAGTACCGCCTTCCGCATGAACATGCGTGGCTTCTGAGCAGATTCGACGCCTATTGTCGATTTCGGGCAAGTCCACGAGGGGTTCATCCGGAACCCGGTGCTGGCTGTACCCGAGGGCGCGGATGGCGTGCGAGAGGGCGGAACGGGCACCGGCGGTGGTCTCGTTCTCACCGAGGACGTCACCGACCGGGATGCATGAGGAGGTCCGCATCCGGACGAGCGGTGTTGGAGTTGCCTCGATTCCCTGGCTCGCGTGGCTGACCACCCGCCTCAAGCTGGAGTCGCGGCTCCCTCGACTTCCTCCACCGACACCTCCGGGTCGCCCTCGATCGTGACCCGCGGGATCCAGTCCAGCCAACGTGGCATCCACCAGTTCCAGTCGCCCAGCAGCGTCATAGACGCGGGCAGCAGGACGCTCCGGATCACCGTCGCATCAATGAACACGGCCACGGCCAACCCCAGCCCGAGCTGCTGAATGAACACGAACTTGAGGGTCACGAACACGGCAAAGACGACGACCATGATCGACGCGGCGCTGGTGATCGTCCCTGACGTGACGGAGATTCCCGTCGCAACCGCCGCGCGCGATTTGAGCCCGCGGTCGCGGGCCTCCTTGATCCGGGTGAGGATGAACAGGTGGTAGTCCATCGATAGTCCGAACAGGATCGTGAAGATGAACAGGGGCACCCAGCTTTCGATCACCCCGCTCGGCGTGATCCCCAGCGGCTCGGCCAGCCAGCCATCCTGGAAGACCAGGACAAGAACCCCATAGGCGGCTGCGGTCGACAGCAGGTTGAGCAGGATCGCCTTGATCGGGATGACGACGGAATGGAACGCCACCAGCATCAGCAGGAACGACAGGCCGAGGACGAACGCGAAGATCGTCGGCACGCCATCGGCGTAGACCTTGGTCACGTCGACCGAGAACGCCGCGCCCCCCGTCACATACGTCCGGACCTCGGCCAGTCCTCCGAAGACCGACGGGTTCACCTCGCTCCGCACCTGCCGAACCAGGTCCCGGTTCACGTCGTCGTTCTGCCCGCCGGCCATCGTGAAGGAGATGAGGGCCGCCTTGCCATCCCGCGACGGCGTCACCTCGACCGGCTCGTGCAAGCCGTCGAGCTTGAGGCCCTCGACCTTCAAACGCTCGATGGCGGCCTGCGTTGACGCCTCGTCGGCCTTCGTCACCACGACGGCCAGCTGAAGATCCGTGCCCTCCGGCCACTTCTCGTCAAGCAGTTTGATCCCGGCCACGCCATCGATCGAGTCCGGAAAGGCAGTGATGTCCGTGGTCCCGGTGCGCAGGTTGAGGACCGGCGCCGCCACGGCCAACAGGAGCGTGGCGGACAGCACCGTCAGCCGGATCGGACGAGCCATCACGGCCGACACGAGGCGACCCCAGAAGCCCGCGCCCTCGTGGCGGTCCGATCGGTGGTCGAGCCAATTGAGCGCCGAGCGACCCCGGCGGCTGGCCGATCCGAACGGAAGGGCGACGGCGAGGCGGGGAATCCAGGTTGACGGCCGGCCGAGGTTCACCCGATCGCCCAGGATGGCCAGCGACGCCGGCAGGAAGGTCAGGCTGCCGATCACCGACACCAGAACCACCGAGATGGTCCCGATCGCCATGGACGTGAACAACGAGACGCCCAGCGTGACCAGACCCGCTAGCGAGATCATCACGGCGAGCCCGGAGAAGAAGACCGCGCGTCCCGCGGTGCTGCTGGAGATCTCGATCGCCTTCAGTCTGGCGCGGCCTGCCCGGCGCTCCACCCGGAAGCGGGTGATCATGAACAGGCTGTAGTCGACCGCCACTGCCAGGCCGATCAACACGATGAGTTGCGTGGCGTTTGGGCTGACCGGGCCGATCAGCTGGCTGTAGATGCCCATGATCCCGAATGCCGCCAGGAGCGATGTCACGGCCAGGATCAGGGGCACCACCGACGCCACGATCGCCCCGAACGCCAGCAGCAGAATAAAGAACGTGAGCGGGAGCGTCAGTTTCAGTGAATCGTCCAGGCCGGTCGAGATCAGGTCGTTGATGTCGTCGTTGATGAAGGTCCGACTGACCACGTGGATGGTCAGTTCGGGATGGGCGGCCCGGGCAGCATCGATGATTGGCAGAATGGGTTCGAGCAGCGCACTGACCCGCTCGTCATCACCCGCAATCCTCGTGACGATCCGTGCCGTCGTCCCATCGGCCGACAGCAATCCAGCGGCCGGCGGCACCTCAAACGGGTTCGGGATCCCCTCGAAGGTGGGCGTGTCCTGCCCGTCGATTGCCACGCTCGACGCGCGGAGATCGGTGACGAGGTCGCCGATCGCTCGCTGATATGCCGGATCGGTGATCGCTCCGGGTCCGCCATCGATGACCACGACAAAGCTCTCGAACGGGTCGTTGGTGCCGCCGGCGTTGAAGACGTCGTACGCCTCGCTCGCCTCGAGTTGCTGATCACTGGGATTGCCGCTGGCGTCGTCGGCGGCGATCCCGCCCATCGCCAGGCTGAGCGCGAAGAGCCCGATCGTCGCGGCAAGCCATAGGACCACCACGGACCAGCGATGACGTGCGCTCCACATCGCGACACGCACCGTGGCGGGCTCGCGGCTCAACGAAGCGGCCGGTTGCGTTGAGGACATGGGAACGACGGCTCCTCGTACTGACTGCGCCCGCGCCGCCCACCTGTGCGCAGCCGGGGCAGTCTATCCGAGTCATCCGCTGCGGGTGGCCGACACGGCTGCAGCAGCTTGCCTGAACCCGATGAATACCCCCATGGAGTATTGACAAAGGGGTTGACAAACAGCGACGCGACGAGGCATGATGCAGCGGCTTGGGCTTGTCAAGACTTGACAGGCCCACAGGTGTGTTCGGGTCAGGGGCGCGAGTTTGGCGGTCGGTGTTGCAGCCGAGGTAAAGAGCAGGCTGGCGGTCGTCGATGTGGTCGGCGACTCGGTCAGCCTGAAGAAGGCGGGCACCACCTGGAAGGGCCTTTGTCCATTTCACGGTGAGAAGACGCCGTCGTTTGTGGTGACGCCCGGCCGCGACACCTGGCACTGCTTTGGATGCGGATTGGGGGGCGACATCTTCAGCTTCGTGATGCAGCGTGACAGCGTCACCTTCCCGGAGGCGCTCCGGACGTTGGCCGCGCGCGCCGGCGTCGAGATCGACGAGCGGACCAAGCGCGACGATGCGCACAAGGCTCGACTGCGGCAGGTGCTGGATCACGCGATCGCGTTCTATCACGCCGTACTGACGCAGTCGAAGGCCGGCACCGTCGCGCTGGACTATCTCCACGGCCGAGGGTTCATTGACGAGACGATCGCCACGCATCAGCTCGGCTGGGCACCCGGCGGCTGGGACCAGATGACCCGGGCGCTCGGCTCGAAGCGCGACGTGCGGCCCGATGAGCTGGTGGAGGTGGGCCTGGCCGCGCCACGCCAGGGCGGGCGTGGCGGTGTCTACGACAAGTTCCGGTCGCGCGTGCTTTTCCCGATCCGTGACCAGAACGGCCACGCCGTCGGCCTGGGCGGCCGACTGCTCGAAGGTGACGGGCCAAAGTACCTCAACTCACCGGCGACGCCGCTGTTCGACAAGAGCCGGACGCTCTATCTCATCGACAAGGCCAAGGGTCCGATCCGGCGGCACGGCCAGGCCGTCATCGTCGAGGGCTACACGGACGCCCTGATGGCGCACCAGGCCGGCTTCGACAACGTCGTGGCCAGCCTGGGAACGGCGCTGACCCCGGGTCATGTCGCCCTGCTCACCCGCTACACCAGCCGGATCGCGCTGGCATATGACGTGGATGCGGCCGGCGAAAAGGCCGGCACGCTCGGGGTGACGGCCCTGGCCGGACTCATCGGCCAGCTCCAGGGCGATACCTCGGGCGTGAAGCTGGAAGACGTTCGCGTAGTCCGGCTGCCGGACGGCAAGGACCCGGACGAGTTGGTGCGCGAATCGCCGGCCGACTGGGAGACTGCGGTCGCGAGGGCGAAGCCGCTCGTCGAATACCTTGTCGACCACCACGCTGGCCGGTTCGACCTCAAGACCAGTTCCGGGCGGATCGGCTTTGTCGAGGCGGTCATGCCCGCCCTTCGGGAGATCGCGGACCCCCTGCGGCGCGCTGAAGCACTCGGCGAGGTTCGCCGCGTGTCTGGCGTTGAGGAACGGGTCCTGCGCCAGGTCCTGGAGCGGCCGGAGAGGAACCCGATTGCCCAGGGCCGATCAGCTGGCTCGGCGGGCGCAGCTGGGGGCGAGGGTCGATTCACGGTGGACGCGGTCCTCGCCTCGCCCGACGCCCTGCCCATCCGCGACATCCTTCGTGCCATCACGGCGGTCGAAGTGGAGTTGCTGCGGCTCATGCTGCTCGTCCCGGATCAGCAGATTCGCGTCGTGGCGGAACTCGGCCCGGACCAGCTCCCGAGCACCGTCGCCCGTGAGTTGTTCCGGATGATCGCGCTCCAACGCGCCCCGGACGACCAGGGAATCCATCCTCCGTTCCATTGGGAGTCGTTGCTCCTCTCGCTTGACGACGAAACCGCGGCGCTGGCCCGGGCCCTCGCCGCCAGGCCTGGTCCGGATCCGAGGGGACTCGCGGCGTCCGAGCTCGACTACGAGGTGGCCCGACTCCTGATCGAGCTCGAGGACGACCGGCTGCGCGAGCGCAGCGATTACAACGAGGGGGCCCAGGGCGAGGCCGAGCGAGCCGCCGATCGCGAAGCGATCGACCGGTTGTTGCTCGAACGCCGCCAGATCAATGAAATGCGCCTGTCGCGCG
>JANPDO010000059.1:0-3110 GCA_031431535.1 Chloroflexota bacterium
GGCCGGGGGCCGTTTCGAGCCAGACACCGAAGTAACAGATGCCAGGCATGAGGCGTCGCACACACGTGGAAAGGTCCCCTCGCGAGACGTGACATGATGATCAGCCGCCGCTTCCATGTCGTGCTGCTGATGGCTATTGTCCTCATCTCAGGATGCAGCTCCTCTTCACCCTCACCATCAGTCTCGTCTCCACCTGCGCCCTCATCGACCCAGGTCCCCGGGCCGGCCTCGTCGTGGTCGTCGCCCGCCGTGTCGACCGCCACGCCGCCCGCCGTGTCGTCTGCCACGCCCGCCCCATCCCAGGGGCCCAGCGACCCGATCCTCAGGCAGGTCGTCGTGACCGTCTCGGATGGGCTCCGGGTCCGCTCGGAACCGCGGGTCAGCGACGACTCGATCAAGTACGAGCCCGTGTTGCCGCTTGGCACCGAGCTCCGGGTCCTCGACGGACCTGTCAGCGCGTCGGGCTACACGTGGTATAAGGTCGCGCCAGTCTCATTCGTGGGGCTCGAAGGCCCCGGCTATGGCTGGGTCGCGATGGCCGGCATGGACGGCGAGCCGTGGATCGCCCTCACCGAGCGCCCAGACCCCATGATCGGGTTCGCCAAGGCCGACTGCCCACCGGTGCCGACGGACGTGCAGACGCTGCAGAGGCTTCCACATGGTGCCCGGCTGGTGTGCTTCTCCCGGGTGCCGATCACGGTTCGGGCTCGCATCGTCCCGTGCTACTGCAGTGTCATGACGCTCGGGAATTCAATCGAACCCAGCTGGTTTGACTCAGGTGAATCGCCTCTGCTACTTGTCGAACCTTCGGAGACCGACCCGCCATCCGACTCCGGGGACTGGCTCACCTTCACGCTTGACCCGGCCGGTCGCCACCCCAGTGGGCGATATGTGGGCGATATCGTGGAGGTGACAGGCATGTTTGATCACCCCGACGCCGCCAGCTGTCTGCTCCACACTTGGGAATTCGCGATTCCGGTGCAGAGTCAGGGCTGCCGCTTCGACTTCGCCGTGACGTCGCTGGTAGCAGTCCGACAATGAAGGATCGCTTGTCGCTCCGCGTCGTCTCCTGCGATCCTGCTGGCGGGGCCACTATATGGTGTCTGCTGACAGGGGCCGCCTAGCGGGCCGCTCACGGAGGACACGATGACCCAGCAGACCGGGGATTCCTATCCGAAGTTGCGTCAGGTGCTCGGCGACGATGGGTTCGCGGAGCTTGCGCAGCTCATCCGCAAGACGTACGAGGCGAACGAGGCGCGCCGCCGGCGCCCTGCTCGCCGCGGCCGCGCGCAGCCAAGCCCTGGGGCATGACGCGCCGTCCCACAGAGACTTCGAAGAGCTGCTGGATCAGGCCAGCGGTCCCAAGTTCCCCGGCCACGGGAGCCATCGGATTGCGTCCGGATCGCCGCGAGCGCCAGCCTGCCGACGCGCTACGGGGACTTCCGGTCGTGCTGTCCGTCGGCCCTTTGGGCAGCAGCCTCGTGATGGCAGGTGGGCATTGCAGAGGCGTCCGCGTCCGTCTCGGGGGAGCCCGGGATCTACTTGTCGAGGCGTGATGTGAAGCTCCGCATCTCGGAGCTTCTGCAGATTGTCGCGCCGCAGCTCGGGCCGGGACCGAGCCGCGACTTACCTCCATCCGGGCACGCCCAGCGCCTCCTGTTCACCGTCTGGATGTAGTGACCGAACGGCGGCTCAGCGCGCTGGACGCACGACCCAACGGCAGCCGAGGAGCTCGACGACCCGTTCCTCGGGCACGGGCGCGGCGAGGCGGATGACCGCCGAACCGGACCCGCCGCGTCGAGGGCGCAGCCGGACGATCTGGCCGCCGACGCCCGCGTCGCGGGAGCCGCCGCCGGTGAGCGACGGCCGGAACCGGAGTCCGGTTGTCCGGAGGAAGCGCTGGATCGTCTCGTTTACGTCATTTACGGGCAGCTCGAGCACCTCGAGCCGGACCGGCCCACCTGTCGCGTGCTCCTGCGTGCGTCGGGCGGCGCGGTCAGCCGGAGCCCACTCGGCCGATGCCGGGTCGTGCTCGATCAGGAACGGCGGTTCGGACGGCCCGAGCACCCGCGGCGCCGCCAGCCGCCAGCGGACCACGGCTTCATCGGCGCGTAGCCGTTCGCCGACCACCGGGTCACCGAGATCGGAGCCACTATCGCGAAGGCCGGCCAGATCGGCCTCGAGCGCGTCGGTCGCGATCGCCCAGGTCGCGAGTCCTCCGCCTTCGTCGAGCGTTCGCAGCATCGGCGGACCCATCCATGACCGCTCGGCGAGTGCCGGGTTGAACACGCCGATGAGCTCGAGGTACGTGTCACCGAGCCAGGCAAGCCGGTTGAAGGTCCCGAGCGCGTCGTGCCGGCCGCCGCCGGTCGCCGCGAGGCCGAGCTCCGCTTCGAGCTGCGCCGCGGCATCGTCCGGATCGGCGACCGCGATCACCAAGTGGTCGATACCAAGGAACATGCTCAGGGCAGGGTAACGGCCCCGGAAGCGAGGGAGTGGACTGCGACGCAGCGTAGGGCGTGACGCTTGTCTGGGATTTGTCAGGACCAGCGAGTCGTGCTCTTGACGGCGGGGCCTTCTCGGGGGAGCCCGGGATCCCGCCGGTACGCGTCGGAGCAGGCGGGCATCGGACGGTCCCCGAGATGTACCCTCACCCAGCGCGAAGTCGGAGACAGGGAGCCGATGCGATGACGGACCAGGAGATCGATCCGCTCGTGCGGATGAGCTGCGTCGCCTGCCGCAGGGGCGAACCGACCGTCACCGATGCCGAGATCGCCCGGTTCCACCTGCAGATCCCTGTCTGGGAGGTTGTGGAGGTCGCTGGTGTCCGACGCCTGAGACGCGTCTTTAGGTTCGACGACTTCGGGCGGTCACTGGCGTTCACGAACCAAGTAGGCGCACTGGCGGAGAGGGAAGCCCATCACCCTGCGCTGCTGACCGAGTGGGGCAGCACGACGGTCACCTGGTGGACGCACAAGATCAAGGGCCTGCACCGCAACGACTTCATCATGGCCGCGAAAACAGACGAGCTGTATCAGCCCTGAGCCTGCTCGGTCGATCGGCAGGGACGGCACGTCGGCGATCATGTTGGCGCGCGTGAGCGTGCCTCG
>JANPDO010000060.1:0-9509 GCA_031431535.1 Chloroflexota bacterium
GCTACTACGTCAGCCCCGATTCGCGCCAGCGTGGCTATGAGGGCTACGCGACGGAGGCGGAGAACTGGCGACGGACGTTCCGTGACCGCCTGCGGGACCTGCCGGCGACCCGCGGGCGGCTGCTGGACGTCGGCGCGGCCACCGGCTTCTTTGTCGAGCAGGCGAATGCGATCGGCTGGGATGCCATCGGGGTCGAGCCGAGCGAATGGGCCGCCGAGTACGCCCGCACTCAGCTGGGCGTGGATGTGCAGACGGGCACGCTCGAGTCTGCCCGCCACCCGGACGCCGCCTTTGACGTGGTCACGCTGTGGGAGGTCATCGAGCACCTGCCGGACCCCGCAGTGACACTCCGGGAGGTCCGGCGAATCCTTCGTCCAGGCGGCCACCTGATCCTGTCAACTCCGGACGCGGGTAGCCTCGCCGCCCGTCTGTCAGGCGAGCGCTGGCTCGGCTGGCGAAAGATCCCAGAGCACCTGTTCTTCTTCGATCGCTCAAATCTTGACCGTCTCCTGGTCCAGGAGGGGTTCGTGCCGGCCCGCCATCGATATGCGAGCCTGACGGTCTCCGCTGGGTTCGCGGTGGAGCGCGGGCTCGCGCTCCTGGGCCTCCTTGGCAGCTGGCGGGCTCCTGGCTGGCTGACTCGCCGCTCCTTGCGGGTCAACCCCGGTTACGACCTGCTGGTGGTCGCGCGACGCACGTGAGGCCGGCGCGCCCGGCTCAGCGGCGCCCCCCGAGCCGTACGCCGCCGCCGAACCGATCAGCGTATCGCGCGGGCACGTTCAGACGAGGCTGCCCGTTGCCAGTGCGAAGCAGGCGGCGATGCCCACGGCCACCGCAAGGCCCAGGATCCCCGCGCCCCACGCCCAGATGTCGATCGGTCCGAGCGCCTCATCGCCGTGGGCGTGGTCGTCGTGGCCGTGATCGTCGCCGTGGTCCGACAGGTCGTGGTGATCGCCTGCCGCCGCGTTCGCGTGGCCCGGTGCATCAGTCGCGTGGGTGTCGCTCATGCGGGTTTCGCTACCTCCGGGCGGCATTCTGGCAGGTCGGCCAAGCACCCGTGGCTGGTCGCGGAGCCGTGGCACCGACGCCACTGATTCACAGGAGCCCCAGCCGTTCGGCCGAGGCCGCCGCCTCGTAGCGTGACAGCGCACCGAGCTTGGCCATCGCGTTGGACACATGAACGCTGACGGTCTTCTCGCTGATGAACAGCCGATCGCCGATCTCGCGATTCGTGTGACCCCCGGCCACTAGCCGCACGACGTCGCGTTCGCGGGCCGTGAGCGTTACGGTCGGTGCGACGGCGACCGCGTCGGCGCCATCGACCCGCGGGCGCGCGGGATCGTCGAAATCGATCCGGGCGCGTTGGGCCAAGGCCTCGATCTCCGCTCGCAGCGGCGCGGCGCCGATCGCCATGGCGGCGGCGTGGGCCGAACGAAGTGCCGCTTCCGCCGCGGGGCGTTCGCCGCCGCCCACACCCAGGATCGTCTCGGCTTGCCGGAGCAGCGCTTCCGCCTGGTGCAAGGGGTGTGGTAGCGCGCCCCAGCGACCGGCGGCGTCAGTCCAGAGCGCGGCGTCGCTCGCGCCTTCGGCACGGTTGGCCTCGGCCTGGGCCGTCGTCAGTGCCGCAAGCCAGAACGGTCCGGCGCCCCCGTCCGACTCTGCGGCCTCGACGATCACCCGAAGATGACCGAGCCAGCGACGCGCCTCACCTGCGGCGTCCGCCGCCTCCCCCGCGCGTCGCCGCGTCCGGGCGCGTACCGCTTCATCGGCGGCTGCGCCGACAGCGATTGCCATACAGAGCCAGATCGACCCGTCTTGCTCACCGGCCGGTCCGCTTGCGATCGCCCGCTCAGTCGCCGACCTGACGGCATCGAAGCGTCCCTCCGAGCGGGCGAGATCGATCTCCGTCTCGAGCCGCCAGACCTCGTTCGAGCTTGGCCCATCGATGCGCTTCGCGCGTTCGAGGTACGTTCGGGCGTTGTCGAGCCGTCCTTGAGCGACGGCCGCTCGGGCCGTGGCTTGCAGGATCCATATGGCCGCCGGGGTGTTGTGACGACCAGCGACGATGGGCCGTGCGAGCTCCTCAGCCTCCTCGTAGCGCCCAAGCTCGACCAGTGCCTCGATGCTGGTCATCCGGTAGTACTGGCCCTGCCGCTCGGCGAAACCGTAGCGGTTGGCCCATTCGAGTCCATCCCGCCCGATCCGTTCTGATTCCTCAAATCGGCCCGTTATCCAGATCGCGAATGCGCTCGACGCAGAACCGTAGATCTCCCAGCTTTCGCCGCCGCGCTCAGCCAATGCGACGGTCGCTTCGTCCGCCAGGCGGGCAGCGCGACCCGGTCGTCCGAGGCGTACCAATGTCTCCGCGAGCATGCCAGCAGCCGCGGCCCACCTGCGGCGGTCGCCGATCGCGCTCGCCGCCGTCATCGCCTTCTCGAGCAGTCGAACCGATTCCTCAGGTCGGCCTTCCGAGTATCGAACCAACCCGAGCGCCGACATCACCGAAACGCTGAGACTCGACGTCTCGCCAATCCCGATCAGCGCATACGCCCGCTCGGCGGCGGCGGACGCGACGGCGAACTCAGTCGCCTCCCAGGCATACCGGGCGACGTCTGCGAGCGCCGCCACGATCCGGTCCCGGTCCCGGTCCTCGGTCGCCTCAAGCTCCCGGATCGCCTCCTGACCGAGGGCCACGGCTCGCTCCGGACGGCCCGCGTTCGCGGCGATCGCGCTGGTCCGGAGGAGCAGCTCCGGCCGGTCGATCCCGGCCTGGTGCTCGATGTGGGGAACCCGGGACCAGAGCTCGAGGGCGCGCTGGCCGTGCTCGAGCGCCTCGGCATAGGCGGCCGATTCCGCCAGGGCGAGGACCGCGCGGACCGACCCGTCGAGCGCCCGGACCTGGTCGTGCGCCTGATGGGCGTGGATGGCGAAGTCCGCCACCAGAGAAGCATCGGGGGTTCCCGCCGCCTCCAGAAGCGTGCCAAGGTAATCCGCCAATCGGCCATGCAGACGCACGCGGGCCGCTGGCAACAGGTCGTCGTAGGCTGCCTCGCGCAGCAGCGCGTGTCGGAACGTGTAGGTGGGACCGGCGGGATCCTTGACCGACGTGATGATCCGAGCATCGATCGCCTCGCGGAGCGCGTCCAGCAACGCCGGCTCGTCGAGATCGGCCACGGCCGCGAGCCGCTCATGGCGGAATCGCCCTCCGATCACGGCCGCCGCGCTGACGACGTCCATGGTCGGACCGGACAGCGAAGCCAGCCGAAGTTCCAGGAGGTTCCGCAGCGTCGTGGGGATGATCGATCGGTCCAGGTCGTGGCTCACCACGAGCTCCTCGACATAGAACGGGACGCCATCTGATCGATCGAGCAGGGTATCCAGCAGCTCGGTGGAGGGCGGCATCCCCAGGATCCCGGTGAGCTGCTCCGCGACCTCGTCACGGTCGAATCGCGCAAGCTCCACGTGCTCGACCCGGTCCGAGCGCTCGAGTTCAGATAGCAGCGGCATCAGCGGGTGGCGCCGATGCAGGTCGTCGCTGCGGTACGTCGCGAGCAGGAGCAGGCGTTCGGAACGGACGTTACGGACGAGGAAGCGGATGAGATCGCGGGTGGAGCCATCGGCCCAATGGAGATCCTCGAGAGCCAGGACCGTGGTTCGATCAGACGCCAGACGGCCCAGCACGCCGATGATCGCGTCGAACAGGCGGGCCTGTCGGCCGGCCGGCATATCGCCCCCGCCTCCTGCCGGCGAATCGATCGAATGGAGATCAGGGACGAGGTTCGCGAGTTCGGCTGGAACGGTTCCGAAGGCGGCCGCGCGGGCCTCCGGCGGCAGCTCGCGCGCGAGGCTGCGAAGGGCCTCGACGAAGGGCGCAAATGGGAGACTCCCCTCACCGAGATCAAGACAGCCGCCGACGAGTGCCCTGCCGCCGCGCTCCTCCACGTGTACCGAGAATTCGGCCAGGAGACGGCTCTTGCCCACTCCGGCGTCGCCGGCCACGAGGACGACGGCCGGCCGGCCGGCCGACGCTCGATGGAATGCATCCTCGAGCCGAGCGAGTTCGGCGCGACGACCGACGAAGACCGGGCTGCTGATACGGCGGGTCACGCCGACGATCATGCGGTTGCCCCGTTCGATGGGCAAGGCCCAGTGCTGGGTCAGGCCTGTCGCGGGAGGAGCCGGCGGAGGGTGGCCGACGAGCGCGACGGGCGCGGCTCGACGGCTGGCAGCGGCAGGGCGTCGGGTCGGGTGTGGAGTCGGCGCCATGCGTCGGCCTTGCGCCAGTCGTCCTCGCGCTTGCTGGTGTGGATCATGAGGAGCAGCCGTCCGGTGTCGTTCATCGTGGTCTCCCATCGGTTCGATTGGTCCCGAGTCGATGGCTTCCACGATGCGGCTAAGGGGTCACGGTCCGGAATCGGCAGGAACCTTAGGTCGGGGCCACGGGGACCTCAGACGGCGACATGAGGGCATCTGGGCGCGGGTATTCGCCGTACGCTTACGGGCGGGGCTTCGGGGGCCCTATGGCGATGCAAGGCTCGATGGTCGCGCGCGTAGGCACCCGATCCGAGCGTGTCGCCCAGGTTCGGAACGGCGTTATCGGCTCCCATCCCCGGGAGATAAGCGTGGCAGGTATATCCGGATCGTTACCGGGGTGGTGCGCCCACCCCGCTGCACGCCAGCCGGTCACGGCGGTGGGGCGGTCCCGGCCCGGCGCGGCTTGATGATCCTGACCCAGATCCACGCCAGGACGATCACGCCAAGAACCGCGAGCACGACGTACTCGAACTGCTTGAGGACGGCTCCGACCTCTTCCCAGTTCGCACCCAGCTGGACGCCCGCGAAGACGAGCAGGGCCGTGAAGGGGAGCGAGCCCAGGAACGTGAACAAGGTGAACCGGCCCAGCGGCATCCGGGCGATCCCCGCGGCGAAGGAGACGAGCGAGCGGATCACCGGGATCATCCGCCCAAAGAAGCTGGCGGCCTGGCCGTGGCGCGCGAAGAACGCGTCAGCCTTGTCCAGATCCGCGGGTGAGATCCCCACATAGCGGCCCCAGCGTTCGAGGAGCGGGCGGCCGCCCAAGGCACCGATGCCGTACGCGATCAAGGCGCCAACCGTGGCCCCGATCGTCCCGGCGAGGACCGTCGGCCAGTAGCTCCACGGCTGCCCGCTGATCGGCTCGAGGGCGCTGCCCTGGCCGACGAGGAAGCCGGCGAACGGCAGCACCAGCTCCGACGGAATGGGCACGATGACGCTCTCGAGGGCGACCCACAGCGCGACGCCGACGTACCCGACCGCCTCGTAGATCTGGGTGACCAGGTCTCGAACCGGTCCGTTCAGGAAGTCAAACACGGCGGGAAGCGTAGCCGACTATCCTCGATCCGTGACCGAGCCAATCGTCCTGACCGGGGCGAACCTGACCATCGCGGACGTCGAGGCTGTTGCCCGTGACGGTGCGCCCGCGGTCCTGGACGATCACGCCCGGGCGAGGATGCAGGAGGCGCGCGACGTCATCGAGGCCCTGGTCGCGCAGGGCGCCGTGGTCTACGGGGTGACCACGGGGTTCGGTGACCTGGCATCCGTATCGATCCCGCCGGCGGACGCGGCGCGACTCCAGGAGAACCTCCTGATGAGCCATGCGGCCGGCGTCGGCCCCGCCTTCCCGCGCGAGATCGTTCGGGCGATGCTGCTGCTCCGGGCGAACACGCTGGCCCTCGGGCACAGTGGCTGCCGGCCACTCGTCGTGGACAGTCTGCTCGACTTCCTGCGGCTCGGGATCCACCCGGTGGTGCCCGAGCAGGGGAGCCTTGGCGCCTCGGGCGATCTCGCCCCACTGGCCCATCTCGCGCTGCCGCTCATCGGTCGCGGGCACGCGGAGCACGGCGGCAATGTCGTACCCGGACTGGTTGCGCTCCGCGAGGCAGGCCTCGAGCCGCTCGTGTTGGGGCCCAAGGAGGGCCTGGCGCTGCTCAACGGGACCCAGATGATGAGCGCGATCGGGGCGCTCCTCCTCGCCGACGCGGACCGGCTGGTCATGACGGCCAGCGTGGCGGCGGCGATGAGCGTCGAGGCGCTGCTCGGTACGGACGTCGCGTTTGCCGCCGCCTATCAGCTCGCCAGGCCGCATCCGGGCCAGGTCGCGGTTGCCGCGGAGCTCCGTCACCTGCTCCGTGACAGCGGGCTCCAGCTGAGCCATCACGGACACTCGCACAAGGTGCAGGACCCGTACTCGTTGCGCTGCGTGCCGCAGGTCCACGGCGCGGTTCGGGACGCGCTCGATCATCTCCGGCGCGTCCTCGATATCGAACTCAACTCGGCGACGGACAACCCGCTGGTCTTTCCCGGCGGTGGCATTGCCGATCCAGACACGATCGCGACCGGCGGCGGCCGGGTGATCAGCGGCGGCAACTTCCACGGCGAACCGATCGCGCTTGCGCTCGACTTCGCCAAGCTCGCGCTCTGTGAACTCGGGGCGATCAGTGAGCGGCGGACGGCGCTGCTGGTGGATGCGCGCCTCAACGGCGGTCTGCCCGCGTTCCTCGCTGCGTCTTCGGGGGTCGACTCGGGGATGATGATCTACCAATACACGGCGGCTGCCCTTGCGTCGGAAAACAAGGTGCTGGCTCATCCGGCCTCGGTCGACTCGATCCCGACGAGCGCCAACCAGGAGGATCACGTCTCGATGGGTTCCGTCGCGGCGCGCCACGCGCGGACGGTTCTGGCTCATGTGGAGCAGATCATCGCGATCGAATTGCTCGTGGCGGCCCAGGCTCTCGAACTGCGACTGGCGGGTTCCGACGGGGCGGCACCCGGCGCCGGCGTGGCCGACGCCCTCGCGTTGGTGCGGGCGGGGGTCCGTCATCTCGACGGCGATCGCGAGCCCGGGCCCGACCTGGCCGCCGCGACCGCGATGGTCCACGGGGGAACGCTCGCTGGTCTGGCGGATCCCGCGCGTGTCGCCGGCATTCCGGATCCGGCCGGCCAACCCGGTCTCGCCCGATGACCGAAACCGCCGACGTCATCGTCGTGGGAGCCGGCGTCCAGGGCGCCAGCGTGGCCTTCCATCTCGCGCGGCGCGGTGCCAGCGTGCTGGTCATCGAGCGCTCGGCCGTGGCCGCCGGCGCCACGGGTCGATCATCGGGTTTCGTGCGCATGCACTACGACCTGGAGAGCGATGCGCGCCTCGCCTGGGCGTCATTCCCGTACTTCCTCGACTGGCAGAACCTGGTGGGTGCCGGCGATTGCAGCTTCGTGCGAACCGGGTTTCTCCAGATCATGAGCGCCGAGCTCGAGACGCAGGTGCGCGCCAACGTCGAGATGATGCAGCGCGTCGGGATCGACACCCGCATCGTGGGACCCGACGAGATCGCTCGCCTCGTTCCCGGCGCCGCGACCGACGACATCGGGATCGCCGCCTATGAGCCGCGATCCGGGTATGCGGACCCATCTGGGACGGCAGCCGGGTTCCTAGCGGCGGCCCGGACACTTGGGGCTCGCTTCATCGGCGGCTGCGAGGTGAGCGCGGTCAAGGTCGTTGGCGAGGCAGTCGCTGGAATCGAGACGGATCGCGGCTCGTTCGCCGCCCCAATCGTGGTGGACGTGGCCGGCGCGTGGGCCGCAGGGCTCGCCAGCACCGTGGGGCTGAACGTCCCAGTCCAGACGTGGCGGCACGACACGGCCTACTTCGGGCTCCCGGCCGGCCGCGGCCCGGACTTCCCGGTCGTCATCGATGAGGTGAGCCAGGTCTACTTTCGGCCGGAAGGTCACGATCTGATGCTCGTCGGGCTGGAGGCCGGCAACGAGATCGGCGGCTTGCCCGATCGGCCCCACGTGGCGGCCAGTTCGGCAATCCTTGAGGACGTGGTGGAGCGATTGTGCCGGCGGCTGCCGTGGATGACCGACGGGACCCTGCGCACCTCGCACGGCGGCCAGGACGGCATCACCCCGGATCAGCGCCCGATCATCGGCCAGGCCGGGCCGGACGGCTTCTACCTCTCCTGCGGCTTCTCGGGAACCGGGTTCAAGACGGCGCCGGCCATCGGAGCCAGCCTCGCCGAGCTGATTCTCGATGGCCACACGACCACGGCCGACATCTCCGCGTACTCCCTGAAGCGGTTCGCCGAGGGTCGGCCGCTCGTCGGCGAGCACAGCTACGGGTCACTCTGGCGCTGATCGCCTGGCCGAAGCCCTGCCGCGCCCCGATCCGGAGCAGCCGTAGACTTTGCGGCGATGGGTACGATCCGAGTCGTCGACGTGACCGATGTCGCCACATTCGGCCTGATGCCGATGTGCGCGGATCCCGGCTTCGATCATCGGTCGTGCGACTACTGGGAGAACGCGGAGCGCGGGTCGAAGGCGGCCCGCCTCGCGTGGCTTGAGGGCTCACGAGGGGCTCAGGCTGCCGAGCCCCCCGACGCGCCCCACCGGCGCCCCGCAAATCCGTTTCTCGCCGATCTCGAAGCGAAGCGGCCGGCTGTCAACCCGTTTGCCACCGCTCGACCGGCCAACCCCTTCCTGACCCCGGGCGACGCCGATCACGATGAGGCTCAATCCGACAACCCGTTTGCCCCCAGGCCAGTCGCACGCCCACACGTGGCCGACGAGGCGCCGCGAAAGCTCCACCTGCTCGGTCGAGGCCTTGGCGTCACAGGAAGTTACGCGAAAATCCTGCTGGAGGACGACGTCGCCAAGGTCTATGCCCAGTTCGGTCCGTTGACCGCCTACCCGCGCGCGCAGCACACCCGGGACCTCTATCCGTCGCTGCCGGATGCGCCGCTCCCGGCGGTCATCACCTGCATCGCCACGACGGCCGAGGCGCGCGGCGCCGGCCTCGCCCGCCACCTCATCGAAGTGGTGTGCACGGACCTGGAATCGAGGGGGTTCACCGCGGTTGAGTCGTACCCGGAGATCGGCGCGCGGCCCGACGCGACGAGCGCCGCCAGCCTGCTGTTCTGGGAATCGGTCGGGTTCGCGCGCGCCATCGATGACGCCCGGTTCCCGGTCATGCGCCGCGAGTTCGCGTGAGGCGGCGAGTCGATCCTCTGCCCGCGGCCCGGCTGGCGGTGCTGGCGGCCCGACTGCCCGCGGCCCGGCTGGCCGGGCTGGCGGTGCTGGCGGCCCTGGCTGCGATCGCGTGCGGGCCGGTCATCCCGACCCCGCGACCCAGCGGCGGAACGCCCAGCTCGTCGAGCTCCCCCGCAGCGACCACGTCACCCGAGCCGAGTTCGCGGGCGCCTTCGCCAACCACCGCGACCGTGCCAATCAGGCCCGCCGGAACCTCGACGACGACCGGATCCCCCTCGGTCCTGCCCGTGGGTGTGACCGTTGACCCGGGGTTGCTGGAGGTCCTGCCGACGCGGGTCGATGGGGTTACCCTCGAGCCCGACCCGTCGACCGCCGCGGAGATCGCCGCCGATCCGTTGCTCGCGAAATCTGCGGTCTCGATCGCCGTCGCGGCGGCCATTGCGCCCGGAACCTCGGGCGCAGACGATATCGGCATCGCCAGCGTCATT
>JANPDO010000061.1:0-16666 GCA_031431535.1 Chloroflexota bacterium
CAACCGGCATCGTGGACAACGTGCTGGCGGCCTACCTCGCAGAAGGCATCGCCGTGGCCGCGGGTGATGGAGCCTCAGCCGTGGTGATCCGGCTCAACACGCCGGGTGGCAGCCTGGATGCAACCCAGAAGATTGTGTCGAGCGTTCTCGATGCCCCGCTACCCGTGATTGTCTGGGTTGCGCCGTCCGGCGCCCGGGCGGCCAGTGCCGGCACGTTCATCACGCTCGCGGGGCACGTCGCCGTGATGGCGTCGGGGACCAACATCGGGGCCGCCTCGCCGATCTCCGGGTCCGGCGAGGACATCGAAGGAACCCTGGGCCGGAAGGTCCTCAACGACGCGATCGCCAATATCCGCTCGATTGCCGAGGCACGCGGTCGCAACGTGGAGTGGGCAGAGGAGACGGTCCGCGATGCCCGTTCGTCGGCCGCCTCAGAGGCCGTCTCGGTCGGTGCGGTCGACGGTATCGCGGACAGCATTGACGCCGTCCTTGCCTTTGCCCACGGACGCGTGGTGGAGGTCGCCGGACAGCCCCGGACGCTGGCGCTGACGGGCGCGACGGCCGACGAACTTGCGATGAACCCGTTCCAGGAGTTCCTGCACCTGCTGTCGGATCCGAACATCTCGTTTATCCTGTTCACGATCGGCTTCTACGGCCTGTTGTTCGAACTCCAGAACCCGAACTTCGTGACCGGAATCCTGGGCGCCCTGGCGATCGTGCTCGATCATCGGGTTCGGCAGCCTCCCGCTGAACGTCGGCGGACTGCTCCTGATCCTGTTGGCCGTCATCCTGATCGGGCTCGAGCTCACGGTCACGAGCCATGGGCTGCTGGGCGCCGGCGGCCTCGTCTGTTTCGCCCTTGGCGCGTCCGCCCTGTTCACCCGGCCCGGCGACCCATTCCTGCCCCTGGCCGCCGTGGCAGCGCCGGTCATCGTGACCACGACACTGACCGGCGGTCTGTTCCTGGCGCTGATCGTGGCGGCAGCGGTCAGGAGCCGCGGCATGGCCTCGCCAGTCGGGGTCGTCGGCAGCGGCATTGCCGTGTCTCCGGGCGCCCTCGGCGTCGTCCGCGGCGGGATCGACCCGCTCGGGTCCGTCTACGTTGAAGGTGAAGAATGGTCCGCTCGCTCGGCGCATGGCCAGTCCTTGGCGCGCGGTGCGCCGGTGCGGGTCGTCGCCACGGAGGGGTTGACCGTCATCGTTGAGCCGGAGCCGTCATCATCGTCGCAATCCTGATCGCTCGGAGGTCCCCATGGAAGTTTCGGTCATCGCCGCAGCCGTCGCATTTGTCGTCGTCGTGCTCTTGGTCATCGTCTATCTATCGATCCGGGTGGTGCAGCAGTACGAGAAGATGGTGGTCTTCCGGCTCGGGCGCACCAACGAGAGCATGGTCCGCGACCCCGGTCTGCGGTTTCTCATTCCAGTCCTTGATCGTCCCGTCAAGGTCGATATTCGGGAGCAGTTCATCGAGGTTCCCAGCCAGACCACGATCACCCGTGATAACGCCCCGATCAACGTCGACTTCCTGATCTATTGGCGGATCAGCGACCCGCTCAAGAGCGTGGTCAACGTGGTCAACTTTCCGGGCGCTCTCCAGGGTGTCGCGACAACGACCCTCCGGGCGGTCATCGGCGACATCCTGTTGGACGAGGTCCTGTCCAAGCGCGAGCAGATCAACGAGGTCTTGCGGGTCAAGCTCGACGAGGTGACCGAGCGGTGGGGCGGCAAGGTGACAACCGTCGAGATCCGTGAAATCACGCCGCCGCGCGACGTCCAAGACGCGATGAACCGGCAACTCTCCGCCGAGCGCACAAGGCGCGCCGTCATCACGGAATCCGAAGGGTCCCGCCAGGCCGCGATCAATGTCGCCGAGGGGCAGAAGCAGGCGGAGATCCTGCGGGCCGAGGGCGATCGCCAGGCGGCGATCCTGCGCGCCGAGGGCTTCGGCCAGGCGCTGACGAGGATCTTCGAAGCGGCCCAGGGCATCGACCAGAAGACGATGTCACTCCAGTATCTGGAGGCGCTCAAGGCTCTGGGGGCTGGCGCTTCGACCAAGTTCGTCATCCCCATGGAGTTCACCAGGCTGCTCGATCCGTTTGTCGACTTCCTCGCGCCGGGCCCGGAGGCCGCGGGCGGGGTCGCTCGGACGGGTCGCGGCGCTCCCACCCCGTAGCTGGACCTATAATCGAACGACTTGCCCCTTCGCCCGTCGTGGCGGACCGCTTCCTGGAGGACCGATGCCGGCCAAGATCCTCGTCGTCGATGACGATCTGAACGTCCAGAGACTGCTGCAACAGAGTCTCCGGCAGGAGGGATACGACGTCGTCGTTGCCGCGGATGGTGCTGAGGCGATCCGGCTGTGGGGCGCCGAGTCCCCGGACCTCATTCTCCTGGACGTCCTGCTGCCCAAGTTCGACGGCTACCAGGTAGCGGCGAGGATCCGGGCCGAGGAGCCGCAAAACACCCACGTCCCGATCATCATGCTGACCGCCGAGAAGGAGGTGGAGCAGAAGGTTCGGGGCCTCCGCGCCGGTGCCGATGACTACCTGATCAAGCCGTTCCATCCGGCTGAGCTGCTGGCGCGGATCAAAAGCCTGCTGGCCCGGTTCGCCCCACGCGAGACTCTGCTGGCCCGGCCGCCGCTCGGGCGGATCCTCGCGTTCTACCCGGCCAAGGGCGGCGTTGGCTCCACGACAATCTCGATCAATGCCGCGATCGCACTCCACCGCGAGCTCGGACGCAAGGTCGCCCTCGTCGACGGCAACCTGCAATTTGGCGACCATCGGGTCTTCCTGGACCTGGGGCTCGATCGCAAGAGCATCGTCGATGTCGTCTCGGCGCCGTCGATCGATGCGGACCTGATCCGCCAGGTCATGGTGAAGCATGATTCCGGGATCGATCTGCTCCTGGCCCCACCGTCGCCGGAGACCGCCGAACTGGTCCATCCGGAGCATCTGCCCCAAATCGCTTCGATCCTGGCGACTATGTACGACTACGTCCTGATCGATGTCGACAAGCGCCTTGACGATGTCAACTTGGGCGTCTTCGAGGCCGCCGAGATCGTCTTCGTCGTGATGACCGCGGACCTGTCGTGTCTCAAGAACGTCCGGCTGATCCTCGAGACGATGCAGCACCTGGGTTACCCGGCGGCCAAGGTGCAGCTGGTCCTGAACCGCTCGAATGCGTTCACCGGGATCAACGTCAAGAATGCCGAGGGGGCGCTGCGCCGAACGATCGACCACCAGGTGGTCAACGAGTACCGCGGCGCGATCAGCGCCCTCAACTCCGGGGCGCCGTTCATGTTCACCAAGGCGGATTCAGCTCTGGGCGGATCGCTCCTCCAGTTCGCCAAGGCGGTCGACAAGTCGGCCGCGGCCGCTGCGGTCCCGGCTCCGGCGCGCTAGAGGCGCTCGCGGCGCGAACGTCGCGACGCCCGTCGGTGGCCCTGAACCCGGAGGGCGTCGAGGAAGCGGCCCTTGAAGGCGGCCAGGTGGCGCCTGACGACCTCGGTGACCGTCTGGTCATCCGGCTGCGATCGGCCACCTGGTCTGCGGAGGTCCTTGATCGCCCAGATCGGTGCATCGGAGTCGCCGTCGTACGGGGGGCCGACGACGTACCCATAGCGAACATAGGGCACCTCCGAGGCCAACAGGAACACACTGCCGTCCAGGCGCAGCTCGTCCGATCCGCCCCTGAGTGCCATCCCCTCGAGGGCCTCCAGCAGCGACGCCCCAAGACTCTGACCGCGTCGATTGGGAGCAACGCACAGCCGGGAAGCCGTCACCGTCCCGTCTTCGTTGTTGCCGATCGCGGCACCGGCCACGGGTCGGTCACCCTCGTAGAGCACGACGAAGGTCGAGCCTGCGTCCACCTTCCAGCCGGCCCGCCAGACCGGGAACGCGGCCGCCATCGCGTCGAGGAGCGCGTGAACGTCGGGATGGCCAGCGTCGACGACAGACGCGGGTATGCTCGTCAGGGACACTTCGATCGCTCGGACCGCGCCGCTCCGTTCGACGATGTCGTACGCCGGCGACGCGCCGCACACGACGTCGGGAAGGTCCCCAGCGGGTCGGGCCGTGAGGCGGATATTGACGTCCCAGCGTCCGGCAGTGAGCGGCCTCGTCGAGATCCGCCGCGCGTCGGGGTCGGCCAGCTCGTCGCCGGCAATGAACACCGACCACCTGGACTGGTGGACGTCACCGGACACCGCGACGGGTCGAGTGATCCCCCATGCCTCGCATAGTCCCCGCGCGTCGATCGGTGGGTCGAGGTCGAGGGTGATCCGCGGGATCGTCGAGGGCACGAGCATGGTCCCGATGTAGAGCCCGTCGTTCCATGCTGCGCGCGCGACGCCCAGTCCGTCCGGGGATCGTGTTGCCGCATCGAGATCGGACGCGTCGATCGCGGACGCCAGCCGGTTGGGCAGGTCGGCGATAAAGCGCCAGCGCGCGTCCGCTTCCATCGGATGGATCATAGACTCGGTGCCACTTGGGCAGGACGGCTCCGCCCGGCGCAGTTGCCAGATAAGGGCGTGGTGAGGCGCGGTTGAGTCCGGGGTGAGGGTCGATTGCTAGCCTGCGCAGCATGCTGGCGATTGTTCCCTCGGCGACGCTGTACGGCCTCGAGGGCCGAATGATCCGGGTCGAGGTAGACGTTGCGCCCGGGCTGCCAGGCTTTACGATCGTCGGTCTCGCGGACGCGGCGCTCCAGGAAGCTCGGGAGCGCGTTCGGGGCGCGTTGCGCAACTCCGGCTTCATCTACCCGCCGCGGCGGATCACGGTGAATCTGGCTCCGGCAGACCTCCGCAAGGCGGGCGCGTCCCTTGATCTGGCCATCGCCGTTGGCATCCTGCTCGGTTCCGAGCAGGTTCGACCGGGTGCCGGCCGCATCGCGCTCATCGGGGAGTTGTCGCTGGGTGGCGAGGTTCGGTCTGTTCCCGGCGTGCTGCCGATGGTTTCGGCATTGGCGCGACGCGGAATCGGTCGTGTGATCGTAGCCGCGAGCGCCGTCGAGGAAGCGGAACTGGTCGAGGGGGTCGAGGTGCTTGGTGTTGCCGCGCTTGATGGCGCGGTCGAGGTCATCCGGGCACGTCGGGGCGGCCGAACCCGGACATCGCCGCCCAGGGTGGAGCTGGTCGAGCGAGCTGATCAATCTGAGGGTCGGGATCGGCCGCAGGGCCGCGACGGATCAGGTCGTACGGATGATGCGGCCGCCTCCACCCTGGTGCTGCCGGAGGGCCGGGCGGTCCCGGACTTCGCTGAGGTTCGAGGGCAGGCCGGGGCTCGGCGGGCCTTGGAGATCGCGTTGTCAGGCCGGCACGGGCTGCTGCTCCTTGGTCCGCCTGGCTCAGGGAAGACACTGCTGGCCCGGACGATCCCGGGGCTCCTGCCCCGGCTGGGTGACGCGGCTGCACTCGCCGCGACGGTGGTGGCCTCGGCCGCAGGCGAGGGACCGATTCGCGAGTTGCGCCGCCAGCCGCCGTTCCGGACGCCGCACCATACGATTTCCTATGCCGCGATGGTCGGTGGTGGTCCCAGGCTCTCGCCGGGCGAGGTGACCCTGGCGGATCAGGGCGTCCTCTTTCTCGACGAGCTGCCGGAATTCGATCGCGACGTCCTCGAGGCGCTTCGCCAACCGATGGAGGAGGGCCGGGTGGCAATCGCCCGAGCCGGGCGCGTGTCCGTCTTTCCGGCTCGATTCCAGTTGGTGGCGGCGATGAACCCATGCCCGTGTGGCTACGCGGGGATTGCCGACCGCTCGTGCTCCTGCCCACCATCGGTGCCGCAGCGATACCAGCAGCGGGTGTCGGGCCCGCTCAGGGACCGGATCGACCTGTGGGTCTCCATGCCGAGGGTTGCTCCGCGCGCAATCGTCAGCGGAACGGAGTCTGAAGATTCCGCCACGGTTGCGAGTCGCATCGCCGCAACACAGACCCGGGCGATCGAGCGGGGGGCGAACGTCGATAACGGCCAACTGGCGGGCCGAGCGTTGCGGGCCGCGTGTCGGCTCTCAGTCGCCTCGCAACGGCACGTGGTCCAGTTGGCGGACCTGGAGCGAGCCAGTGGCCGTGGCACCGAACGGATCCTGCGCGTGGCGCGGACGATCGCGGACATGGCCGGCGACGCCGTTGTCGATGAGGCGCACCTGGACGAAGCGGCCTGGTTCCGCGCCGCCGACCTGCGCCTGGCCGCATTGGAGGCGAGCTGAGGTGCTGGGAGTTGGGGCGTTCGGGCCGCTTGGGCTGCATGCGGCCGTCGAGTCCGAGCCGATGGCCACGCTTGGGGCGGGGCGAGTCAGTGGAGGGACGACTGGCAGAGCGTCTCGCGGAATCGTTGATGGCGTCGACACTGAGCCCATGGCCGACATGGCGCCCATGGCAGACGCGGCGCCCATGGCCGACATGGCGCCCACGGCAGCCGCTGCGCCCATGGCCGACGCGGCGCGCACCGTCGACGCGCCGGGAGCACGTCCGAGGGGGAAATCAGCCGAACGCGACGCCTGGGCCGTCCTTGCCGCGGTTGACGGGATCGGACCGCTGAGCTTCAACGCTCTCCTGGAGCGGTTTGAATCGGGCGTGGCGATCCTGGCCGAGGCTTCGTCGCCCGGCGGGATCGACCGGCTAGCGACAACCCGCTACGGGGATCATCTGGATGGTACGCCCGGCCACCGGCTCAACTCGGCCCTTCCTCGGGCCATCGCCGACGCGGCCCAGCGTGCCAGCGCGACGCTCGAGCGGATGGCGGCCCTGGGCCTATCGGTGGTCACGACACTGGACGCCACATACCCGCGGCGGCTTGCCGCGATCGAGATGCCACCCCATGTCCTGTTCGTCCTCGGCGATCCTGGCGCCATGGAGGCCCGGTCGCTCATCGCGATCGTTGGCACGCGACGGGCGACTGACGCCGGTCGGGCGCTCGCGGCCAGGCTAGCGGCGTCCCTCGTGTCCGTCGGGTCAACGGTGGTGTCCGGGCTCGCGACCGGGATCGACGGCGCGGCGCACAACGCCACGGTCCATGCCCGCGGAACGACGGTGGCGGTGATCGGGTCAGGCCACGCCGCGCTCTTCCCGCGGGTCCATACCCGCCTCGCGGGGTCGATCGTGGCGGCGGGCGGGGCGATCGTGTCTGAGCTCGCTCCCGATATCCTGCCGACCCGTGGAACGTTCCCGCGTCGCAATCGAGTGATCAGCGGCCTCTCTGACGCCACGATCGTGGTCGAGGCACCGGCCAGCAGTGGGGCCCTGATCACCGCCGCCTGGGCGCTCGAGCAGGGTCGGGAGTGTTTCATCGTGCCGGGTTCGATCCACGCCGAGGCCTCTGCGGGCTGCCTGCAATTCCTGCGTGAGCATGCCGACAGTGCCCGTTTGGTGACCGGGATTCCGCAGTTGATCGATGATCTCGGCCTCGCCGACCACCTGGCGGAACCTGGTGTTTCGACCAATGCCGCCGCCACGCTCGTTGAGGTAGGCAAGGCGGCCGCACGGATCGGGCGCGAGCTTGTCGTTGGGAGGGTCACGGTGGACGAACTGGTGGCTGTCACCGGATGGCCTGTGGCGAGCGTGCTGGCGGCCCTCACCATGCTGGAACGTCACGGTCTGGCGGTTGGGATCCACGGTCGCTTCCGGCCGGCCGGCCGGCTGGCTGCAGCGGACTCCGCGACGGTCCGAGCGCGTTCGTCTGTCCACATCTGAAACTAGCGGCCGTGCCTGCCGGGGCCAGGGACCGTCGGCACTTGATGGCCGAACCGGTGGGCCAAGCTGGCGATCGGTCGATGTCGGGACGCTCGGCCGGCTTGTCGCTGGGCAGGCCAGCGCTTGCCCGAATTTGCCGACCGATGCTACGCTGGCGCGGGCCGTCAGCTGAGGATGGCCCGGACCGCCCGCGGTGCTGTCCCCAGAACAGCGAGCCAGGAGCGAGTATTGCGTAACGCGGCGATCGCGCTGCTGGGCGTCCCAATCATTGTCGCCGTCTACGTCGGCGCACTCCTTCGGCGCTCCGCTGTGACGCGACTCGCGGTTGCATTGGTGCTCAGTGGGATCCTCGGGGCCGGCATCGTCGGTGCCGTGCTGGTGCCAGGAGCCGTTACTGCGAGGCCCCCCGCACCGCCGATCGTGCCGTTGACCCGCGCCGAGTTCCGGACGGTCGTCGCCACGAACGCCAGCCTGACCGCACCCGTGGCGATTGAATTCACCACGCCAATGAACAAGGGCTCGGTCGCGGCGTCGGTCATCGTGGATCCGCCCATTCCGGTTGATCTGGCGTGGGACGCGGCAGGCGACACCCTCACGATCTCGCCGACCGGCACCTGGGCGCCGGGCACCTACCACTCGGTCTCCGTCCAGGCTGGTGCCCTGGCTGGGACTGGGCAGCCCCTTGCTCGACCCGCGCGCGCTGCGTTCCTGACCCGGCCGCCGACATCGACCTCCGCAATCGTGACCGCCCCACTTGGGGAGCGCGTCTCTGTCCAGACGGCCTTCAACGTGACCTTCAGTGGCCCGGTCGACGCCGCCTCGGTCCGATCCGGCATCACGCTGGATCCCTCGACGCCTGGATCGGTGGAGGCGGTCGGGATGAACGACGGCCCGATCAGCTTCGCATTTGTGCCTTCGGACTCACTCAAGCCGGATACGGCCTACCGGTTGCTCGTGTCGGGCGTGCGGGATCGCGATGGGCTCGAGCTTGCCCCTCAATCGATCGACGTGCGGACCGTGGCTGCCCCCGGAGTGATCCGCTTCCGGCCGCGCGCAGACACCGAGGATGCGTCGCGCGGTGCCCCCGTGTCCGTCCGGTTCACCGAGCCGATGGACCGGACGACGACCGGCAGAGCGTTCAGCGTCAGGATCGGTGGCAAGGTGATCAAGGGCACGATCAGCTGGGTCGAATCCGATACGGTGCTCGTCTTCAAGCCGGCGACAGCCCTGCCCTTCGATGCGGCAGTGGTGGCCAAGGTGGACATCACCGCGACGAGCGCCACGGGCGCCCCGCTGGCCCGCTCGGTCCGCGCTATCTTCCACACGGTTGCCAAACCCAAGCCGGCCGCGGCCGCGCCCAGTCGACCCGTCGCGGCTCCGAATGCGGGGACTACCGGGGGAGGCGGGGCCGCCGGAACGGCGGTGGGAGCCGGCAGCTGGGCTGCCGTCGAGACGTATTACCTGCGGTTGATGAACTGCACCCGCACCGGCGGCTGGGTCACCTCGAGCGGCTCCTGCAGCAGCCCGGGCGGCCGGGCCGTCGCCCCGCTGTGGATCGATGCCGGGATCAGCGCCCGCGTAGCGCGGCCCTACGCCAAGCTCCTCTCGACGCGCGGGATCTGCAACCATTTCATCGGTGGCAACCCGGGCAGCCGGCTCGCCCGCGCTGGCTATAGCAGCTACCGCTGGGCCGAGAACCTGGGCTGTCGCGCCGGGAATCCAACCTCGGCGGTGCTCGGCTCGCACCTCTTCTTCCAAAGCGAGAAGTCGTACCTCGGCGGCCACTACGTCAACTTGATGAACCCCGACTACGACCGCGTTGGACTGGGTGTCTGGGTCTCGTCGGGCCGCGTCCGCCTGGTGGTCGACTTCTACCATCCCTGACCGGACCATCGGCCATCTGGACGGGTCGCCGCCAGTCGAGGACCATCGGCCAGTGATCCGCGACGCCGTCCTCCACATCATGAACGAGCAGCCGATGATTGCGGACCTGTTCGAGGCACCGGCCGCGGGCGATGTGGGCCTGCGCTGCACGAACCTGCGGACGCTCGATCGCAAGCGTCCGGTCTTCGTCGACGATTCGGCCTCGATCTTCTTCTTCCCGTATCTCCACATCCGGTTCGTGGAGATCCCCCAGGGGGCCGTCACGGGTAGCGACCCGTCACTGGCCGTCGAGGTTGCCGCGCGGGCAGCCGCCACACCCGCTCCACTCCCTCCGCCGGTCGAAGCCGACCTCGAAATCGACGAGGACTTCCTCCGACGCATCCGCGAGGCCTGACGAACCGGCTTTCCGGATAAGGGTCAGCCAATGACCCGGTGCTACACTCCCGGCCGTGCCGAAGAACCTCGTGATTGTCGAGTCGCCGGCCAAGGCCCGAACGATCGAGCGCTATCTCGGCGCTGACTACGGAGTCCTGGCGTCGTATGGCCATGTCCGCGACCTGCCTGAGAACCCGGGCAAAGGCAAGTTCGGGGTGGATGTCGACCACGACTTTGAACCCGAGTACGTGATCTCGGAGGATCGTCGCAAGCAGGTCAACGCGATTGAGAAGGCCGCGAAGAATGCGCAGGCGATCTATCTCGCCACGGACCTCGATCGGGAGGGCGAGGCGATCGCCTGGCACGTCGCCCAGGCCACGCACATGGTCGCATCCAAGGTCCACCGGGTCACGTTCAACGAAATCACCGAATCGGCGATCCGGGAGGCGTTCGCCAACCCCCGCCAGATCGATCAGCACCTCGTGGACGCCCAGCAGGCTCGCCGGATCGTGGATCGGCTGGTCGGCTACACACTCAGCCCGTTGCTCTCGCGCAAGGTGCGCGGCGGCCTGTCGGCCGGGCGGGTTCAGTCCGTGGCGGTCCGCCTGGTAGTCGAGCGCGAGCGCGAGGTCACGGCCTTTACCGCTCGCGAGTACTGGACGATCGAGGCGCTCCTGTCGACGGCCGCCGGCGAGCGGTTCGCGGCCGATGTGGTCCGGATCGATGGGGCCGCTCTCGAGGTCAGTGACGCAGAGACGGCGGATCTGCACGCTGCAGCGATTCGTCAACTGCATCCGCGCGTGACCAAGCTCGCGACGCGGACCCAGAAGCGGTCGCCCGCCCCGCCGTTCATCACGAGCACACTCCAGCAGGAGGCCAGTCGCCGCCTCGGCTACAGCCCCAAGCGGACCATGTCGATCGCGCAGCGGCTCTACGAGGGGGTCGAGACCGGTGGCGGCCAGGTCGGCCTGATCACCTATATGCGAACGGATTCGACCGCGATCGCCGGGGTGGCCATGGGCGAGGCGCGCGAGGTGATCCGCGACCGCTATGGCGTCCCGTACACGATGCCCAAGGGTCGTGTCTACAAGACGAAGTCGAAGGGCGCGCAGGAGGCGCACGAGGCGATCCGGCCGACCAGCTTCAAGCGTGATCCGGACTCACTCGAACGCTCGCTCAAGGCGGACGAACTACGGCTGTATCGACTGATCTGGCAGCGGGCGCTGGCCTCGCAGATGGCGCCGAAGGAACTCGAAACGACGACGATCGAGCTGGCCGGTGGCGCCTACGAGCTGCGAGCCTCGGCCACCAGAGTCCTGTTCGACGGCTTCGCCCGGGTGTATACCGAGGGTCGCGACGACGGTGTCGACGATGACGAGGAGACGGGCCGCTTGCCGACGCTCAAGGCCGCCGACGCGACGACCGTCGACGGGGTCACCCCGACCCAGCACTTCACCGAGCCGCCGCCGCGCTTCACGGAGGCAACCCTGATCAAGGCGCTCGAGGAGCACGGGATCGGTCGGCCGTCGACCTATGCCGCCACGATCTCCACGATCGTCGATCGGGGCTATGTCCGGATCGAGGAGCGACGCCTCCACCCAGAGCCGGTGGCCGACATCGTGACGGACCTGCTCGTCGAGCACTTCGGCGATTATGTGGACCTCGCGTTCACCGCCCGGATGGAGGAGGAACTCGACGAGGTCGCTCGCGGCGAACGATCCTGGATCCCCTTGCTGCGCGCCTTCTACGGCCCGTTGCGCGACCGGGTTGATGAGAAGCGACGGGAACTCAAGCGCAGTGACTTCACCACGGAGCCGACCGACGAGGTCTGCTCGGAAGGTCATCCGATGGTGATCCGCCTGGGTCGGAACGGCCGGTTCCTGGCCTGCTCGACCTTTCCGGACCACAAGGAAAGCCGCCCGCTGCCGGGCGATGAGCCGCCGCCACAGGAGGGGACCGGCGAGGTCTGTCCCACGTGTGGCGAGGGAACGCTCGTCGGCAAGCGCGGCCGTTTCGGACCCTTCGTGGGCTGCTCCCGCTACCCGGACTGCACCTACATCAGGAAGGACGGTCCGCCGCCGCCCGACCCGCTGCCGTTCGAAGTGACCTGCCCGAAGAACCGCGATGGCCATCTCGTGCCGCGCCGAGCGCGCAGGACGGGGAACGTCTTCTGGGGTTGCTCGAAGTACCCGAAGTGCGATTACACGACGAACCACGAGCCGCTGGGCGGCGTGCATGACCTTGACGACGGTCCGCTGGCGCGCAAGGACGAGTCCGCGATCTGCCTGATCTGCGGGTCGGCTAGTGATGCCCGAGCAGACGCCGTCTTGCCCGGCGATCGACTCCCGGGCGGCCCGGCCAACCCGGAGGCCCTGGCGAGGCCGGCGCGCGGGCGGGGCGGCGCGCGGGCGGCAAAGGCGCCGGCCAAGGGTCGGGCCAAGCCTCGGACCGGAGGGGGAAGGGCCGCCACGTCCACCAGCAGGCGCAGCCGCCCGGTCGAGCCGGCCCCCGACGCGTGAACCCGGCGGCGGCCGGCGCAGCGGCGGCCGATCCAGCGATCGACCCCGCGCTCGCGCGGTTCCTCCGCTCTCTCGCCGCGCGCGACACCTCCGTCCACACGCAGCGCGCCTACGCGACCGCGGTGGGCACGTATCTGGCCTGGCTGGGCGGGCGTCGCGTCGACTGGCGGGTGCCCGTGCGCACCGACCTGCGCGCTTACCTCGCGGTACTCGGGGAAGACCATGCGCGGAGCACGGTTGCCCAGCGCTTGGCTGCGATCCGCGCCTTCCACCGCTGGGCTACCCGGAACGGCCTGGCCGCGGGCGATCCGTGGGGCGCCATCGCGACACCGCGACTCCCTCGGCGATTGCCGCGCGTGCTGGAGGTGGAACAGGTTGGACGGCTCCTCGCGGTCGTGGATGCTGACCTCGCCGGACCGGGGGGCGACGCCGACCCCGACCGCGCGATCAACCCGCTTGCGCTCGCCCTGGCCCTGCGCGACCGGGCGCTGGTTGAGACGGCCTACGCCGCCGGACTGCGTATCAGCGAGCTCGCGGCTGCGGATCTCGGCGCCCTGGAACTTCGCCGCGGCGAGCTCCGCGTCCTGGGAAAGGGACGCAAGGAGCGAATCGGGATCATTGGCCGCCCGGCCCGAATCGCGCTGGCCGCGTACCTCGAGGACGGCCGTCCAACCCTGCTCGAACGCCGTCGGGGCGAGGATGCTCCGCCGACCCAGGTCTTCCTGAACCATCTGGGTGGGCCGCTTGGCGTGCGCGGGCTGCGCTACCGGCTCGATCGCCTGCGGCAGCGCGCGGGGCTGCCAGTTGGCGTGTCACCACACACCCTGCGCCACTCCTTCGCGACCCATCTGCTTGACGGCGGAGCGGATCTGCGCGTGGTCCAGGAGCTGCTCGGGCACGCCAACCTGGCAACGACGCAGATCTATACCCACGTGTCGCCAGGGCGGCTCCAGGCGGCCTATCGCGAGGCGCACCCGCGGGCGCGGCGCACGACATCGCCGGATCCGACACCGTGACCGCCGGCATGGGGCTCGCCCGTGCCGGGCTGGTCGTCTCTGCCGCTTTCCTCGCATCGAGGGTGCTCGGCTGGGTTCGCCTCGTCGTGATCGGGCGCGCCTTTGACGCAGGGCAGCTCGACGTGTTCTTTGCCGCGTTTCGCATTCCGGATCTGATCTTCCAGCTGGTGGCCGCCGGCGCACTCTCTTCGGCCCTGATCCCGATCATTTCGGCCCTGCTCGCGGGCGACGAGGAAGCGCGTGCATGGCGGGTGATCTCGACCGTGATCAACGTGATGCTCCTCGCGCTGGCGACACTGGCCGGCGTCCTGTTCCTGCTGGCACCCGTGGTCATGCGCACGATCACCCCCGGGTTCGACGATGATCAACTCGGCCGAACCGTGAACTTGACCCGGATCATGCTTATCGGCCCGATCTTCCTGGCCATGGGGGCCGTGGCCACGAGCGTCCTCAACGCGGGCGGCCGGTTCGCGGCTTCGGCCATCGCGCCGATCGTCTACAACCTGGCCATCATTGCCGGTGCCCTGATCCTGGCACCCACCTTTGGTGTGGCGGGGTTGGCGATTGGGGTCGTGGTGGGCTCGCTGGGTCACCTGCTGGTCCAACTAGGCCCGCTGCGCCGGCTGGGGTTCCGGTACGAACCGCGGATCGATCGGGCCGAGCCCGAGACGCGTCATGCCCTGATCCTGATGGTTCCCCGGGCGTTCGGACTCGGGGCCAGCCAGGTCACGTTCATCGTGGTGACCGCACTCGCCTCGACCCTCGCCATCGGCGCGGTGGCCGACTTCAACATCGCCTTTGCCCTGCTCCAGATGCCGATCGGGGTGATTGGGGTGCCGCTTGGGATCGTCCTCCTGCCGACCCTGGCACGCGACGCGGCGGTGGGTCGTGAAGCCGAGTTCGCCCGGTTGGTGACGCGCGCTGCGCGACTCCTGCTGTTCGTGATGATCCCAATCGCGGGTCTGCTGGCCCTGCTACGGGCCGAGGTCGTCGGCGTCCTGTTTGGCGGCGGCAGGATCGGTCCGTCGGACCTGGAGACGATTGCGACGACCCTGGCGTGGTTCCTCATCGGGTTGCCCGCCCACGCCCTGATCGCGGTGCTCGCGCGAGCCTTCTACGCTCGCCAGGACACGTTGACACCGGTGCTGGCGGCAGTTGCCGCGGTGATCATGAATTCGACCCTGGCGGTGGCGCTCGTGGGTCAGCTCGGATTGAGGGGCATCGCCCTTGCGATCGCGCTGGCCGCCTGGATGGAGGTAGTCGTCCTCTTCGGCATCCTGCGCTGGCGCGTCCGGGAGGTCCGCCTCAGCGGTCCGGCACAGGTCGCAGCACAGGCGGCCATCGGGACGGTCATCGCCGCGGCGCTCGCCTTCGGGACCGCCGGGCTGATTGGACGCGCGATCGAAGCGGACCCATCGATGGTCGCAACGTTGGTCTTGATCGGCGCCTCGACCGCTGTGTTCGGGCTTGCGTATGCTGCTGTTTCGGTCGTATTTCGCATCCCGGAGCTGAAGATCATCGTCGAGGTTGCGGTCGACCTGCTCCGACGTCCGGCCAGATCGTGACACCGGCACCGGAAGCCTGGAACCGGTTCGTCGAGGCCAGCGAGCCAGGCTCGTACCTGCAGCTGACCGGATGGGGCGAGGTGAAGGCGGTCAACGGCTGGACGGCGCACCGGGTCGTGGTTGGCGACCCAGGCGAGGATGGCGGCGGGGCGATCGGCGCGCAGATCCTGGTCCGTCGTCCCGGTCCGATGCCGTGGGCCTTCGCCTATGCCCCGCGTGGCCCGGTCGCGTCCGCGTGGAATGCGGCGACGATCGAGACGTTTAGCGCGGAGGTTCGTCGAACGCTACCTATGCTGGCCGGGCGCATCTCGCACCTGCGGATCGACCCGGAGATCGAGATGAACGGGCCGCTCGACCGAGTCGGCGCGCTGCAGGAGGCGCTTCGGGCGGCCGAATGGCGGCCAGCGGCCCAGGTCCAGCCAAATGCGACCCGGATCGTGGACCTCCGGGCGGACGAAACTGCCCTTTGGAGCGACCTTCGCAAGAAGTGGCGCCAGTACGTGTCGAAGGCACGGAACGCCGGGATCACGGTCGTCGACGCGACGGGCGACCGCTTGTCGGAGTTCTACCGAATCTATCGCGAGACCGCGGATCGGGCCGGGTTCCTGATCCGGACGGAGGCCGCCTATCGTGATGTCTGGAATGCGTTCGCCCCCGCAGGCCGGGCCCGGCTCCTCTTTGCCCAGGCGCCTGACGGTGAAGCCCTCGCGACCCTGTTCCTGGTTCGCTGTGGGTCACGCGTCGTGGAACCGTATGGCGGCATGACTGCAGCCGGCGGCGCCTCGAGAGCCAACTACCTGCTGAAGTGGGAGGCGATCCGGACCTCGCGTGCGGCGGGTGCCACGAGCTACGATCTGTGGGGCCTGGCGACCGGCGGGATCGCCCACTTCAAGACCGGGTTTGGGGGACGCGAGGTCCGCTACGTCGGTGCTTGGGATCTCGTCCTGGATCCGTTCGGACGCCAAGCCTATGAAGTCGCCCAGCGGAGTCGGGTGTGGCTGGCTCGCCGGCAGCGGCGCATCGCCAAGCGCGGGAGCGGGAGCGCCGCCGGCTACGGATCAGATGAATGAAGGTCCGTGACGCGACGCCCGGCGAGCTGGCCGACTGGGATGCTCGCACGGTGGACGTCCCCGGCGGCCACGTCTACCAGTCGCGCGCCTGGGCGGAACACCGCCGAACGTCGGGCTGGATACCGCGATTCCTCGTCGACGATGCGGACGGCCGGACCCTTGCGCTGACCCGGTCGTGGCCGATTGGCGGTGGGGGGAGTGCTTACCTTCCACGAGGACCGATTGGCGGGACGGGCGAGGCCGTGGCGGCCCGCCAGATCGCCGTCGCCGCGGCGCTCGGCCGGGACGGCATCGACGTCCTCGCCGCCGACCCGGAGATCCCCGCGGCGGACACTGCGTTCTGCAACGCGATCCAGGCGGCCGGTTTCCGTCCGATCGAGGAGATCCAGCCATCGCGGCACCGCGTCTCCCTGGCGCTACCGACCGGTCCCGAAGAAGCCGCGGTCTTCGAAGGCGTGGCCAGGTCGACCCGGCAGCGCATCCGCGCCGCTATCGATGCTGGCCTGACCGTGATCCGGCACGACAGTCGGCTCGGCACCGACGGCGC
>JANPDO010000062.1:0-3606 GCA_031431535.1 Chloroflexota bacterium
AAAATTCGCGTGCAAAGCCCTCCAGAGCTCATTCGGCGTGTACCAGTTGTCGGCGAGCGCGACTGCCGGGAGCGCCAGCCACGACAGCACTGCGAGCAGCACGATGGTCGAGGTGATGACGGCCCGCGGCGGCCCGGGGGGGCGCCGTGCATGTCGGCCGCAGCCGACTGAGACGCCCCTGCCTCCAGGAGGAGGCGGAAGAGGGGCGCGACGACTGCCAGGGTGAGCACCAGCACGAGGTAAGGCCGCTCGACCGTGTCGCCGGGAAGGGTCAGAATCAGTTGGCTCACGGCCAGGGCGATCCCCATGGCCATGATCCAGCGAGCCAAGCTCCGGGCGGGCGGCAGCCATCGCGGGATGCGCAGACGCGGCAACACCAGAGTTACGACCGGACCGGCCGCGAGCAGCCCGGCGATCAGGACGGCGGCTTCGCGCAGGTCCGTCACGAGGCCGGCGAGGAGTGCCATCAAGACTAGCACCGCCACGATCTGGCGAACCACCGTCCGGCGCACGGATCTGACGCTGGCAGTCGCGGCCGGCGCTAACGCGGGGTCCGGCAGCACGCGAAGCGGCCTTGGCCAGACGGCAGACGCACCGGCGATGGCCGTGACACCGATGACAAAGATCGGCCAGAGCAGCCATGTCGCCATCGTCGCCTGGATGCTGATCTCGCCCAGCACCGTCCAGTTGAAGACCGGCTGAATCAGGAACGGCATGGCGCGGACCCAGAAGAAGGCGAGGATCGCGGTGCCAGCCATGATCGCCGCAGCGCTGACGAGCACGGACGGCTGGCGCCCACCCCGGACGGCCCAGGCGGTGGCCCAGCGGCGGACGCGCAGCGGGATCTCCACCGCCAGGATCCACAGCACGCCGTAGCTGATCAGTCGCGCGGCAATCGGCCCCTGCCACATCTCCATGTTTTGCCGCGCGTGCAACTCGGGCGGGCCGGCCGACCCACAGCCGCCGCAGTGCACCGCGGCGGCCACCAGGTCGGCGGGCACGAACACGGCGATGAACAGGACCCCCAGTCCTGGGCTGAACGCGCCGATGGCGAACGCCGCGATCATGAACGCTTGTGATTCGGCGAACACCTGGAAGAAGAACGGGGAGAAGGCGTAGGTGATCGGGTCCGCCCCAGGCGGGCCCGGCGCCTGGGCGTGAGCGACTGAGGCGATGATCGGATAGGCGACGGCCAGCACGGCAAGGACGAGGAAGAATCGCGCAGCGGGCCCGGCGAAGGTGGCCGCATCCTCGCGCAGGGAGACACCGAGGTCGGTCCGGTAGCGGCTCAGCCAGCGTGCCGGCGTGGTCGCCGCACGAAAGAGGGCGCCGGGCCGTGCCTGCTCAGTCATGCTGCTCCTCCATCGTTGACCTTGCGGGACAGGAGTCGACGGACTCCCAAGCCGAGGGTCGCCCCATACGCGAGGTGGCCGAGGCCCGAGATGACCAGGAATTCGTCCAGCACCACGTTCGGGATGCCGAGCCAGCCGGGGTACAGGATCGACTGGATGAACTCCAGCGTCAATCCCCAGGCCATGCCGCCCACCAGCGCTACTCGTAGCGTCCTGACGTGGCGGCCGGCAAAGATGGCGTAGATGACACCGAACGTGGTGCCGTTGAGGAAGTGGATGACGAACCCGGCGCCGAAGACCAGGGCCGGTGCGGCATCGGCGCCCACCATGCCGAGGCCGAATAGGCGGATCGCCTCGAATGGGTTGTACGGTGACGGATCGAGGATCGAGAGGACGGTGCGGGCCGCGTCGTACACGACGCTCGCCGCGAACCCGGCCAGCAGGCCGACGCGCACGACGCGCCAGACCTCCAGCACGATGGGGCGCGGGGTTCGACGCACGACCACGATCACGAAAGTCAGCGGGATCAGGACCATCGCGGCTTCGACCAGCAGCAGCGGAATGCCGGTTAGGATCGTGGTGATGACGGCCAGGCCGCTGAACCCGGCGGCCAGACCGATCGTCACGAACGCCCAGCGACGCGTCAGCGCGACTCCCCTTCGGGAAACCTCGAGGACGCCCCGCGGCGATCGTCCATGGGTCACATCCGGCCGGCCGCGATGGCTCCGATCTGCTTCATGAGTTCGAGTCGCTCGGACTCCGACCGTCCGTCGTCGAACACAGCGATCGAGACCATCGAATCCCCTTTCCTGACGACCAGCAGCAGCGAGTCGGGGAGGTAGATGGCCTCGTCCCCAAGGCCAGGCACGTCCTGCACCCCTGATCCCGTCTTGATGAAACCGAAGGTGATCGCGTCGACGCTAACCGTCAGCACCGTCGCTGCGAGTGGCGCGCCGTCACCGGACTGGATGTCGCAGGTATCGGGCGGCCCCTGGAACACGGTGAGCACCACGGACGACACATCCAGAATCGAGGCCAGTTCCTCGGCCGTGACCAGGCCGCAGACATCCGCCACCCCGCCACCGCCCGCCGGTGCGGCGGTCGCGGGTGCGGCGGTCGCGGGAGCATCCGTCGCCGCCGCGTCGGTCGTTGTCGCCTCGGTCGGCCCCGAGGTTGCCGCGGCACCAGTCGGCGCCGTGGTTGCGGTCCCTGCGCCCCCGCCTCCGCACGCGGCGAGGGTGACGGCGACCATGATCGCGAGCACCGGGTTCAAGCGCCGGAAATCCGTCATGACTGCTTCCTCCGTGGAGCTGGCTGTCCTGGTGTCCGAGGTCCAGGCATCCTCACCGATCCGCCGAGAAGGTCGCTCGGACATCGATCTGCGGGTTTTCAAGACCACCCGCCGCCATGCCGTCGATGCCCGAGCACGAAAGGGTCCCCGTGAGCCCTGATCCGTCGTTCCTGGTGAAGTCGAATCGGCAGCCCTCCGCGCGTCCTCCAGCGGAGAGAACAACGGGCGATGTGAGATTGAACCCAGGCCCAGCCTCAGCCTCCAGGACGATGGTCAGCGCGGTTGCGTCCTGGCCCTCACCCGACTGATAAAACAGGATAGTCGCGCCGTTGGTCGTAGAGGACACGCCCGGGATCAGCGCCAGATCCACGTTCAGGCTCTTGTCGCCAGACACCTCGAGGTGGACCGTTCCAGCCGCGTAGGGGCCATCCGCGATGTCGGGCAGATCCCCGCCGCCACCCGCCGCCGGCGCCTCGGTTGGCGTCTCACCGGCCGCTGTTTCGCCTGGGTTGGTGCCGTCACCGCCACCATCGGTCCCGCTGCCGCCCGTTCCGCCGCCGCAGGCGGCAAAGGACAGCAGTGCCAGTAGCGCCAGGACCAGACTGGTGTTCGGGCGTGCAGCTCGCGGGGTCACGGCATCCTCCTGCTGATCGGCATTGTCCCATGATCGACGTGGACTCAACTGGCTCCCTCCATCGGATCGTCGGCGACGCGGCCGGGCTCGACGCTGACCGCCTCGACGATCCGCTCAACTTCAATTCCGGCTATTTCGGTCACCCTGGCAACGAGCTCGATGCTGTCCGCCTCCATGACGTGACAGCTCATCTCGTCGCCGGGGACCAGATACGAACGCACGTGGTGGACCCGTCCCTCGACGGCGCCGGGCGCCTCCGCCGCGAGTCGGATGCCGTCAACATCGGCAGTGAACCGATCCTGTGAGCCACCCGGCACGAAGGTTTCCAC
>JANPDO010000063.1:0-6736 GCA_031431535.1 Chloroflexota bacterium
CCCCAACCGGCCTCCGTGACGGAATACGGCAACGTCACCTCGAAGGTGCCACGGCAACCCGTGCCGCAGGTCGCCATCGCCCGAACCTCGGCGATCGTGCCGCGGGCCCCGTCCAGGAGGGTGACCAGGAAGACGGCTTCGAAGACGTTGGCTGAGCCGCTGACCTGCACTGGATTGCCGAGGTCCGCACCGTACGTCGGTTCGTCCACGAAGATCGCCGGCAATTGATCGTGGAAGTCGTCGGATGTGTAACGGACGTACTGAACGAGTACATCGTATTGACGCGCCGCCGATGCGCGTCTATTCTCTCGTCATCCCGACCGGCAACCGCGCTGCGGCAGCGATTCCGCGCGCACCATCCGCCCGGTCCACTCACCCGCAGGTGACCATTCCCCTCATGCCCACTCCCGGCCCCGACCAGCGCGACCGCTCCCGCAACCGGCGCCCCCGCCGACGTCCACCAATGGGCGGCGGCGGCCGCGCCCCCGTGACCGAATACGAGGAGCAGCTGGAGATCGAGGCCGCCCGCGAGCGGAACGATCTCGACGTCGCAGATCTCCGCGAGATGAGCGTCACCGAGCTTCGACAGGTCTCGCGCGAACTCCAGATCGAGACCGCGCAGGGCGAACGTAAGGACGACCTCGTCGATCGGATCCTCCGTGGCCAGACCGAACGAGCCGGTCACGACTACGCCAGCGGCATCCTCGACATTGTCGACGAAGGCTTCGGGTTCATGCGCCGCCACGGCCTGCTGCCCAGCCCGGATGACGTCTATGTCAGTTCCAGCCAGGTTCGCCGGTTCGGTTTGCGCGTCGGCGACCGTGTCACCGGTGCCGTGCGGGCGCCGCGGGAAGCCGAAAAGTACTGGGGCATGCTGCGGGTCGATTCAGTCAACGGCGTCGATACGGAGACAGCTCGCCAGCGCCCTGTCTTCGGTGACCTGACCCCGGTCCATCCGGACGTGCTGATCAACCTGGAGACAGACCCGAAGAACCTGAGCCAGCGCCTGATCAATCTCGTCAACCCGATCGGGAAGGGCCAGCGCGCCCTGATCGTCAGCCCGCCCAAGGCTGGCAAAACGATGCTCCTCAAGCAGATCGCCAATGGCGTCAGCACCAACTACCCGGACATCCTGCTGATGGTCGCGCTGATCGGGGAGCGGCCGGAGGAAGTCACGGACATGCGCCGGAGCGTCAAGGGCGAGGTCATCAGCTCAACCTTCGACGAGCCGACCGAGAACCACACCCACGTTGCGGAGATGGCGCTGGAGATCGCCAAGCGCCAGGTCGAGACCGGACGGGACGTGATCATCCTGCTCGACTCCATCACCCGGCTGGCTCGCGCCTACAACCTCGCGCTCCCGCCGTCGGGTCGGACGCTGTCCGGCGGCCTCGATCCAATCGCCCTCTATCCGCCCAAGCGCTTCTTCGGAGCCGCCCGCAACATCGAGGAAGGTGGGTCGCTCACAATCGTCGGGACCTGTCTCGTCGACACCGGCTCGCGGATGGACGATGTCATCTACGAGGAATTCAAGGGCACCGGCAACTCGGAACTGATCCTCGACCGCAAGCTGGCCGAGAAGCGGATCTTCCCGTCGATCGATGTCCAGCGCTCCGGGACCCGTCGCGAGGAACTGCTCCTCGAGGAAGGCACCCTCAAGATGGTCTGGACGATGCGCCGGATGCTATCCGCGGTCGGAGCCAACGAGGGGATCGAGATTTTGCTCAACCGGCTGGCCAAGACGCAGTCCAATGTCGAGTTCCTGGGATCGCTGACGAAGAGCCTGGACGGCTAAAGAGACTCGCGGGCGTGTGTCTTGCCGTCGCGCTAACTGGCGGGTTGCCCGATCTGCAAGACTCGTGTTAGGGTTCGCGACGATGTCGTAAGCCCGTTGAAACGGGCGTCGGCCGCGTAGAAGAGACCCCAGCTCTATACCGCGACCCCGGACGGTCTGCCTGAGACCCCATCATCGGCGACCCCAGCGCCCCCGGACCGTCCAAACGCCAGGAGACCATATTGCTGAACGCATCGGTCGGCGTGCAGCGCGCCATCGGACGCCTGCGCCGCCCATCCGGTTCACGAGTCACGAGTGTTCTGACCCTCGCGGTCAGCCGCTTCGCCGAGCTGCATCCGGAACGCCGCGTTCGAGACGTTGTCGCACGATCGCGCAGTGCGTGGCGACCTGATGTACGAATCAGCAGTGTCGCTGGGAGGGACATCGCAGCCCGCCCGGCCCGCCAGGCCCGGATCTCCCTGATCGCCCGGGTCGGACACGAGCGAACCGTGGCGCTCGTCGCCGCAGCGATCCTGCTGAGCGCGTCCGCCATCGGCATCTCCGCCGGGAGTCCCGTGGCGGCCATCGGGAACACATCGGACACCGGTTCTGAGGTGCGCCTCACCGTCGGTGGGGGAGTCGATCGCGGGGGCACGATCACCGAGGCCGAACCGCCACCCGACTGGCTGGCGATCGAGGGCCTCCAGGCCACCCGGATCGGCTCATCGGAAGCGACGGGTTCAGTTGCCGGGCTGCGGTCCCTGGGCGGGGCGGCGCCGGAAGGAGTCGCCGAGGCCGCCGGAGTCGCCGAGGCCGCCGGAGTCGCCGAGGCCGCCGCTGCGCCCGCGGAAGCCCACGCGTCCGGCCCATACCTTGACGATGGAACCCTGCTCAAGCCGGTCGCGGTCAGGACGACCGTGGCCGACGGCAGTGCTCTGATTGAGACGTACAAGGTCAAGGGCGGCGACACGCTCACCGGGATCGCCTCGAAGTTCGGCGTTTCGATGATGACCCTGTGGTGGGCGAACAGCCTTACCTCCAAGGACGACCTTCGGCTGGGACAGGTTCTGAAGATCCCTCCGGTCAGTGGTCTCGTCCTCACCGTCAAGACGTCCGACACGCTCGCCGGTCTGGCTGCCCGTTTCGACGTTGACGAGGCCGACATTCTCGCGGCCAATCAGCTGACCGATCCCAATCTGGTGGTCGGGCAGGTCCTGGCGATCCCCGGCGCTATCGGCAAGGGGATCCCCGTTCCAAAGCCACAGCCGCGCGCCGCGTCATCGGGCGGTGGCGGGGGAGGTTCAGTCCGGCCGCCAGCCAACTACAGCGGTGGTGCGTTCCGTTGGCCGGTGGTCGGCGGCGGCAACTACATCAGCCAGTACTACCGCTACGGGCACTATGGGCTGGACATCGCGGCCGATTATGGGTCCACCGTGCGCTCGACCGCGGAGGGGACGGTCATCTTCGCGGGCTGGAAGGGCAACGGCGGCGGGTACCAGGTCTGGGTTGCCCACGGCTCCGGGCTCTACACCACGTACAACCACATGTCGGCGGTGTCGGTGGGCAGCGGGCAGGCGGTCTCGGCCGGCCAGCGGGTTGGCCGCGTCGGGTCCAGTGGCTGGTCGACCGGCTCGCACCTCCATCTCGAGGTCTGGGTGGGGCTGCCGCACCAGGGCACTCCGGTCAACCCGCTCAAGTACCTCTGATCCACCCCGGCTGACCGGCTCCCGCCGCCCGGCGGTCGTGGGGCGGCGCAACGCCATCCCCGTGCGAGAATGGCCCTGATGTTCCTTGACCGCGTGAAGATCTGGGTCCGCGCCGGCGATGGTGGCGATGGGGCCGCGACCTTCCGCCAGGAGGCGCACGTGCCGCGCGGCGGACCAGATGGCGGGGACGGCGGCCGCGGCGGTTCAATCTTCCTTCGCGTCGACGCCGGCCAGACGACGCTTCGTGACTTTTCGCAGAAGCGCCACTACCGCGCGACACCGGGTAGTCGCGGCACCCGGGCTCGGCGCCATGGTCGCGCGGGGGATGACTTGATCCTCGACGTACCACCCGGGACCGCCGTCTACGGCGACGAAACGGGGGAGCTGACTGCGGACCTGGTGGCGGTCGGGCAGATCGTGCTGGTCGCGGCCGGCGGTCGCGGGGGCCTCGGCAACACCCATTTCAAGTCCTCCACCCACCAGGCACCGAAGCACGCCCAGAAGGGTGAGCCGGGCGTCGAGGCCTGGCTGCGGCTCGAACTGCGGTTAATCGCAGACGTCGGGCTCGTCGGGCTGCCCAATGCCGGCAAGTTGACGATCCTGGCAGCAGTCACCGCCGCCCAGCCGAAGATCGCCGACTACCCGTTCACGACCCTCGAGCCGAATCTCGGGGTCATGGACCTCGGCGAAGAAGACGAGCGGCGCCCCACGATCGCAGACGTTCCTGGCCTGATCGAGGGTGCCAGCAGCGGTGCGGGATTGGGTCACGCGTTTCTTCGACACGTCGAGCGGACGCGGGTCCTGGTCCATGTGATCGACGGCGGGGCGCGCGATCCCGAGTGGGACTACGAGGTGATCCGGGGGGAGCTTCGCGCCCACGACCCCGCGCTGCTCGCCAAGCCGATGCTGGTCGCGTTCAACAAGATGGATCTGCCAGCAGCCCAGGCGGCCTGGCCGGCATTCGAGCGCGCACGCGCCGCGGAGCAGGTGGAGGCGGTCGCCCTGTCCGCCGCGCACGGCCGCGATGTGGGTCCGTTCCGCGACCGGATCGCGGGGCTCCTGCCGGCTGCCGCTGAGTTCGCTGAGCCGCCCGAGCCGGCGGGGGTTGTCGTGCATCGAATCGAAGCGATGAACGATGGGTTCAGCGTCGAGCGCGATCCCGACGGGGTCCTCCGCGTCCGCGGCCGCCGGATCGAGCGCTCGGCTGCCCAGACCAACTTCGATGTCGAGGAATCGGCCGAGCGGTTCCAGCGCGAACTGGCCCGCCAGGGGATCGACCGGGAGCTCCGCCGCGCCGGGGTCTCCGCCGGCGATCCGGTCCGGATTGGATCGGTCGAACTCGAATGGGAGGCTCAACCCTGGGAGCGCGTGTGACCGAAATCGCAAGGTCAACCGGGGTGTTCGGCGGAACATTCGACCCGATCCACGTCGCGCACCTGGCGGTTGCCCAGGAAGCGTTCGAGGCACTCGGGCTGGCGCGCGTCCTCTTCGTCCCGGCCGGCCAGCCGCCGCACAAGCCCGACCAGGTCGTGACACCCACCGCCGATCGACTCGCCATGGTCCAACTGGCGATCGCGGGCGATGACCGATTCACGGTCGAACGAATGGAACTGGACCGAGTCGGACCGTCATTTACCGTGGATACGCTCGAGGCGCTTCATGCGGCCGCCCTGGCAAGGGGCGAAAACCCTGACTTCACCCTGATCCTGTCGGCCGATGCGTTTGCGGGCCTCCCGACATGGCGTGATCCCAGACGCATCCTGGATCTGGCACGGGTCGCCGTTGCGCCGCGCGACGGCTACCCGGAGGCCACGACGGACCTGGCAGTCGAGCACTTCCGGGACCTCGCCGAGCGCGTGATCCTGTTGGATGGACCGCATGTCCGGCTGTCGGCCTCCGACCTGCGACGCCGCTCCGCACTGGGTCGATCGCTCCGCTACCTCGTGCCGGATGCGGTGGCGGCCTACATCGACGAACATGGCCTCTACCGGAACCCGAGGAGGAACGCCCAATCGTGACCGATCCCGCCGTCCCCGCCGAAACGCTGACCGGCCCCAATGCAGACGGGCTGCCCAAACGTGCCCTCCCGCCAAAGGCGATCGAACGGCCGCCCCTGGACCTTGCCCGCCGCATCGTCGAGCTGGCCGAGGACAAGAAGGCCGCCGATATCGTGCTGCTGGATCTCGGCGGACTGACGACGATGGCCGACTACTTTGTCATCTGTTCCGGCGGTTCGGAGCGTCAGCTCGAGGCGATCGCGAGCGGCGTCATCGGCGGCCTTCGGGACGAACGGATCAAGCCCGTCGGGCGCGAAGGGACCTCGGCGTCGCACTGGGTGCTGGTCGATTTCGGGTCGGTGATCGTTCACATCTTCACGCCGCCAGAGCGCGACTACTACAGCCTCGAGAAGCACTGGTCGGAGGCGCGTACGGTCCTGCGGGTGCAATAACCGCGACCTGTCAGTCAGACCTTTGGCCGTTCGAGGCACGATCTCGTACGGGGGTCGCAGGGTACCGTCGGGTCATGCCGGGCAGGGCGAGGCCCGCCGTAGGATCGCGCCATGTCAGAGCTCCGGGACCGTTGTCCCACCTGCAGCCGCCGCCTGATCACGACGCGATTCGATACCACGTTCCGCCTGCCCGACCGGAGCGAGCGGTTGTGCTTCGGGATCCCCGGCGGACTATGTGAGGACTGCTCGCAGCTCTATATTGACCCCGCCCTGATCGAACTGCTCGATCTCGGGGAGGGCCGCTGCGTCTTCGCCATCGAAAGCGATCTGGTCATCCAGGAACAGGCCTGGTCCGCCGCCGACTGAGCGCCCGGCACTGACGAGTTGTCAGGCGCCGCGCGTGAGCGGAGCACGCGCGCGGGTCACGCGGTCCATCACCCACAGGCTGAACGCCAGGCGCCGCTGCGCTTCGTCCTGTCCCGCCCCGGGAGCCCCCTTGACCATCGCGTCGAGGTCGACCAGCCCGTCGAGCGCCTCGGTGAGTTCGTCTGAGGTCCATGACCTCGACTGGGCGAAGAGTGTCTTGGCCCGAAACTCGTTGGCGATCCCCATCGCCCTGGCGGCCGCCGGCAGCCGTTCGCCGCCGCGGACCCGGTCTCCGAGCTCCAGCAGTTCCCGCACGCGCCGATGCAGGACGGCGAGGAGGACCGGTTCGGGCGTCCCGTCGAGCAGGCGCTCGAGCAGCGCCAGCGCGTCCGGCTCCCTACGTACGCCGATGGCGTCGCGACACGCCCAGCTGGACCCCCG
>JANPDO010000064.1:0-1618 GCA_031431535.1 Chloroflexota bacterium
AGGGGCTTCGGCTCTTCCCGGAGCGCGGCCAGACGCACAACCTGGAATTGGTCGAGTCGCGGTCGGTGCCGTCCGGCGTGACGCTCCTGACGTATCGAATGGCCGGGCGGGCGACCTTCGGCAACGCCGGAGAGTGACACCGGCCCGCCTCAGAGCATCCGATCAGTCGATCGGTGGGAATGATCATGTCAACTGGCCCCGCCGTGATCACCAGAACTGGCCCCACCCCCGACCGATTGGTTGACCTTCGATCGGGTCGGTGATCAGTCCGCTGGCGGTGCCTCCTTCCGCTTCGCCTGGCTGGTCCGCAGCCGGTAGGACGCGGACCCGGTCTCGAGAATGTGGGCCCGGAAGGTGAGCCGGTCGACGACCGCGCCGGCAAGCCTCGGGTCGGTGAACGTCTGGCCCCACTCGCTGAACGGGGCGTTGGAGGCGACCGCGATCGACGCCCGCTCGTCGCGCTCGGTCAGCACCTGGAACAGCAGCTCGGCACCCCGCCGGTCGAGGTGCAGGTACCCGAGCTCGTCGAGGCACAGCAGGTCGAGGCGCCCGTACCTGCCCACGACCTTGGACAGCTCGCGCTCGTCCTCGGCCTCGACGAGCTCGTTGACGAGGGCCGCCGCGGTCACGTAGCGGACCCGCAGCCCCAGCTCGCAGGCGGCGATCCCGAGACCGATCAGCAGGTGGGTCTTGCCTGTCCCGCTGTCGCCAAGGAGGACGACTGGCTCGCCCGCACGGATCCAGGCACCCTGGGCCAGGGTGCCCAGAACCGCAGGCTCGATCGACGGGGTGGCGCCGAGGTCGAACTCGGCGAGACGTTTCATGCGCGGGAACCGGGCCTCGGCGATCCGACGTTCCCGCCGCCGGCCCTCGCGGTCGTCGACCTCGGCCACCAGCAGCTCGGCGAGATAGGCCCGGTGGGTGATCCTGTCGCGAACCGCCGCGCTGGCGAGCTCGTCAGCGGATGATCGGACGGTGGGCAGGTGCAGCACCCGCGTGGCGACATCGATCGCGACCGCCGCGGCCTCCTCGGTCAGGCCCCTCACCTCCGGGCTCCCGCGAGCAGGCCGTCATAGACCGTGAGGACGGGCGCCTCGCGGTCGAAGCGCCGCAGGTGGCCCGACGCGGGGACGGTCGAGCCCGTGGGCCCGCGCCGCTCGGTGATCCGGCGCGCCTCGATGGCCACGAGGGCGGGATCGGCCGAGCCCGCGGAGTTCACGGCCTCGAGCGCCGCGTGGACCGCGGGGAACGGGAGCCCCCGGTGCAGCAACAGGACCTCGATCAGCGCCCGCGTCCCGCCCGCGTCGCCAAGGCGCCGACGCGCCCGGGCCCAGAACTGCTCGTGCGCCGCCGTGAGCACGCCGCCTTCGCGGGCCTGGTACGTCGCGAGTGCTCCCGGCATCGCTCCGGGCTTGCGGGCAAGGATCTCGAGGTAGTGGTCGAGGACCAGGGTCTGGCTCCCACGCACGACGCTGCGCTCGTGGCGGGCGACGACCCGTCCGGCATCGCAGGCCTCGATCACGGTGCCCCCGATCCGGGCAGTCAGTCGCCGGCCCGCGTAGCGCGCGGGAACGGAATAGAAGGACTGGCGGACGCACACCCGCGCCCTGGCGTCGAC
>JANPDO010000065.1:0-11125 GCA_031431535.1 Chloroflexota bacterium
GGCGTTTGGGGGCCGCCCGCACCCTCGAACTCACGTGGGAGTCGGCCCCGGCGCAGGACGTGACGATCGCCTGGGGAGGGCTGTCGTCCGGTGATCCGTTCGGCTGGCGCGTGCCGGTCCTGCCGCCCGGTCGCGCCAGCCGATTCGCCGAATCGATCGCGACGTGGGCGGCCGACGGCGCCCGCATCGTCATCGCCTCCGACCAGGCGCCGCGGCTCGCCGACCTCCTCGCAGAATCTGGTCGACCGGTCGGTGTCGTCGGGCGGATGGGGGAGGTGCCGCCGCCCGGGGCCGTGGCGATGGTCGATCGCAGCCTCAACGGCGGCTTCATAGGCGGCCCCGACGGCCTGGCATTTGTGACTGACCGGGAGCTGTTCGGCACGGTCAGGGTCCGCCGGCCGCGTGCCCTCCGGAGAGTGGTCCCGCGCGACATCCTGGAGCGACTCACGCCGGGCGACCTCGTCGTCCATATCGATCATGGCGTGGCCCGCTACGAGCGGATGCTCCAGCGCGGCGCCAGCGGCGAGGAGCGCGACTACCTGGAACTCTCGTTCGCCGGCGGCGACCGGATCTTCGTGCCGGTGGAACAGATCGCCCGGGTGTCGCGCTACTCCGGCGGCGAGCGGCCCGCGCTCTCGAAGCTGGGCGGCACCGAGTGGCTCAGGGCCAAGCAGCGAGTTCGCAAAGCGGTGGACGACCTGGCGGAGGAACTGCTCGAGCTGTATGCCACCCGCGCCGCCGCCCGCGGCCACGCCTTCGGCGATGACACGCCGTGGCAGGCGGAGATGGAGGCCTCCTTCCCGTACGAAGAGACGATCGATCAACTGCGCGCCGCCGCCGAGGTCAAGTCGGACATGGAGCTGGTCCGCCCGATGGATCGGCTGGTCGTCGGCGACGTCGGCTATGGCAAGACCGAGGTGGCCCTGCGCGCGGCCTTCAAGGCGATCCAGGACGGCAAGCAGGTGGCGGTGCTCGTGCCAACGACGGTCCTCGCCGCGCAGCACCACTCCACCTTCTCCCAGCGCTTCGCGGCCTTCCCGCTGGAAGTGCGGCTCCTGTCCCGCTTCGTCTCGACGGCGGCGCAGGCGGCGACGGTCACGGGTCTCGCCGACGGCACGGTCGATCTCGTGATCGGGACCCATCGGCTCCTGTCGAAGGACGTGTCGTTCAAGGACCTGGGCCTCGTGGTCGTCGACGAGGAGCAGCGCTTCGGGGTGGCCGCCAAGGAGCGTCTCAAGCGGCTCAAGCGCGAGGTCGATGTCCTGACCCTGTCCGCTACCCCGATCCCCCGGACGCTCAATCTGGCGCTTGCCGGGATCCGCGACATGTCGGTCATCGAGACGCCGCCCGAGGATCGTCTGCCGATCCAGACCCGGGTAGCGGAGGCGTCCTCCGGGCTGGTTCGCGATGCGATCCTGCGCGAGCTCGACAGGGGCGGTCAGGTCTTCTACGTCCACAACCGGGTCGAGACGATCGAGGCGCAGGCGGAACAACTGCGCCGGCTTCTGCCGGGCGCTCGTGTCGTCGTCGGGCACGGCCAGATGGCCGAAGGCGCCCTCGAGAAGGTGATGATCGCCTTTGCCGACGGCGCCGCCGATGTCCTGGTGTGCACCACGATCATCGAATCCGGGCTGGACATTCCCAATGCCAACACGATCATCATCGACCGCGCCGACACGCTCGGGCTGGCGCAGCTCTACCAGCTTCGTGGGCGGGTGGGTCGGAGCAGCCGGCGGGCCTACGCGTACCTGCTCTATCGACGCCGTGAGCGGCTGTCCGACGAGGCACGCAAGCGGCTGCAGGCCATCTTCAACGCGTCGGAACTCGGGGCCGGCTTCCAGATCGCGCTGTCAGACCTGGAGATCCGGGGCGCCGGGAACATCCTGGGCGGCGAGCAGTCCGGCCATATGGCCGCGGTCGGGTTCGATCTCTACACGCGCCTGCTGGCGGAGGCCGTCGAGTCACGCAAGGCGACATTCGAAGGTCGGGCGCCAACCGTCGAGCCGGCGCACGCCGTGGTAGATCTTCCGGTTGAGGCCAACCTGCCGGCCACCTACGTTCCCGACGAGGCCCAGAAGCTGGAGCTCTATCGACGCCTTGCGCGCGCGCGGACCCCGGGGGACCTGGCTGCCTTCCGCGGGGAGGTGCAGGACCGCTTCGGGGAGCTGCCCGCGCCGGTCGCCCGGCTCATCGAAGTGGCCGAGCTGCGGATGCAGGCGGAAGCGGCCGGAGTCCAGTCGATCTCCCGTGAGGAGGGCTGGCTGGTGGTTCGGTTCGGAGCCGGCCTCACTCGGGCGACAGCCATGCGGCTGCTCGCTGGCCCGGGGCTCCCGGGTGTTCGCCCGACGGACATCGTCTTCGCGAGCAGCCAGGTCCGGGTGCGCGCGCCGGCGCAGCCGGCGCGCGCCTGGCAGCTCACCCAGGCGATCGTTGCCCGGTTGGGGGCTGGCACGTGATCGGCCACCCGGAAGCGGTCGAGGACCCGGATCGAGGTAGTCCCCACGCAGATCCAGGCCGTCCGCACGCGACCGGCGACCTCCGCCCGACCCGCGAGGAGGGACTGCTCTCACCGCGCAATCGGGCGCTGACGATCGGGCTTGTGCTCACGATCACCCTGGTCGCCTTCGAGGCGCTTGCGATCTCGACGGTCATGCCCATCGTGGCCCGCGACTTCGGCCGCCTTGACCTGTACGGCTGGGTGTTCACCTCGTTCATGCTCGGATCGCTGATCGGAATCGTGCTGGCAGGTGGCCTCATCGACCGGCGCGGGCTTGCGCTCCCGTTCAGCCTCGGCCTCGTGCTGTTCGCCGTCGGGCTGGCGGCAGGCGGGCTGGCCCCATCGATGGAGGTGCTGGTCTTCGCCCGCTTCCTGCAGGGTCTCGGCGCCGGAACGATCCCGCCGATCGCGTACGTGGCCATTGGCCGGCGCCTGACGGAGCGGCAGCGCCCCAGGATGTTCGCGATGCTCTCGACCGCGTGGGTCCTCCCCGGCGTCCTCGGCCCGGTCATTGCCGGGCTAGTTGGCGAGTTCCTCGGCTGGCGCGCCGTCTTTCTTGGGCTGCTGCCGCTGATCGGCGTCGCGGTCCTGATCGCCTTCCCCGAGGTCGCCCGGATCGACGCGGCACCGTCGGCGGGCGCCGATGCGGCCGAGCACGCGGCTGCCGCCTCACTACGTCGTCGGCTGCCGCTCGCCGTGCTCGTCGCGGTTGGGACGGGGTTGATCCTGACCGGCCTCGGGACCGGGAATACGACGCTGGCGGTGAGCCTCGTGGTTGTCGGTGCGCTGCTCGGGCTGCCGGCACTGCAGCGGTTGACCCCACGGGGCACGCTCCGCTCGGCCCGTGGCCTTCCAACGGCCGTCCTCCTGCGCGGTGTTGCGACCTTCGCGTTCTTTGGCGTGGATGCCTACGTCGCGCTGACCCTGGTCGAGTGGCGCGGTCTGTCCGTCATCGAGGCGGGCATCAGCCTGACCGCGGCCACCGTCACCTGGACGGCCGGTTCGTGGGTCCAGGCTCGTCGCTCCCACCAGGTGGCGCCGGAACGGTTCATCACGCTGGGGCTCGCGGTCGTGGCTGCGGGCCTGGCCGCATTCGGCCTCGTCCTGAACCCACTGGTCCCGACCTGGCTGGCCGTTCCGGCCATCAGCCTCGCGGGTCTGGGGATGGGCCTTGCCTATTCCCCGATGACCCTGATCGTGCTCAAGGTCGCGGCACCGGGCGAACAGGGCTCGGCATCGTCGGCGCTGTCGCTGACCGATTCCCTGGGCACCGCTCTTGGCACAGGATTAACCGGCGCCCTCGTCGCCGCATCCGTCCGCGAGGGGACTGATCCGGCCTCCGGACTCGCGCTCGGCTTTGGGCTCGCCGCCGCCATGGCTGTGCTCGGCGTCGCCCTGAGCACCCGGCTTCGGGTTCGAGGTACGGCCGTCAGCCCGACGCCCGCCCTGCGGTAGACTTCGCGACGGTCAGGCACGGCCGGCCACGGCTCATGGGCGGCCACGCCGCGCCGTCCTCGCCCAGCTCGATCCACAGGAGGTCCACCGCCTGATGTCATCCGAGGAGCTCCGCGCGAAGATTCGCGAGGTCCCGGACTTTCCAAAGCCCGGCATCCTCTTCTACGACATCACGACGCTGCTCAAAGACCCAGCGGCCTACAAGGAGTCGATCGATCTGATGCTGGCGCCGTACGCCGGCGAGCGCATCGACCTCGTGGTGGGCATGGAGTCGCGCGGTTTCATCTTCAGCGCCCCGATGGCCTATCAGCTCGAGGCCGGGCTGGTCCCGGTGCGCAAGCTCGGCAAGCTCCCGGCCGAGACGATCAGCGTCGAGTACGCGCTCGAGTACGGGTCCAATACGCTCGAGATCCACCGCGACGCGATCCACGCCGGGCAGAAGGTCCTCATCGTCGATGACTTGCTGGCGACCGGCGGCACGGTCCATGGGACGATCGAACTCGTCGAACGGCTCAAGGGCGAGGTCGTCGGCCTCGCCTTCCTGGTGGAACTGGAGTTCCTCAAAGGTCGCGATCGGCTCGACGGCCGGCGAGTCACGAGCGTCGTCAAGTATTGACAGCCAGTCGGCCGAGGCCAGGGCGTTGACCGATCCAGCCGATGCCCCGTCGGCCAACGGCACGACGCCGCCACCGACCGAAGCGAGCGCCTCGAAACCCGCAGAGGCGGACCTGGGCCGGAGGCGATTCTTTCGAGCGTTCGCGGGCGAGCTGATCCATACGGCCGCCACGGTGGCCGGCGCGGCGCAGGTGCTGCAGCGCGCATCGGCTGAGGCTGCCAGCGCGATCCTCGATCCCGCATCGACCGCCCTTCCGCCAGTCGTCGGGTCCGGGGACCGTTCCTTGGGCGGCTCCGGGGGTGCGTCCGGTTCCGCCTCCGGGCCGAGCGGTTTTCGGACCGCCTTTCGCGAGGAGGACGGCGTCCTGATCCTCATCGATCAGCGCAAACTGCCGGACGCTTTGGTCGAGTACCCGTGCCGATCGGCCGGCGAGGTGGCCTACGCGATCCGCGAGATGATCGTTCGCGGGGCGCCGGCCATCGGGCAGGCCGCCGCCATCGGTCTGGCCTTCTCGGCCGATCGACTGCGGACCTCCCGTCCGTACGCCCGCCGGGCGACGCTGCGCGGGTCGGCCAACGCGTTGATCAACGCGAGACCAACGGCGGTCAACCTGCGCTGGGCGGTGGAGCGGGTGATGGCTCGCTACACGGAGATCGGCGAGCTGACCGAGGACGGCGATGCGATCGCCGACGCGATGCGCGAGGAGACGGACGCCATGGTCATGGAGGCGACCACGGACCACGGCCGACTGGCCGCCTTCGGGCTGGATGTGCTGCCGGCGCCGGACGGGCGGCCCGTGCGGATCCTGACCCACTGCAACACGGGACCTCTCGCCTGCGGCCAGTTCGGGACCGCCCTGGGCGTGGTCCAGGCGGCCCACCACGCCGCCCGCCCGATCCACGTCTGGGTCGACGAAACCCGCCCATATCTCCAGGGCGCCCGGCTCACCGCCTGGGAACTCGCCCAGGCCGGCGTGCCGCATACGCTCATTCCCGACGTCGCGGCCGGCCACTTGATGGCCCAGGGAGAGGTCGACGTGATCCTGGTCGGGGCGGATCGCGTCGCAGCCAATGGCGACACGGCCAACAAGGTGGGGACCTACACGCTCGCCGTGCTGGCAGCGCGCCACGACATCCCGTTCCTGGTTTGCGCGCCGACCAGCTCGGTGGACCTGGCCACGCCCAATGGTGCGGCGATCGTGATCGAGGAGCGCAAGGCGATCGAGGTGCTCGAGTTTCGTGGAGTGCGGATCGCACCACCCGGGACGGAAGTCCGCAACCCGGCGTTCGACGTGACCCCGGCCGAGCTGATCAGCGGAATCGTCACCGAGGAGGGCGTGCTCCGCGGTCCGTACGAGGCAGGTCTGGCCGATGCCACGGAACGCTCGAACGCGCGCCGTGCGGCCGCCCGCGAGGCCGGGGCCATGGGTCTGGCGCGATGAGGTCCTCGGCGAGCGCCGGGACGCACGGCTGATGGCGTCGATTGCGCTCCGTCGTCGCGATTCGATCGTCGCCCGCTCCACGACGGACCGCTCCCTGCTCAGGGCGTTCCTCGAGGGCGATCGGCTCTATGCGGCGTATCCGATCTGCGACCTCGAGGAGCGCGAGTTCAATCGGACGCGCTGGGGGCTCGCCCGGGACGGCGATACACCCGTCGCGGTCGTCCTCGAATACAACGGCCCGACGCCGCAACCGCTGTTCGTGATGGGTCGCCAGGACGGGATCGAGGCCGTGTTGCGTGACGTCATCCATCCTCGCCTCGCCTATGTGGCCGTCCCATCCGGTGTGCTGCCCGCGATCGAGACGGTCTATCGGGTCGATCCCGGGCCGATGATGGTCCGGATGTGGGTCGACAGGACCCGTTTCCGGCCCTATCCGGCGACCGTGGACCGGCTGCTCCCGTCGGAGATCGGTGACTTGAACCGGCTCTACCAGCTCGGGTTTGCGTCGTGGCTCCCTCCGGCAACCGTGGCCGAGGGTGTCTACTACGGCATGCGCGTCAATGGCCAGCTCATCGCCGCGGCAGGCACGCATGTCGTGAGCCGGACGGCGCGGCTGGCGATGGTCGGCAACGTCCTGACCAGGCCGGATTACCGCGGCCGCGGGTTCGCCACCGCGGTGACCGGCGCCGTGACCGCCGAATTGTTGCGCGACTGCGACCAGGTCGCCCTCAACGTTCGCGCCGACAACCCGCCAGCGCTCGGCGCTTACCGACGCCTTGGCTACACGGAGCACCTGCGCTTTGAGGAGCGCCTCGTCCATCGCCTCGGTTCACCATGGCCATCCATCAGCGCGCCACTGCGGCGCCTGTTCGCGCGCAAGGAGATCGACCCTCGATGACCAGCACCACGAGCCCGCCTGCCCACGACGTCACCGATCTCGGCCTCGCGGCCGAGGGCGTCCGCCGGATCGAATGGGCCGAGCGCGAGATGCCCGTGCTGCGTCTGATCCGCGAGCGCTTCGAGCGAGAGCGGCCCCTGGCGGGCCTCCGGATTGGGGCATGTCTGCACGTGACCACCGAGACGGCCAACCTCATGCGGACGCTCAAGGCGGGTGGCGCGGATGTCGTCCTTGCGGCGAGCAACCCGCTGTCGACCAAGGATGACGTGGCAGCGGCGCTCGTGACCGCCTACGGGATCGCGACCTACGCCCGCCGTGGCGAGGACCGCGACACCTACTACGCCCACCTCAACGCGGTCGCGGACACGCACCCCCAACTCACCATGGATGACGGCTGCGACCTCGTCTCGCTCATTCACACGTCGCGTCCGAGTCAGGTCAAGGAAGTGCTGGCCGGCACGGAGGAGACCACCACCGGGGTGATCCGCCTGCGCGCCATGGCCGCGGATCGGGCACTCGGCTTTCCGGTCATCGCGGTCAACGAGGCCAAGACCAAGCACCTCTTCGACAACCGCTACGGGACGGGCCAGAGCACCCTGGATGGAATCCTGCGCGCGACCAACATCCTGATCGCCGGCCGCCAGGTCGTGGTCGCCGGGTACGGCTGGGTGGGCAAGGGGATCGCCGCGCGGATGGCCGGCCACGGCGCCCACGTCGCCGTGATCGAGGTCGATCCGGTCCGAGCGCTCGAAGCGCTGATGGACGGCTACCAGGTCAAGACCGTGGGCGACGCGGCAGCCTGGGGCGAGTTGTTCATCACCGCCACGGGCAACGTCAACGTGTTCCGCCGCGAGCATTTCGCGGCGATGCGCGATGGAGCGATCATGGCCAACTCGGGGCACTTCGACGCCGAGCTGGACCTCGGCGCCCTGCGGGCGATGGCCGAGGGCCACGTCCGGGAGGTCCGCGACAACGTCCAGGAGTTCGACCTGGGCGGAAAGCGGCTCAACCTCATCGCGGAGGGCCGCCTGGTGAATCTCAGCGCCGCCGAGGGTCACCCGGCCGCGGTCATGGACATGAGTTTCGCCAACCAGGCCCTCTCGGCCGAATATGTCGCGCTCCACCACGCGGAACTGGAGCCCCGGGTCTATGTCGTACCCGAGGCGATCGATGCCGAGGTCGCCCGACTGAAGCTCGCCGCCCTGGGCATCACTCTCGATGCGATGACCGAGGAGCAGGCCGCCTACGTGTCATCGTGGCAGCACGGGACCTGAGCAACACGGGACCTGAACCGTACAAACGGGTCATGCGGGGCTCCGAGCGCGCCATGCTAGGCTCCGCGCCATGAGCATCGTCGACGCTGCCCATTACCTGTTCACCTCCGAATCGGTCACCGAAGGTCACCCGGACAAACTGTGTGACCAGGTCTCCGATGCCATCCTCGACGCCATCATTCGCCAGGACCCCTGGGCGCGCGTTGCGTGCGAGGCGGCCACGACCACCGGTCTTGTCGTGGTCCTCGGCGAGATCTCGACAAACACGTACGTGGATCTCCAGGCCGTCGTGCGTGAGACCGTGCGCGATATCGGCTACACCCGGGCCGACTACGGGTTCGATTACCTGACCTGCGGGACGCTCGTCTCGGTCAAGGAGCAGTCGCCGGATATTGCCCAGGGCGTCAACTCGGCGCTCGAGGTCCGCGACGACGCCGCTCCTGCCTATGAGCTCGGAGCCGGCGACCAGGGCATGATGTTCGGGTTCGCCTGCCGTGAGACCCCGGAGTTGATGCCCTTGCCGATCGCCCTGGCGCATCGCATGGCGCGCCGTCTGGCTGAGGTCCGCAAGTCCGGCCAGTTGCCGTATCTGCGGCCCGATGGCAAGACCCAGGTGACCGTCGAGTACGAGCGCGGCGTAGCGAAGCGCGTCCGAACCGTGGTCGTGTCAGCCCAGCACGACCCGGATGTGCGGATCGAACGTCTGCGCTCAGAGATCGTCGAGACCGTCATCCGACCGTCCATCCCGGTGGAGTTGCGCGAGACGGACCCGATCATGCATGTCAACCCGACCGGGCGGTTCGTGACCGGTGGCCCGATGGGCGATGCTGGCCTGACGGGGCGCAAGATCATCGTCGACAGTTACGGCGGGATGGCACGCCATGGTGGCGGCGCCTTTTCCGGCAAGGACCCGACCAAGGTGGATCGCTCGGCGGCCTACGCCGCGCGCTGGGTGGCGAAGAACGTGGTGGCCGCTGGGCTCGCCGACCGCTTCGAGGTGGAGGTCGCGTACGGCATCGGGATCGCGCGGCCGATCAGCTTCTCGGTCGACTCGTTCGGGACCGGGCAGATCGAGGATGCTGCGATCCAGGCCCTGATCGAGCGCCACTTCGACCTGCGACCGGCATCGATCATCGCCGCGCTCGACCTGCGCAGGCCGATCTACCAGCAGACCGCCGCCTATGGGCATTTCGGGCGGCCGGATCTCGACCTGCCGTGGGAGCGAACGGACAAGGCGGCCCTGCTGGCCTCCGACGCAGGATTACCGGAGCCGATGCCAGTCGCCTGAGGGTTCGCGGCTCGGGCTCGAACCAGCCGCCCGCGCCCCGGGAGGCCGGGACCCGTCCGCGCCCCCGAACCCGCCGCCCACGCCTCCGAACCTGCCGCCGTCGGTGCGGCAAACGCTGACGCCGCGCCGACGCCGCCCTCGCCTTTCACACAGCGGCGGAGGCCGGGAGCCGGGCGCCGCGTACGCCTTTGATCTCGAAACTTCCTGACAAATGTGCGCCGGGCGCACCTTGGCGGCGGTCGCAGGCCCAGATGCGCACGTCGACGCGAGGGTGCACTCGCTGCACTTGTGGCAGGAAACAAGGGCGTTGAGCCGCCCAACCGGCTTCTGGAGCCATTGACCCGCGCTCCGACCGTCCGTCGACAGCTTCGTCCGGATCACTGTGGCGTGCTCGGCCATCGTTCGTCGGTCCGACCCTGCCGAGCCTGCCGCCGGTAGACCACGCCGACGATCACGAGGGCCGTGACGGTGACCGCGAGAACCATGCTTGCGATCGCATTGATCTCCGGCGTGATGCCGCGCCGTATCGAGGCGAACACGTACATCGGCAGCGTCGGCTGGCCCGGGCCCGCCACGAACGATGCGATGACGTAGTCGTCGAAGCTGAACGTGAACGCGAGGAGCGCACCCGTGATGATCGCCGGCCACAGCTGCGGCAGCGTGACCTGGACGAACGTCCGAAGCGGCGGGGCGAATAGATCGAACGATGCATCCGTGAGCGATCGATCCATCCCGGCCAGTCGTGCGCGGACCAGGACCATCACGATCGCCATCGTGAACAGGACGTGTGATGCCACGATCGTGTGCAGGCCGGTTCCGATGGTCGGCGAGGTACCCAGACCCGCGCTCGTCCAGATGAAGTCCAGCCACGGGTTCAACCAGCCGAATAGGTTGACGAAGAAGATCAAAGTTGCGATCCCAATGACGATCCCCGGGATGATGATCGCGATGTAGGTGATCGCATCGAACGCCGCGCGAACGGTCCGTGGGGTTCTCTGGAGCGCGAGCGCCGCGATCGTCCCGAACGACGTCGCCAGGATCGAGGTCCACGCTCCGACGACCAGGCTGTTGCGGAGCGCCGCCATGGCGAACCTGTCGTCGAGGGCATGGGCGTACCAGCGCAGTGACAGCCCTCGAAGCTCGCCAGTTCGCTCTCCGGCATTGAAGCTGAACATGACGACGAGGCTTATCGGGACGTACAGGAAGAGAAAGACCAGTGCGGCGTGCCACCGTAGGAGGCGGTCGACCCAGCGACCGGCGCGGTCGAACGCAGGCCGGCCGGAGGGCGTGCCAGGCACCGTTCCCTGGCTCACAGGATCGACACGTCGCGCCGCACCTGGCCTCGCGACCCCAGCCACAGGTACAGGCTGACCGATGCGAGGATGACCAGGATCAGCACGATCGCCGCCGCGGACCCGAATGGCCAGTTGCGGGATTGGAGGAACAGGTCGACAAGCGCGTTGCCGATGAAAAAGACCTTCCCGCCGCCGAGCAGGGCCGGGATGATGTATTCGCCCATGATCGGGATGAAGACCAGCATGACGCCACTCAGCAGGCCCGCGGCACTGAGCGGGATCGTCACCTGCCGGAATGTCGCCAGCCTGCCGGCGCCCAGGTCCTTGGACGCCTCGAGGAGTCGCTTGTCAAGTCGTTCCA
>JANPDO010000066.1:0-2629 GCA_031431535.1 Chloroflexota bacterium
GCGATCGTCTTGAGCCGCATGCCCTTCTTGATCGAGCTAATCGGGTCGGCGATTTGGCCGGGCGCGAGCAGCTTGCCTTCGAGAAGTGGCTCGCCTTCGATGATTGCTGTCCGCGGCCGCCGACCTTCCAAATCTTCCCACTTCGAGATCACACCGCGCGGCACCTTGTCCTTGGGCCACTCCTGGAGCGAAACCATGGCCGGATCGATCGGGTCGCCCAGGTCGGCCGGAACGATGCCCGCCTCGGCCGGGCCTCCGCACGCGGCCCCGATGGCGGCCTCGAACAGGCGGTCGCAGATCACCACGAGGCTGCCAGATTCGGCTGAGGCCGTGGCCGTGGCCGGGTCCCCGATGGCTGGGTCGCGCTGGAGGAGGGTCGCTGAACTGACCCGCTCTCCCGTCAGCAGACTCCGGCCGCCCTGGACCAACGGGTAGGCATACGCGGCCACGGATTTGAAATCCGGTAGCGAGCGGAGCTCGATCGGTCCGGGTCCGGCGGCCGCCTCGATGCGCACCGCCGCTGCGGCTGCGGCGGGATACCCGCCGTCACGATGCACGGCCGGCGGCAGATGCGTCGCGCTCCACCCGACGATGGCCGCCACACCGACCAGCGCGACGATCCTGCCTGGGCTGGCGAGTCGCCACAACGCCGCCGCGGCGATCCCGATCAGCACCAGCACCAGCGGGTCCGCGAACGCGTGGTAGTGATCGTTCGGCAGTTCGCGGATCACGATTGCGAGGCTGGGCGACGCGAAGGTCAGCGCCAATGCGGTCCAGGCAAGCCCGAGCCCAAGCCAACGGGCGGCGGTCCGTTGGGCACCGAGGCCCAGGATGGATTGCCACGCGACGATCGCGGCGACTGCCGCGAACGCGGCCGCGGCCGCCACGAAGGCATCGGCAATGAGGCCAATCAATGGCCAGGAAACCACCCTCACGCCGATCACGACGAGTCGCCCGAGGGGTCCCTGGGCCGTCGAACCACCAGCCCCGGCGAGGTAGGCGATGGCCGCCCGGATCTCCCCAAAGTCGGTGGTCAGCTCGTGGATGACCAGGGGCAGGAAACTCAGCGCGATCAGCCCGAGACCGCCCAGACCGGCCATCACCGCGGCCCTCCGCTCCGGGCCGCCGGGCCGGCGGCGGATGTCCGCCACGAGCAGCGCCCCGACGATCGGCAGGAGCGTCACGCCAAGGACGTGGCACTGCATCGTGACGGCCGTTCCGGCGGCGGCGAGGAGCCACCAGACGGGACGACGCGTGTTCCAGGCGCGCCACGCCCCGGCCAGCGCCACGGCGCTCGCCAGCCCGATCAGGTTCGGGTTCCAGATGAACGTCGATTCATCGATCGTCGCCGGTGAGACGGCCATTGCCAGGCCAGCGACCAGCCCCGCGACCGGTCCCGCGATCGCCCGTCCGAGCCACCATGTGACGGCGACCGCGGCGATCCCGGCCACGGCGATCATGAACACCACCGCCAGTGGCGAGTCACCGCCGGTCAGCGCCGCCGCCGGAGCCAGGAGGTAGTAGTACAGGGCGCCGTGATGAACGTCGCCGATCGAGGTCGGCGGTCCAAGGAGCGGCCAGACGCCATCGCGGACGAGCGCCCGGAGAACCAGCATGTCGTGGCCCTGATCTCCGTCCCAGGTCCCCCGTGTGGCAAGATCGGGCAGGCGCAGGAGAGCAGCCAACACGAGCAATCCCAGCGGCACGGCCAGGGCATGCAGGCGGTCCCGGTTTAATGCCATCACGGCGCCGGGTCGTCCGGGTCCCGGGGATCCTCGAGGCCCCGTGTGGTCTCCTCGGGCGCGCTGCGACTCCGGCTGCCGCGCACGGTGAGGGCCCCGGGCGGCAGGTCGGACAGCGCCCGGCCCGCGAGCAGGTCCCGCGCCCGCGCCATGTTCACGGCGTCGTAGCCCTCGTCCATCCCCGGCGTCTCGAGGAACATGGCGGCATCTCCCAGCGCCGGATGTCGAAGGAGGTGCGCCATGCCCTCCGCACCGATTCGGCCGGCGCCCAGGTGCTCGTGCCGATCGAGCCGCGACCCTCGCTCGGACTTCGAGTCGTTGAGGTGGACCATGACGAGGCGCGAAAGCCCGATCCGGGCGTCGAACTCGGCCAGGAAGCGGTCAGTCTCGTCCGTGCTCGCCAGGTCGACTCCCGCGCCCCAGGCATGCGCCGTGTCCAGGCAGAACCCGATCCTCCCTGCCGGGATCCCGACGGCGGCAATCGCCTCCGCGATGCCCGCGAGTTCGGTGACGCTGGTCCCGAGGCCGGAGCCGCCGCCGGCCGAATTCTCGAGGACGACCATGGGCGAGTCGGGATGGTCATCCACCTCAGCCAGGACAAGGGCGAGCCCGCGCGCCAATCTCGCCGTGCCCGCCTCCACGGTTGAACCCCGATGCGATCCGATGTGGACGTTCATGAATCGCGCCGCAAACCCCGGGGCAGCCCGCAGGTCCGTCGCGAGCACGCTCACCGAGCGTCCGAAGAAGTCCTCGTCCGTACCCGCCAGGTTGACCAGATATGGTGCATGGATCGCCACGGGCCAGATGTCGAGGGCAACCAGCCGCTCGCGGAAGGCGGGCAACTCGTGCGGTGGTTCTGCCCGTCTGCGCCATGCCGTCGGGTTGTC
>JANPDO010000067.1:0-1651 GCA_031431535.1 Chloroflexota bacterium
CTCGCCGATCGGCAAGGCGCGCACCGCCGAACGCGGCGCGCCGGATCGCATCCGGCTGCGCGCGGGGTACGCGATCGATCCCGCACAAGGCGAGCCGCCGCTCGCATCGAGCATGCGCGAGTCCGCAAGCCTCAAGGTCGGCATCCGCACCTATCTGGTCTACTACGGTGACGCCGATCCCGAGGTCACCCGCAAGTCAATCCTCGCCTCCGGTGGCTGGGTGGTGTCGTATGTCCCGGACCGCACGTTCCTGGTGCGCATGAAGGCATCGAGCCAGTTCTCGCTGCAGGGCGAAGGCGGATGGGTGGGCGCCTATCAGCCGGCGTACAAACTGAGCCCGCGTCTCGAGCTCGACCAGGTCGCGGAACGGGTGGTGAGTCTGCTGGTGTTCCAGGATGGCGACCTCGAAGGCGTGCGCCAGGCGATTACGGCCTCGGGTGGCCGGGTGGTCGTCGAATCCAGCAACGGAATCAACAAGATCGTGCGCGCCGCCCTGCCCGGGAACCGCGTTCCCGAGCTGTCGCAGCAGCCCGACGTGGCGTGGATCGAGCCGTTCGTGCAGCCGATGCTCGACAATGCCAGCAGCCAGTGGATCTGTCAGACCGGCACGAACGGCAACCGCCGCGTGTGGGACATGGGGATCCGTGGCGAAGGCCAGGTGGTGATGACCTCCGATTCCGGAATCAACACCAACCACAACCAGTTCCGCGACCCCGGATTCCCGATCGCAGGCTTCGGCGACTATCCGGCCCACCGCAAGGTGATCGCCTACCAGCTCGGGTCGTCGAATCCCGGGGTCACGTTCGGCGATCACGCCGGTGCCTCGTATCACGGCACGCACACCGCGGGCACCATCGCAGGCTCCGACGAGGGACTCGCCGCCGACATCCGGGATGGCGTCGGGATCCGTGAACCCGGGCTTGCGCGCACCCAGGTTGCCCAGCAACCGCAGGAGGCCCGCATCGTCGACTGTTACGTCGGCGAGCAGCTCGTTGAGCTTGGCCTCGTCGGTCGTCGCCATCGCCCCGATTGGATCGAGGGTCGCCAGGACCAGCGCCTCCTCCTCGGGCGAGAGGTCCACGTACAGGACGGGCACGGACGGCTCGTTCCGGCTGATCGCCAGCGCCACCCGCGCGTGGCCGTCGACGACGAAGCCGGTCCGCCGGTTGACCATCACCTGCTGGACCCAGCCGACGGTGTCGAGCGCGCCGGCCAGCGCCGCCTGCTGGTTGCGCGGATGGAGACGCCAGTTGCCGGGGTTGGCGAGCAGCTGGTCAGGCGCCTCCTCACCGGTGCCGACGATCCGGTTGCGCCATGCCGTCGTCGGCGCCGCGGCGACGCGCGTCTTCGTCGTCATCGGGCGACCCCCGATCTTCGGCCTTGCAACGTCGCGCCCACGGAGTGATGAATGCGCGCCCCAACGCCAGATCGGGGTTGGCTAGCGAAAGGACGACGGACATGGCGGACCTGCGGAAATGCATCGGATCGGCGAAGTTCGGGATCGAGGCACACGAGGCGCCAGTGACCGACTTCCCGACCCAGCCCAGCCAGAAGGACGGCCTGGGGCGGATGTGCAAGCCCCACTGGCGCGCCTACACCAACGGGCTCCGGAAGCACGCCCTGGCGCGGAAGGCGGCGGAGACCAGCGAGC
>JANPDO010000068.1:0-1964 GCA_031431535.1 Chloroflexota bacterium
CCTGTTCGGCGACATCCTGTCCGATGAGGCAGGCGTCCTCGCCGGGTCGCTGGGGTTGTTGCCATCGGCCTCGCTCGGCGAGCGCCAGACGGCGCACGGGACATTCGGGCTCTACGAGCCGATTCACGGCAGCGCTCCCGACATTGCCGGTCAGGACAGGGCGAACCCGATCGGGACGATCCTGTCCGCCGCGATGCTGCTGCGGTTGTCACTGGGTCGAGCGGACGCGGCAGACGCGATCGAAGCTGCCGTGACGGCAACCGTTGATGGTGGCTGGCGAACCGCGGACGTGTCCCGCGCCGGACATCGGGATCAGGAACTCCGGGTCGTCGGGACGGCGGCGTTTGCGACCGCCGTCATCGACGCGCTTGCCGGATCGACGCCGCTGACGCCCGCGCCGGTCATGTCCTCGCCGGGCGGCGGGTCCGCGTGAATACGGCCGCGGGGTCGAGCATCGCCCCCCGCGCCCCGGTCGTCCTGTACGACACGACCCTGCGCGATGGGACGCAGGGCGAGAACATCACGCTGTCGCTCGCGGACAAGTTGCGCATCGCCCGGATGCTCGACGAGTACGGGATGCCGTTCATCGAGGGCGGCTGGCCCGGCTCGAACCCCAAGGACATCGAGTTCTTCGCGGCAGCCCGCAAGATGCGCTGGGAAGCGGCACGGCTGGCCGCGTTCGGCTCCACCCGGCACCGCTCGAACCGCCCCGGCGGCGACCCCAACCTGCGCGAACTCGTGGCCGCCGAGACGCCCGTGGTCACGATCTTTGGCAAGAGCTGGCTGCTCCACGTCACCGAGGTCCTGGGTGCGACGCGGGCGGAGAACCTCGACATGATCGCCGACTCGGTTGGCTTCGTGGCGGATCGGGGTCGCGAGGCGATCTACGACGCCGAGCACTTCTTCGACGGCTATCGCGATGATCGGGGCTACGCCTTGGCGACGTTGCGGGCCGCCCGCCAGGCCGGCGCACGGACCCTCGTCCTGTGCGACACGAACGGCGGGACGCTGACCGACGAGCTGATGCGGATCGTGGGCGACGTCGGCGCGACGCTGGAGGCGGACGGCGATGCCCCGCCCGTGACCTGGGGGATCCACACCCACAACGACGCGGACCTGGCCGTGGCCAACTCGATGGCGGCCGTAGCGGCGGGCGTGCGCCACGTGCAGGCCACCATCAACGGCTACGGCGAGCGGGCCGGCAACGCCAACATGGTCAGCATCGTGGCCAACCTGGCGCTCAAAACGCCACATGTCCTTGTCCCGGCCGGTGGCGGCGATCTGCCCGGCCTGACGGAGCTGTCGCGCTCGATTGCAGAGATCGCGAACGTCAAGCCCAACGACTACCAGCCGTACGTGGGTCGCTCCGCCTTTGCGCACAAGGGTGGCGTGCACGGGGCGGCCGTGGCCAAGGTCGAGCGAAGCTACCAGCACATCGATCCGTCCGCTGTGGGAAACGCGGGGCGACTGGTGGTCTCGGAGCTCGGCGGTCGGGCGAATATCTCCATCCGCGCCGAGCAGCTCGGCCTCCAGCTCGAGGGCGTCGTCGATCCCCGCGAGCTGTCGCGGCTGATCAAGCAACTCGAGGCGGACGGGCTCGCATTCGAGGGTGCGGAGGCGTCATTCGAACTCCTGATCCGGCGGCATGCTGCCGACTACGCCCCCCCGTTCCGGATCGTCGACTACACGTGCCTGGTCGAGCAGCGCGACGGCCGCGAGCTCCTGGCCGAAGCGACGGTGAAGGTCGCTGTCGATGGCGAGACGCTCCACACCGCCGCGGACGGCAACGGGCCGGTCAACGCCCTCGACGCGGCGCTTCGGAAGGCGCTCCGGGCGTTCTACCCGGCGATCGACGACGTCCACCTGGTCGATTACAAGGTCCGGATTCTCGACGGCGTCGCGGCAACCGCCGCCCGAACCCGGGTCATCATCGATTCGATGGACGGCGCGCGCACGTGGTCGAC
>JANPDO010000069.1:0-2364 GCA_031431535.1 Chloroflexota bacterium
ACCCTGCTGCTGGAGGAAGCGGTCCCGCTGCTGACGCTGACCGGCCCCGGCGGCGTCGGCAAAACCCGACTGGCCCTGGCGGTGGCGCACGAGGTTGCCGACGCTTTCGGCGACGGGGTGGTCTTCGTCGACCTTTCCCCCCTCCGCGACCCGGCCCTGGTGCAATCGGCGATCGCCCAGACGCTCGGCGTGCGGGAGGTCCGCGACAGGCCGTTGGCCGTGGCGCTCGCCACGTTCCTCAAGCGCAGGCAGGCACTGCTCGTCCTCGACAACTGCGAGCAGGTCCTGGAGGCCGCGCCCGACCCGGGGGCACCGGTGGCCGCGGGCCCGGCAGCGCAGCCCCTCGCCACCACCCGCGCGCCGCTGCGGGTCCGAGGCGAGACGCTGCTGCCGGTGCCGCCACTGGCGCTGCCCGACTCTGCGAAGGCACTGCCTCTCGATGCCCTGGCCCAAACGGAGGCGGTCGCCCTCTTCGCTCAGCGCGCCCATGCCGGCGACCCGAGCTTCGCTCTGACCGAGCAGAATGCCCCCGCCGTGGCCGAGGTCTGCCGGCGGCTGGACGGCCTGCCCTTGGCCATCGAGCTCGCGGCGGCGCGGCTACGGGTGCTCTCGCCGCAGGCGTTGCTGGCCCTCCTGAGCGACCGGTTGCGGCTGCTGACCGGCGGTTCGCGCGACGTCTCGGCGCGCCAGCGGACGTTGCGCGCGACGATCGCCTGGAGCTACGACCTGCTCTCGCCCGACCAGCAGGCGCTCTTCCGCCGCTTGGCCGTCTTCATCGCGGGCTTCGACCTGGAGGCGGCGGGGGCGGTCGTCGACGGCGACCTGGTCGAGCTCGTGGACGGGTTGGAGCAGGTGGTGGCGCAGAGCCTCCTGCAGCGGGAGGTGCGGCCGGAGGGCGGGTTGCGGTTCGCGATGCTGGAGACGATCCGGGAGTTCGCGCTGGAGCGCCTGCGCGACCGGGGCGAAGCGGACGCCGCCCGGCGAGCCCACGCCGCGCACTTCCTGGATCTCGGGGAGCGGGTGGAGGCGGAGATCTACGGACCGGCGATGCGCCGGTGGCTCGACCGGCTGGAGACGGACTGGGCCAACCTCCTGGCCGCGCTGGCGTTCTACGCCGACGCCGGGGACGCGATCGGGGAGCTGCGGCTGGCGTCGATGATGTCGGAATACTGGGCCTACCGTGGCCACGTTCCGGAGGGCATCGCGGCACTGCTGCGCGCCCTCGGCCGGGTCCGCGATGCCCCGCCCGCCGTCCTCGCCCGGGGGCTGGTCGAGCTGGCGTTCCTCCTTCTGTTGACTGGCGATCACGAGCGGGCGTTGGAGTCCAGCGCCGCCAGCCTTCTGCCGGCTCGCAAGGACGGCGACCCCTACCGCCTGGCGCAGGCGCTCTTCGTCCGATCCCTGGCGGTCGGCTACGGAGCGGGGCGGTGGGATGAGGCGATCACGCTCCTCGAGGAAGCACGGGTGTTGGCCGGCAGCCTTGATGACCCCGCCTTGGTCCAGGCGTTCGTCCTCTGGCAACTGGGCATCGCGCTGTTGCAGAAGGGCGAGCGCGAGCGCGGCGTCGCGTTGCTCGAAGAGGTGCTGGCGCTGCAGCTCGAGACCGGGCGACACATGGAGGCCGGCGCGGTGCTGGCCTCGCTCGGACGTCTGGACGGTGAGGCGGGCGACGGCGCGCGGGCGGCCAGGCGCTACGGCGAGAGCCTGCGGCTGCAGCGCGAGAGCAGCAGCGTCATTCACCTCGGCGGGACGATCGCCTATCTGGCCGTCCTCGCGGCGGATCACGGTCGAGCCGACTCAGCGGCGCGTTTGCTGGGTATGGTTCGGGCGATCCAGGAGCGGACCGGGGTGGCGCCCAGTCGACCTGGCAGGCTGGATGAGGAGCCGACCGAATCGACGGCCCGGGCGACGCTTGGGGACGAGCGCCTCGCGGCGGCGGTCGCGGCGGGCCGTTCCCTGCCGCTCACGGACGCGATCGACGAGGCGTTGGCGGTGGCCGACGAGCTCGCGGCGGTCCTTGCCGGCGGCGAGGCGCCGCCTGCCTCATCGGCACGGTCATCGCCCGCCACGTCCGGACCTCCGGACGGCCTCTCCCGGCGCGAGCACGAGATCCTCGCGCTGCTCGGGCAGCGCCTGAGCGACAAGGAGATCGCCGAGGTCCTCTTCATCTCCCCCCGGACCGTGATGGCCCACGCCACCCACATCTTCAACAAGCTGGGTGTCGCCAACCGACGCGCGGCCGCGGCGGTGGCCGCTCGCCACGGGCTGATCTGAGCCGGGCCTGCCTCGAAAATAGGTGAACTTCACGGATGCCGCCGCCTCGCGGGCGCGGCAAGATCGGCCCGTTCCGGAGAACGCCCGATC
>JANPDO010000070.1:0-7446 GCA_031431535.1 Chloroflexota bacterium
CGACGACGCCGGCACGGTGCTCGTCCACAAGGTGCCGACGACACCCGAGGACCTCCTCAAGCGCGTCACGGCCTCGGCGCCGCTTGACAGTACCCTGCTGACGATCGTTGCGGAGGACGGCACGCCGGACGGGGCGGCCCGAATCGCGAATGCCTTCGTGGCCGAACTGATCAAGTCGCCGGTGGGCGGCCAGGCCGCGCCGACCGAGGTCGACGCCCTGATCCAGCAGGATCTCCTGGGCGTCAGGAGTCAGATCCGCGATCTCGAATCCCAGATACAGGAGCTTCAGGGCATTGAGGCGTCGACGGATGCCCAGGAGGCCTCGCTGGTGGTGTATCGGACGCAACTAGTGAGCCTGACATCAACCCTTGCGACGCTGTTGTCGCTCTCGACCGGCGCCGCTCTGAACCAGTTGACCATTGTGAATCCCGCTCAGCCACCGCGGGAGCCGTCGTCCCCGCGGGTGCTCCTCAACACCGTGCTGGGTGGACTGCTCGGACTGCTGTCGGCCATCGGGATTGCCTACGCCATGCGACGACTCGACGATACGATCAAGACGCCGGACGACATCGAGGTCGCGACAGGCCTGCCGCTGCTCGGCGCGATCGTCCGGATGCCTGGTGAGAAGGGTCGGGCCCTCCGCTACCGACTCGCGACGCTGCTGTACCCGCGCTCGCCGGCCGCGGAAGGATTTCGCCAGATCCGGACCAACGTCGAGTTTGCCAACGGCGAAAGGCCGCTGCGGTCGTTGCTCATCGCCAGTTCCGTGCCCGGCGAGGGCAAGACCATCACCGCCTCCAACCTGGCCATCGCCTTTGCCCAGGCTGGCCGGGTCGTCTGCCTTGTCGACGCGGACTTGCGAAGGCCGGCAGTCCACGATGTGTTCGGCCTGCCCAACGACCTTGGACTTGCCAGCCTGCTCCGGGGTGGGGAGGCGACGTTTGAGTCGGCGACCCACGAAACCGAGGTCACAGGGCTGCGGGTGATGACCACCGGGCCGCTTCCCCCGAATCCTGCAGAGTTGCTGGCGTCGCCGCGCATGCGCGCGATCGTTGCCGGGCTTCTGGAGAAGGTCGAGCTGATCGTGGTCGACAGTCCACCACTGCAAGCCGTAACGGACGCTGCTGTCTTGTCGTCCCTGGTCGACGGCACCCTGCTGGTGGCGGCGTCTGGCCGGACACGGCGAGGGAGCCTGGTCAGTGGCCGGGACGCGCTTCAGCGCGTTGGCGCCCGGGTGCTCGGGGTCATGTTGAACGAAGTCTCTGATCGTGAAGGTAGTGGTTCGTCGTTTGCCTACTTTGGCTACTACGGCCAACCTGGAGCACCCGCGGCCGGGGGGGCGATCGAGCCTGCTCCGGTGTTCACGGCCTTGCGAGCCGACAGCCCCGAACCGCACACCGGAGCAGACCACGGAAGCGGCGCGCAGCGCAGCTTTGGGCGCCACGTGACCAGCCGCCCGGACAGGGATCCGCCGGTAGGACCGGGCGCCGAAACCGTCGCCCAGGCACCGCCTGGACCGGGGGACGAGGACGCGCCGGCTCGGCGGAGGCGATCAAGGTCTGGCGGGCCGGCCGCGTCATGATCGGCCTCGGCCATTCAGCCTGGCAGGATCGGCGGGCGGTCGGCTGACGACTCGCGGGCCACTGGCCCAGATGTACGCCGGCGAGAGCGGCAAGCCGCGGTCGCTGCGCCCTGTCCGTCATGCCACCCAGCAGATCGTTCCGAGGGGCATCCTCGCACCGCTTGCCGTGGTCACCATCGCGGCCGCTCTCGGCGCGCTTGTCGCGATCTCGCCAGTCATGGCGCTGGCCGCGACAGCCGGCATGGTCGGGTTGGGGCTACTGTCCCTGGGGCGAGCGATGGTGCCGGTCTTTCACCTGTCGGTCGTGGCGATCCTCGCCGGATATGCCTTCCTGGGACGTGGTCTCGCCCACCTCGGCGCGCCTCCGATCTACGTGGGGGAGGTTGTCCTCGGGATCGCCGTGATCGCCATCGCCGTCTCTCTTTCCGGGGCGCGCTGGAGCTACGTGCACCTCGCCCTCGCGGCCTTCTGCGCGTGGGGCTTGGTCCGGACGCTGCCATTCATCGGCAGCCACGGACTCGACGCCCTGCGCGATGCCGTTGCATGGGGGTACGCGATCTTCGCTGTCGCGATCTCGCTGACGGTTCGGCCCGAACACTTTGAGGCAATCCTGCGGCTCTATCGCCGCGCAACGCCGATGTTCGTGCTCTGGGTCCCACTCGCTGCGGTGCTGGCGATTGGCTTCAGCGGCCTCTTGCCGCGGGCTCCGGGCTCAGAGGTTCCGATCGTGGTCTTCAAGGGCGGCGACATGGGCGTGCATCTGGCCGGTGTCGGGGCGTTCATGATCCTGGGCCTCGGCGGTGGCGCCGCTGTTGCCTTCCGGGATGTGGTTGTGTGGACGGCCTGGCTGATGGCCGTCGTAACCGCCGGCGCCGTGAACAGAGGCGGTCTCCTGGCGGCCTCCATGATGTTGGCGTCGATCGCATTCGTTCGGGTGACGGCGCGCTGGTTCGTCCTCGTCTTCGTCGGCCTCCTGCTGGTAACCGTCGCGGGGCTGGCCGATCCACGCATCGATCTTGGATTGTCGCGCCGAATCTCGGTCGACCAGATCGTCGCGAATGTCACGAGCATCTTCGATAGTCGCGCGCCGGAAGGGCTCGAAGGGACCAAGCAGTGGCGCCTGCGCTGGTGGAACACGATCCTGGGCTACACGCTGGATGGTCCGCACTTCTGGCTTGGAAAGGGCTTCGGCGTCAACCTCGCAGACGACGACGGGTTCCAACTGACGGCGGACCATTCGCTCCGGGCTCCCCATAACGGCCATCTCGAGATCCTGGCACGCAGTGGCGTCCCGGGCCTGAGCCTCTGGGTCCTGGTCCAGCTCGCGTTTGGCGCGGCACTCATTCGGGCGGCGATGAGGGCCTGGGCTGCGGGGCTGCGTCAGTGGGTCGCCATCACGGGCTGGATCCTGGCCTATTGGCTTGCATCGCTCGTCAACGCCTCATTTGACGTCTACCTCCAGGGGCCGCAGGGCGGTATCTGGTATTGGGCGATCATCGGACTCGGGATCGCGGCCGTCACGAGCGTCAACACGTTGACACGCGAGGACCCGACCGGTCAGATCAGCCGGGGTGGTCGCCGCACGATCTTGACCATGAAGCCCGGCACGATGGACGCGTAGCGACGCCACAGACGTCGCGGCTCCCGGATCAGCCGGTACAGCCACTCCAGCCCGTTCGACTGCATCCATCGCGGAGCCTGGGGCAACGTCCCCGCGTGGATATCGAACGCGGCGCCAACCCCCAGCAGCACAGGCGCGCGCAACCGTCCCACGTGCGCGTCCATCCAGCGCTCCTGCTTCGGGGTACTCAAGCCAACCCAGACCAGATCGGGGCCTGCGGCGTTGATCTGCTCCACGATGGCGGCGTCCTCCTCGGCAGTCAGGGCCCTGAATGGCGGCGACCATGATCCGACCGCGGCAAACCCGGGAAAGCGGCTGGCCAGCACTTGGATCAGGCGGTCCGGAACCCCTTGGCGGCCGCCGTAGAAGTAGCTTCGCCAGCCCCGCTCGGCGGCCCGCTCGGCGAGTGCAAGCATCAGATCCGGCCCATACACGCGTCGCATCGACGTTGCGCCAGCCCACCGGCCCGCCCAGACCATCGGCATGCCGTCCGGGGTTGTGAGCCCCGACGCGTTGTGGATCCGCAGCAGGTCCGCGTCGCGCTGGCTCTCCATCACGCCATGAACTCCGGTGACGCACACGTAGTGCGACTCGCGCCGCTCGATCCAGTCGGTGATCTCATCGACCGCCATTGCCATGTCCACGGCGCTGATGCCGATGCCGAGGACGTCGACCCGCTGGATCAACCGCCGGCCGCCGCCAGTGTCGGCCGTTGCGCGGCTACGCGGGTGCGGCCAAGCTGGCGCTCGATCCACGCGTATGTAGGCGCGAGGCCCGCCTCGAGGGAGATCGCGGGCTCCCAACCAAGGACTTGGCGCAGCCGCGTATTGTCAGAGTTTCTGCCCCGGACGCCTTGCGGTCCCGGGATGTGGCGGAGCCGGACGTCCCGCCTGCCTGAGATGCCGATGATGATCGCCGCCAGCTCGTTGATGGTGACCATGCGGTCCGTCCCGAGGTTGAGAGGTTCGCGGTGGTCAGATCGCATCAGGCGGACGATGCCCTCGACACAATCGTCGATGTGGCAGAACGAGCGGGTCTGCTCGCCATCACCCCAGATCTCGATCTCGCCACCGTCGTCGACCATCGCCACTTTGCGGCACAGCGCCGCGGGGGCCTTTTCCCGGCCCCCGTCGTAGGTTCCGTGTGGGCCGTAGATGTTGTGGAACCGGACGATCCGCGTCTCCATCCCGTAGTCGCTCGCGTAGTACTCGCACAGCTTCTCCGTGATGAGCTTCTCCCAGCCGTACGCGTCCTGCGGCTGGGCCGGATAAGCGTCTTCCTCGCGGAGGGGCTTCACGTCGGCATCGGTCTGCAGATATTCCGGATACACGCACGCGGAGGAGCTGTAGAGGTAGCGCGAGACGCCGGCCAGACGAGCCGCCTCCAGGGTATGCAGGTTGATCAGGGCGTTGTTGTGGAGGATCTCGGCGTGGTGGGCGGAGATGAAACCCATCCCGCCCATGTCGGCGGCCAGCGCGTAGACCTCGTCGATCCCGTCGCGCATCGCATCGACGCACGCATCCCGGAGGCGCAGGTCCAGCAGCTTGAACTCGTCCGCGTCCGTGGGCCGGTATTCAGGTGCCTTGATGTCGACGCCGCGGACCCAGTAGCCGCGTCGCTTGAGATCGCTGACGAGATGGTGGCCGATGAACCCGCCGGCCCCGGTCACGAGAACGCGCTGTGTCATGAGACTCCCCACTGGCTGAGATCACGCACCGACGGGCACCACTCTCCCGGGCCCGACCGGGACGAGCTTGACTCCGGCCCGCTGTTCGGCGAACCAGGAAATGGTGTCGTACAGGCCCGCCTCGATCCCGACCCGAGGCTGCCAGCCATAGCGCGCTGTCACTCGGCCGATGTCCGGCCGGCGACGCTCGGGGTCGCCCGGCCGGCGCGTATCGAACCGTAACCGCGAAGTTGAGCCTGACAGCCGGATGACCTGATCGGCGAGATGGTGGATGGTGATCTCGTCGGGGTTGCCGAGGTTCAGGATCTCCCCATCCGCCGATCGATCCAGGCTGACCAGCAGGAGGGCGTCCACGAGGTCGTCGACGTGGCAAAACGAGCGCGTCTGGCTGCCGTCGCCATGGACGACAAGATCCCACCCATCCAGGGCCGCCGAAACCATCTCCGGGATCGCCCGCCCGTCGTCGGCACGCATGCCCGGTCCGTACGTATTGAACAGTCGAACGATCGTCGCGTGAACACCGTGGACCCGGCGCATGGAGGTGATAAGGGCCTCGCCGAAGCGTTTCGCCTCGTCGTAGCACGACCGGGGCCCGACCGGATCCACGTTGCCCCAGTAGGTTTCCGGCTGCGGATGGACGAGCGGGTCGCCATAGATCTCGGAGGTCGAGGTGTAGGTGAGGTGCGCCCCGGTCTTGCGGGCGATTTCCAGCAGCCGCCAGGTGCCCACGGAGTTGGCGGCCAGTGTCTCCAGTGGCAACCGATCGTAGTCGACCGGGCTGGCCGGCGAGGCGAGGTGAAGGATGACATCCACATCGACGACCGGCGTCTCGGCCACGTCCGCATGGATCATCCGGAAGCGCGGTTCGCTGGCAAGCGCATCGATCGTGCGGCGGCTACCGGTCGAGAAATTGTCAACCACGATGACCTCGTGGCCGCGGCTGAGCAACTCGCTGCAGACGTGGCCACCGATGAACCCTGCTCCTCCTGCCACCAGCACCTTCATCGATCGTCTCGCCGTCTCGTCTGGGCGCGCTGAACCCGACCGACACCCAGATACGCGAAGCCATGCGCTTCGGCGTCCGATCGTGACAGGAGGTTGCGGCCATCGAAGATCACGGACCCGGCCATGGCCTCGCGAACCTCCGATAGCGGGACTTCGGCAAATTCGCGCCAGTCGGTCAGAATCGCCAGTGCGTCGGCCCCGCGCACGGCTTCAATCGCTGAGCCGCGAACCATGGACCGAAACGTTTCTGGGAGGCCCATCGGATGTCGGGCGATCCCGGGATCGTAGGCCTGCACCTGGGCTCCTTCGTTCAGGATCAGATTGACCACGTCCATGGCCGGCGATTCACGGGCATCCTCCGTGCCGCCCTTGAAGGTCAGGCCCCACACGCCAATTGTGCGACCTTCGAGCGACCCAAGCCGGGCGCGTAGGCGACGCACTGCATAGGTACGCTGGGCGGCGTTGACTTCCTGGACGGCGGACAGGATCGGTGTCGCCACGCCCAACGTCTCACCCACGTAGCGCAGGGCGGCTACGTCCTTCGGCAGGCAGCTGCCGCCAAAACCAATCCCGGGTTGGAAGAAGTGAGCACCGATCCGGGCGTCAGAGGCGATCCCCCGGACCACCTGATCGATGTCCACGCCAATGTGCTCGCACAGCCGGGCGATTTCATTGATGAATGAGACGCGCGTGGCGAGGAACGAGTTGGCCACGTACTTGATCATCTCGGCGGTCCGGACGTCCGTCAGAACGACCTCGCCGCCGAGGCCTGCAAACAGCGCCGCGACGGCGGCGCCGTCCTCGCTCGAGCGGGCCCCGATCACGATCCGATCCGGGTGGAAGAAGTCCTCGACCGCTCGGCCCTGGCGCAGGAATTCGGGATTGCTGACAATTCGGGGAGGCGCCTGGCGGTGCGCCAACGCCGTCTCGAGAATGCCCTCGATCGTCTCGCCGGTGCCGATCGGCGAGGTGCTCTTGTTGACGATGATCGGCGTTCGCCCGTTCAGGCTGCCCGCGATTGCCCGGGTGGCCAGGCGGATATTGCGCAGGTCCGCAGCGCCCGACTGCGTTGCCGGCGTGTCCACCGCGAGGAAGACGAAGTCTGCCGTCGGAATGCCCAGGTCGTAGGACGTCGTGAAGGTCAGCCGGCCACTCTCGAGGCCTGTTCGCACGAGATCGTCCAGGCCCTCCTCGCGGATCGGAACCTGGCCGCTACACAGCGTTCCCACCAACCGCTCATTCCGATCAATGCCGATCACGCTGTGGCCAAGCCTGGCAAGTCCGGCCGCAACCACCAGACCTACATGGCCGCAGCCGATGACGGCGATCTGGGCGGCCATCAGCGGCCCTCCGCTCGCAGGAGCGCAGGGATCGTCCGTGCGATCACCCGCAGATCCAGCCACAGGGACCATCGGTCGATGTACTCGAGATCCTTGATGACCCAGCGATCGAAGCTTGTCTCCGTCCGAGCTCCGATCTGCCACAGCCCAGTGATCCCGGGCTTCATTGACAGCCGGCGACGATGCCAATCGTCGTAACCGGCGACATCAT
>JANPDO010000071.1:0-2457 GCA_031431535.1 Chloroflexota bacterium
GGCGTGGGGCGAACGGTTGGCGTCGCGGCGACGGGCGCCGGCCTCCTCCCGATCGCGGTCGGCTACCTGGCGGCGCACTACCTGACCTAACTGCTCATCGACGGCCAACGGATCCTGATTGCCATCTCGGACCCGCTCCAGCGCGGCTGGGACCTGTTCGGGACCGCCTTCCACGAACCGACCGGCGACTTCCTGCCACCGGGCCTGGTCTGGACCGCGCAGCTCGCCGCGGTTGTCGGCGGACACATGCTGGGGGCCTGGGGTGGGCATGTGGTCGCGGCAGCTGAGGCTCCGGCCGGATTGACCGCGACGAGCCTGAGCCTGCGTCAGCTTCCGCTGGCGGTCGTGATGGTCGGGCTCACCACCCTCACGCTCTGGTCGCTCGGCCAGGCGATCCTGGTCAGCCCGAGCTGACGTTCGGCGACTCGGCATCTCGACGAATAGGCGGCTCGATGCGATCCGGCAAGTCGGGCCGATCCGGCAGGTCGGGCCGATCCGACCAGTCGGCGACCCAGGCGATCCGGCACGGTGCATGCCTGGCGTTCTGCCTGGAAGAACTAATTGACCCATCCCCGTCTCGCGGAGACGTCTAAGACCCGAAATCGCACCCAAACCGCCCGCCGTGTAGTCCGAACCGGACTCGGTTGCCGTTCGACGGGCCGCCGGGCTTCACGAGGGGCAACAATTTGACCGGATCGGCCTCGAGTAGCGGGAGTTTTGCCCCCAGGATCCCGTGCCAAGTGGGATTAGTCCTTCCCTCAAGAACGTCCCCGCCACGCGGAGCTACTCGACCGGGCCACGCCGCCCTACTCGGCCGTGGGCAGGCCGGCCGGCAGCAAAGACCTACACGGCCGCGACCACCTTCCGCGGCACCCATTCGTCCAGCGATTTGACATCGGCTAGCCGACTCGCAATCGCGGGATCCAGGGCTTCTGCGGCCGCCACGGCTGTCTCCATCGCGGTCAGGCAGAGGATCCCTTCCGCGGTTGCCACGTGGCGGATCTCTGCGGCATCGCGGACGGCGCCGGAGCGCGGCGTCGGAGTGTTGACCACGAGCCGGACCGCCCCCGCGGCGATGAGGTCCAGGATCGGTTGGTCGCCCGCGGCCTGGTCCGGATCGTCGCCAAGCTTGGCGACCGGTTGTGCGTCGAAGCCCGCCAGGGCCAGGGCAGCCCGCGTTCCGGGGGTCGCTGCCAACCGGTAGCCGGCGTTGGCCAGCGCGACGGCCAGGCGCGGCAATAGCTCCTTGTCGCGATCGGCGATCGACACGAGGGCCAACGCCCCGCCCTCACCAGCCCTTGGCGGCACGAGCGCCGCTCCCAGCAGCGCCTTTGCCAACGCGACACGCGGATCCATGTGGATGCCGATCACCTCGCCGGTCGACTGCATCCCCGGGCCCAAGGAGGGATCCACCCCGCGTAACTTGGCGGTCGAGAAGGCCGGAGCCTTGACCGCCACGAAGGCCGGTGGAGGCAGCAGTCCCCCACTCCAGCCCAGTTCCGCGAGCGTGGCGCCGAGCGAGATCCGGACCGCGAGCTCCACCATCGGGACCCCCGTGACCTTGGACATGAACGGCACCGTCCGTGAGGCGCGCGGGTTGACCTCGATCAGGTAGACGCCGTCCTCGCGGACGATGAACTGGGCATTGACCAGGCCGTGCGCACCGAGGGCCAGCACGATCCGGGTCATCGTGGCGACGATCAGCTCCTGGTCGCCTTCTGACACCGTCTGCGGTGGGAACATGCCGACCGAGTCTCCGGAGTGGACGCCCGCGCGCTCAACATGTTCGAGGAGCCCCGGGATCAGGACGTCTCGGCCGTCGGAGACGGCATCGATATCGACCTCCACGCCCTCCAGGTAGCGATCGATCCGGACGGGGCGATCCGGATCGACCACGGTGGCGGCCGCCAGCTGACGCGCGAGGTCGCCGGGCGAATAGCAGAAGTCGATGGCCAGGCCACCGATCACGAACGAGGGGCGAACGATCACCGGGTAACCGATCCGCTCGGCCAGGGTCATGGCCTCCTCGACGCTGTGGGCCATCCCGCCCTCTGGCTGCGGGATGCCGAGCCGGTCCAGCAGTGCCGAGAAGCGAGTCCGGTCTTCGGCCTGGTCGATCGCTTCCAGGTCGGAACCAAGCAGCGGTACGCCGCCGGCGGCCAGGGGCGCTGCCAGGTTGAGCGGCGTCTGACCACCGTACGCAACGACGGCCGGCAGCAGCGTCTGCCCCGGCGCCGTCTCGTGATCGATGACGCTGCGGAAGCTTTCCGGGTCCATCGGCTCGAAATAGAGCCGCGAGCTGGCGTCAAAGTCGGTCGAGACGGTTTCCGGGTTCGAGTTGATCATGACGGCGCGCCAGCCGGCGCCGCGCAGCGTCTCTGCGGCCTGGACCGCGCAATAGTCGAACTCGATCCCCTGGCCGATCCGGACCGGCCCGGAACCGATGACCAACGCCGC
>JANPDO010000072.1:0-11367 GCA_031431535.1 Chloroflexota bacterium
CGGGAGCGCGCGCCATGCTCAAGGCCGTCGGGTTCACCGACGCGGACCTTGCCAAGCCGCTGGTCGGCGTCGCCACGACCTGGATCGAGACGATGCCCTGCAACTTGAACCAGCGTCGCCTGGCCGAGTTCGTCAAGGCCGGGGTTCGGGCCGCCGGCGGCACGCCGATGGAGTTCAACACCATCGCGATCAGTGACGGCGTGACCATGGGCACGGAGGGGATGAAGACCTCGCTGGTCAGCCGCGAGGTGATCGCCGATTCGATCGAACTGGTCGTGCGCGGTCAACTGCTCGACGGGGTGGTCTGTGTGGTCGCCTGTGACAAGACCGTGCCCGCCGCCGCGATGGCCCTCGGGCGGCTGGACGTCCCGGGCATCGTGCTCTACAGCGGCACCATCAACCCCGGCGTCTACAAGGGCCAGCGCAACGCGACCGTCGTGACCGTGTATGAGGCGATCGGCGCATATCGAGCCGGCAAGATCAGCCTGGACGAACTGCATGAGATCGAGAACGTGGCGTGTCCCGGTGCCGGGGCGTGCGGTGGCCAGTACACGGCCAACACGATGAGCACGGTCATGGAGTTCATCGGGCTGTCACCGGCCGGCCTCAATGGGATCCCGGCCGAGGATCCGGCCAAGGAGGAGGCCGCCCGGCGGACCGGCGAGCTGGTGATGGACCTCGTCCGGCGCGACATACGGCCGTCGTCGATCGTCACCCGGGCGGCGCTCGAGAATGGGATCGCCAGCGTCGCGGCCACCGGCGGCTCGACCAACGGCGTCCTGCACCTGCTGGCGATCGCCCACGAGTTCGGGATCCCGCTGGACATCGACGAGTTCGGGGAGATCGCGGACCGCACCCCCCTCATCGGCGACATGCGTCCGGGCGGCCGGTACACGGCCACGGACATGTACGAAGCCGGCGGCGTCAGCCTCGTCATGCGCGAATTGCTCAAGCGCCCGGGGCTGCTCCATGGGGACGAACGAACCGTTGACGGGCGGACCATCGCGCAGATCGCGGCCGCGGCGGTCGCAGCACCGGGACAGAAGGTCGTGGTCCCCCTCGAGACGCCGCTCAAGCCAAACGGCGGGCTGGCCATCCTGCACGGCTCCCTCGCGCCCGAGGGCTGCGTCGTGAAACTAGCCGGGCACGAGCGCCGAACGCACACCGGCCCGGCCCGGATCTTCGATTCGGAGGCAGCCTGCTACGACGCGGTTCGCGGCCAGCTGATCGAGGCCGGAGATGTGGTCGTGATCCGCTACGAGGGACCGGTCGGCGGGCCGGGGATGCAGGAAATGCTCCAGGTCACCGCCGCCCTCGTCGGCGAGGGCCTTGGCGATTCGGTCGCACTGTTGACGGATGGCCGCTTCTCGGGCGGGACCCACGGCCTGATGATCGGTCATGTCGCCCCCGAGGCCGCGCTCGGCGGCCCAATCGCGATCGTCGAGGAGGGCGACCAGATCACCATCGATGTCGACCGCAAGGCCCTCGACCTCGACGTGTCGGCCGATGAGGTCGCCCGCCGCTTCGCGCGCTGGTCGCCGCCAGCGGCGCGGTACCGGACTGGGGTCATGGCCAAATACGCCGCGCTGGTAGGGTCGCCTTCGCTGGGGGCCGTCACGACGGGGCCGCGGATGACCGCCAACCTTAGAGCCAGATGACGGCCGGCGGCTCGGTCAGGATCGGCATCAAGACCGCGCCGCAGGACACGGACTGGCAAACGCTCGATGCCGCCTGGGCGCGAATCGGCCAGTCCGATGCGTTCGAGTCGGTCTGGATCAACGATCACCTGACAAACGCGCGTGAGCCGCGCGGCGGCGCTGGTCTCGAGGCGCTCACGACGCTCGCCGCACTCGCCCATCGTGTCCCGGGCAAGTGGCTCGGGATCGCCGTTCTTTCCGCGACCTTCCGACATCCGGCCGTGCTGGCCAAGCAACTGACCGTTTTGGATCATGTCACCGGCGGCCGCCTGATCGTTGGGCTTGGGGCGGGCTGGCACGAGCCTGAGCACGTCCCGTTCGGGATTCCATTTCCACCCATCGCCGAACGATTCGACCGGTTCGAATCGGCGCTCGGCGTCATCCGCGCACTGTTCTCCGATGAGGCCCGCTCCTTGCCCGGCGTCACTCGGGCGGACCCGTTCGTAGCGCTGGACGGAGCGACCAATGAGCCGGCCACCCTGACGCCTGGGGGACCGCCGATCTGGCTTGGCGGGCAGCGGCGACGCGGAATCGATCTCGCCGCACGGTTTGCGCAGGGCTGGATCACCCCGTTTCTGCTCCCGGGCGGGCGCACAGATCGACTTTCCCACTTCAAGGAATTACGGGCGAAACTGCTGGTCCGGATGGCCGAGATCGAACGCGACCCAGCCGGGTTCGAGTTCGCGATCCAGGTGCCGACGGGCGCAACCGCTGCGTCGCGGCAGGCGGGCCTCCGGCTCGCCCTGGATTCGGTCGCCTCCGGGGCGAATCACATCGTGTTGGCCATGCCGTCGCAACTCGGGCCGTCGGGCGTGGACGCGGTCGTCGGGGAGCTCGCCACCCCACTGCGTGAGGCCCTGCACCTGGTGCCGGAATCGTCAATGCGCGGCTTGCCCGTCCACGGCATGATTGGCTCAACATGACGACTCAGGATCGGCCGACCCAGTTGCCGCCCGATCCGGAGGCCTACGATTCAGTGCGGGCGCAGCACGCCCGGGCGCGCGGCCTGGCGGCGCCGTACATCGCGGGCGGACGCGATCCCGACCCGGAGACCGGTTGGCGCGAGGAGCGGTTCTACCTTCGCCTCCTGGTGGCCATGGTCGTGGCGGTCGTCCTTGCCGGCTTCGTGCTCGGGACGATCATCGCGCTGTTGCCGTCGGGCGGGTCGTGACCCGCGCGGCCAGCGCGGCGGCCCCGTCGCGGGAGCTGGATGCGCTCACGTGGGATCGGGCGACCGATCGGCTCGTGGAGACGACCCGTGAGCTGATCCGGATACCGTCAATCAATCCGCCCTCACCGGACGCCTCTGATGGTGAGCTCCTCGCCGCCCGGCGCATTGCCGCAATGCTGGAGGATGCGGGCCTCGTGCCGGAGCTGCTGGAGCCGGTGCCCGGTCGCGGCTCGGTCCACGCCCGTCTCCGCGGCGACGGGTCCGGCGGCGCCCCGCTGCTGCTCCTGTCGCACCTGGACGTGGTGCCCGCCCCGGCGGACCGCTGGACCCATGACCCGTTCGCCGCCGACCTGGCGGACGGCTATATCTACGGACGCGGCGCGGTCGACATGAAGGGCATGGTCGCAATGGAGCTCGGCGTCGTCCGGCTGCTGACCGACGTGGCCCGGGCCGCCGGCCGAAATCCGGCCAGCGACCCGATCCCGGGCCTGCGCCGGGACGTGCTGTTCACGTGCACGGCGGACGAGGAGGCCGGTGGAGCGGCGGGCGCGCGCTGGATCGCCGAGCATCGTCCCGACTGGCTCCTTGCGGCCGGTGGACTCAACGAATGTGGCGGGGTCGCGACCACGGTTGCGGGCCGGCGCCTCTATCCGATCCAGGTGTCGGAGAAGGGTTTCGCCGCGTACCGGATCGCGGTCCGGGGCACCTGGGGCCACGGCTCCATGCCACGCGACGACAACGCCGCCGTTCTCGCGGCCGAGGTGATCCGCCGGATGGCGGTGCCCGGGCCGACCCGGATCACGCCGGTCATGGGCCGTTTTCTCGAAGAGGCGGCGGCGGCGCTCCCCACCGAGGCGGCCTCGATCCTGCGGGGACTGGCGTCGGGCGACTCCGCACGTGCGGAAGCGGCCCTCGCCGTTGCCTGCGACCCGATGTATGCGCGGGCCGTCCGCGCGCTGCTGCGTGACACCATCAGCCCGGACGTCGTCCACGCCGGGGTCAAGTACAACGTGATCCCGGGCTACGCCGAGGTCGTTGTCGATTGCCGCGTCCTGCCGGGCACAACCGAGCCGGATTGTCGGGCGATGCTAGTAGAGCGCCTCGGGAGCGAGCTGGCAGCCGTGTGCCAGATCGAGCTGCTCGTCTTTGGCGCCCCGGTCGAGGCGCCGGCCGAGGGACCGCTGTTCGACCTCCTGGTCTCGACGATCGTGGACCATGACCCCGAGGCCATCCCGCTGCCGGCGATGGCGCCCTTTGGCACCGATGCCAAGTCCACCGGACCGTTGGGGGTGCCGACCTACGGCTTCTCACCGTTGATGCTGGACCCAGGGGAGCGTTTCCTCGAGCGCTTCCACGGGGTCGACGAGCGGGTGGCTGTGGAGGCCCTGCGCTGGGGGCTCCCGGTCCTGTACGACGTGGTCCGCCGCTTCTGCGGCTGAGTGCAGCCGCAGAAGCGTTGGCGAACCTCGGGCAGCTAGTCCTGCTCTGACGACCGGCGACGCCCAAGCCAGCCGAAGGTCCCGGCACCGGCCAGGAGTCCAATGATCACGAGCAGACCCATCACGTCCGCGTTCCCGATGGGAGTGGCGGGCGCGACAGTGGAGGTTGGCGGCAGTGTCGGCGCCGGCGGCGCCGCCGTGGGCGCGGGTGCCGCGAGCACGATGGCCTCCCAGTCCGTGTAGATCCCAGTGGTATCGCCGGGGACCTTATCGTTCTGGAAGAAGTAGAGCGGCCAGCCGTCATAGGTGACCTGGGACTGGCCGGTGTCGGGGCGGATGATGGTACCGAGCTGGCCGGTCACGCTCGCATCGCCTGTCGGCGTGACTCCAGCCGGGATCGTGAGCGCCGGCCACGCTGTCAGGCAGCCGCCCGTGCACACGCTGACGCCGTTTCCGGGCACATCCTTGGTGAAGGTGTAGAGCGTCAGGCCGTTCGAGGCCGCGACCATAAGCGTGCCGAGGGATCCGATCGACGCACCCTCGACCACCTGCGTCTGCGCCGGGACCGTGACCCCGATCTGGCCGCGAATCTCGCCACCCGGGTTGGCCGAGGTGTGCAGGTTGAAGTAGGTCGTGCCGGCGCGAATGGCGGCAACGGCCTGGACAAACGTGGTGACGGCTCCGGACGCAGCGAAGTTGGCTGTGGTGAGCGTTCCCGTCATCGGGCTCGGGCCGGCGGTCAGGGGCAGGATGACGCCCCCGTTGGATCCGGCCGCGCCGGTATGGATATGGGCGGCATTGAGGGTCCCCGACAGTCCGCCATAGGTCACGACATACGTGATCGTGCTGCCGTCGGCGCTGATGACTGCGGTGCCCCTCCCGCTCGCGGAGGTGGCGACGGCCGGATTCTCCTGGAAGCCGTTGATGTCGGCGAAGTAGGCGTCACCCGCCGCCAGCATCTGGCCGCGAATCTCGCCACCCGGGTTGGCCGCCGTGTGGAGGTTGAAGTAGGTGGTTCCGGCACGAATGTCGGCGACTGCCTGGGCGAAGGTGGTGACCGATCCGGAAACGGTAAAGTCGGCCGCCGAGAGCGTCCCGCTCATCGGGCTCGGTCCCGCGGCCAGCGGCAGGATGGCCCCGCCCTTGATTCCTGGCGCGCCGGTATGGATGTGGGCCGCGCTGACGGTCCCCGACAGTCCACTGTAGGTGACGAGGTAGGTGATCGTGCTTCCGCTGGCACTGATCACGAACGTGCCTTGGCCGGTCGCCGACGTCGCGACCGCGGGCGTCTCCTGGGCGCCGGTCATCGGGCCACCGTACGCCGGTTGGGTTGGATCGGCGGCCGACGTGATGCCTGGCAAGGCCACCAGGGCCAATGTGGCGACGACCAGGGCCAGGCGGTTCCTTCGCATGTGCTGCTCCCTTCCTGTGGCCGGCGTGGCCCGCTGGGGACGGTCAGGGCCGGTACTCAGCGATACGATGATGCATCACGGCCGGTTTTGGAAGAGCTAAATCCAGCCCGCTCCGACGCGACGTATCATGGCTCGATGGCTGACCACACCGCGAGGCGCAATCGCCGCCGCGCAGGGATCGCGGCCGCCGCAACCGCGGCACTCGTGCTCCTCGCCACGGGCCCGGCCAGCGCAACGACCGTCACGATTGCGTCGGTCGACTTCCGTTTCCAGCCGGAGTCGCAGAAGGTCAAGGTCGGCGACGTCGTCCGATGGACCTTCGCGGGGGAACCGCATACCGTCACGTCCGGCTCTCCGGGGGCACTCGACGGCCAGTTCGCTTCCGGGTTCAAGAACCCGGGCGACACGTTCCAGATGACCTTCAGTAGCGCCGGCACCTTCCCGTACTTCTGCGAGATCCATGCCGAGCAGATGGTCGGGACGATCGTCGTCGAGGCGGGCGCTACCCCAAGCCCCGAGCCCACGGCCGCCCCGACGCCCAAGCCCACCGCCGCCCCAACATCTGAGCCGACGGCCAAGCCGACCAGCGCGCCGACCGCGGCCCCGACGGCGGCCCCCACTCTCCCGCCGACGGCGACCCCAGGTGTCGCCTCGAGCTCGCCGCGGACCGATGCTCCGAGCCTGTCGCCGACCAACGCGCCAGCGACCGCGGCAATCCAGGCGTCTGCCTCGGCCACGCTGGAGCCGCCCGCCGGTGCGCCACCGTCGCCGCTGCCCACCGTCGCGCCCGTCGACGGGCGGGAAATCGCCTCAGCTCGCACGATCGCCGTCGGAGTGGGGGTCCTGGTCGTGCTGCTCGCGGCAGGTGGTCTGATCGCCCTTCGTCGCCGTCGGCGCATCCAGGTGTGATTCCCATGGAGGTTGTTGACACCAGGACCCTGATCGGTCGAGAGGCGCATGGCCGCACCGGCAGACTGATACGGGCCGGCTGAGGCAGAATCCAGCACCTTTGGCAAGCCTCCGGACCCGAGCTGAGCGTGGATCTCGGGCGTTTCCGGTTCCGGGACCCCGACGGGACTCTTTAGTAGTCCCCGAGCACGGTTATGCGGACGAGCGGGCGGGCGTCGCCGTCGGCGCATCTAGGCCTGCCTGTCGAGCCCCTTCCGAGCGGGACCGGATTCATTCCCTTGGCGTCCTGATGAGCCGACCGCGCCGCGAGATGGCATGCGTGGCCAGCGCCGCAACCCCCATCGCGACGACCGCCCGCTCCGCCGAGGGCAGCGGCCGCACCGCGGACAGAAATTGATCCGCGCGCGCCCGGTCTACGACGCGCAGGATCGCGTGGCCACGCGGCGTCAACTGCAAGGTCCGCTGACGTCGGTCCTCTGGCTCCTCCTGGCGCTCCACGAGACGACGACGCACAAGGCCGTCCACGAGCCGGCTGGTCGCCGACGGCGAGCGTCCGATCGCCTCGGCCAGTTCGCCCACCGTGAGCGTGCTGCCATCGGCCAGGACATAGAGTCCCGCAAGCTGGGTGAACCCAAGGCGCAGCTCCCCGAGCTGTCCGGCAAAGCCGATCACGAGCTCCCGCCACAGGGCTCGGCCCATCGCCACGCGCTCGCTGATCTGGCGCACGCTCACCAGGCGATTGCCGGCGGCCAGCACCGGCGCCGAAAGATCCGCCTCGAACCGGCGGGTGATGGAGCGAACCGGCGAAGGCCGACTCGACGGTCTTGTCATGGTCTGCCAGTGGACATCATCCAAGGGTAGAAGTGAAGTCGAACGCATGCAACAGTGCATGTGATTCGCCTCGGTCGGCCGAGTGCGCCCATACCCTGTCGATCAATGTCACGGCTTGCCTTTGTCTTTCCCGGCCAGGGATCCCAATCGGTGGGGATGGGACGTGCCCTCGCTGAAGCGTCGCCGGCCGCCGCTGCCGTCTTCGCCACGGCCGATGACGCCCTCGAGTCTCCGATCAGCCGAATGGCCTGGGAGGGACCCCAGGAGCAACTGGACCAGACTGAGAACGCGCAGCCTGCGCTGCTGGCAACCTCTGTCTCCATCCTGGCTGCGCTGCGGGAGCGCTGGGCGGCGGCCGGCCTCGAAGGGCCGCATCCCGCGTTCATGGCAGGTCATTCGATGGGCCAGTACTCGGCCCTCGTCGCGGCAGGCGCAATGTCATTGGAGGACGGCCTCCGCCTGGTTCGCGAACGCGGTCGTCTGATGCAGGCCTCAGGCGAGGGACGCGACGGCGCGATGGCGGCATTGATCGGGCTTGACGATGCCAACCTCCCGGCGCTCGTCGCCGGCGCCCGCGCGCACGGCACCTTTGATATCGCCAACCGCAATGCCCCAGGCCAGGTCGTCGTCTCCGGCGAACGAGCGGCGGTCGAAGCCGGCGCCGAACTGGCGCGATCGCTCGGCGCGCGGCGGGCGATCGTGCTTCCGGTGTCGGTGGCCGCGCACTCGCCGCTGATGGCCGACGCGGCGGCAGCCCTGCGGACCGCTCTCGTGGGTATCGACTTCCGCGATCCAACGCCCCCGCTGCTCGCCAACGCCGACGCCCGGGCGATCACGACCGCGGAAGGGTGCCGCAGGGAGCTGGTCGAACACCTGACGACCGGTGTCGACTGGATCCGCGTCGTCGAGGCCATGGCCGCTGCGGGTGTCACCACTTATGTCGAGATCGGCCCGGGACGTGTCCTCACCGGCCTGCTCAAGCGCATCGTTCCCGACGCCGAGGTGATCCCGGCCGACGACCCAGCCTCGGCCGAGCGATTGCTGGCCCTGGCGGCTGTCCCGGCCTGATCTCTGGCCTACCCACCTCCAACCGCCGACCATCCCCAAGGAGACCGTCATCGTGCGCAGACCCGACTACGAGCGCAGAGTCGTTGTAACCGGCCTCGGCGTGATCAGCCCGGTCGGCAACGACGTCGCGACCGCCTGGTCCAACCTGGTCAACGGCGTGTCCGGGCTGGGCACGATCACCCGCTTCGATCCTTCGCCGTATGAGGCAACGTTGGCCGGAGAGGTGCATGACTTCCGGGCCGGTGACTGGATGGATGCGAAGGCCGCGCGACGGAGCGAGTCGAGCCTGCATTTCGGCGTCGCTGCTGCGAAACAGGCGCTGACCGATTCTGGCTTCGAGCTGACCGACGAGAACCGGACCGAGGTCGGGGTGATCTTTGGTTCAGGTGCCGGGGGCCAGCACCTGATGATCGACAGCTATGCCTCGCTCCACGAACGGGGACCGCGCACCGTCGCCCCAACCTTTATCGCCAACGCGCTCGTTGATTCATGTTCGGGCATGATCGCGATCGAGACCGGGGCAATCGGCCACAACATGTGCGTGGTGTCCGCGTGCGCAACCGGGACCCACAACGTTGGCGAGGCCGCCGAGGCGATCCGGCGCGGCGACTGCATCGCGGTCATCAGTGGCTCAACCGAGGCGCCATTGCTGGAGGTGGCGCACGCCGGGTTCTCGAACATGCGCGGGATGGGGATGCCGCGTCCGGACGAAGGTCCGGAGACCGTCTGTCGGCCCTTCGACCTGACCCGCGACGGATTCGTGCTGGGCGAAGGGGCGGGATCGCTCTTCCTCGAAGACCTCGAATTCGCCAGGGCGCGTGGCGCCAGGATCTACGCGGAGGTCGTGGGCTACGGCTCGGCCGCCGATGGCTGGGACATGGTCCAGCCCATCGAAGCTGGCGTGGGTTCCGCACGGGCCATGCGCATGGCGCTGGAGCGTCGCGGCGTGCCCGCGGACGAGATCGACCTGATCAACCCGCACGGCACCTCGACGCCCCTGGGCGACAAGCGCGAATCGGAGGCCATCCGGTCCGTCTTCGGGTCGCGGTCGAGCGCCTCGGCGCGGGCGATCGCGATCAGTGCCACGAAGTCCATGACTGGTCACCTCATGGGCGCGGCAGGCGCTTTCGAGGCGTTTGCGACCGTCAAGTCCGTGGCTGAGCAGTGCGCACCGGGCACGATCAACTTCCGCGATCCGGATCCTGAATGCGATGTCTGGGTGGTGCGGGAGACAACCTCCATGCCGATCCGCTACGCGCTCTCGAACAACATCGGGCTGGGCGGGCACAACGGGGCCATCATCTTCAAGAGATATACCGGAAATTGACGGCTGTCGCACCTTGGCGGCCGATCGCCGCGTTGACCGCTGCGCGCGTCGCTCACGCACCTCAGGGTGCGCTCACTTCCGTGCTCTCGGTCGCCTTGCGCTCGACCACCCAAGCGCGACGAACACAGTCACTACAATCGCAGACTCCGACCTGAGGTAGCAATTCTTGCCTGAACGGGATCCCGCACGTCGTGCCGTCGTGACGGGTCTTGGCGCGATCATGCCGATCGGCAACGACTTCCCGACGTACTGGTCCAACCTCGTGGCCGGCGTGACCGGGACTCGCCTGATCGCCAGCTTCGATGCGTCCGCCCAGGAGGTGCGGATTGCCGCCGAAGTCGTCGGCTTTGATCCGGCCACCGTTATGGACCCCAAGATGGCCCGGCGCATGAGCCGCTTCATCCACCTGGCGATGAGTGCCGGCAAGGAGGCCGTCCGTGACGCGCGGATCGACTTTGAGGCTTTGACACCGGAGCAGCGCGATCGGGTTGGGGTCGTAGTCAACACCGGCGGCGGCGGGATCGAGCAGGTGATCGACGGCACCCATGTCCACGATATCAAGGGCCCCCGGTTTGTCAGCCCGTTTACCGTACCGGCGCTGTCGGGCTCGATGGCCGCCTGCATGCTGTCGATGGAGTTCGGTCTGTCCGGTCCGGTGATCACCCAGGTCGCGGCGTGCGCCACGTCCGTCATTGCCTTCCACGACGCGCTCCGGTTGATCCAGACGGGCGAGTGCGACGTGGTCCTGACCGGCGGCTCGGAGGCGCCGATCTGGCCGATGGGGATCGCGGCGCTGTCCAACATGACCGCGCTGTCGAAGCGCAACGACTCGCCCGAGACGGCATCGCGGCCATTCGATTCGACTCGCGACGGGTTCGTCCTGGGCGAGGGGGCTGGGGTCGTCGTGGTCGAGTCCCTGGCCCATGCCATGGCCCGCGGCGCCACGCCCATCGTCGAGATCCTGGGGGGCGCGTTGACCGCCGACGCATTCCACATCAGCGCCCCCGAGCCGACCGGACGCGGTCAGTCCCGAGCGATGACGAACGCCCTGCGCAACGCTGGCGTGGCGCCCGATGAGATCGACTACATCGTCGCCCACGGAACGGCCACCCAGCTCAATGACGCCACCGAGACCCGCGCGATCAAGGCAGCGTACGGCGCGCATGCCAAACGCGTGGCGATCAGCTCGCCAAAGTCGATGGTCGGCCACCTCGTCGGCGCCGCGGGGATCGCCTCGGCGCTAGCCGCGATCGGCGCGATCCGCGACGGGATCATCCCGCCGACGGCCAACCTGCACTCGCCCGATCCCGAGTGCGACCTGGATTACGTGCCGCTGATGGCGCGCAAGGCTCGGGTGGACACGGCCGCGATCAATGGCTTCGGGTTCGGGGGACAGAACGCGGTGGCGGTCTTCCGCCGGGTCGTCGATTAGGTCGACGAAACGCGGCCTTCTCGCAGCGCGCGACCTTCGAATGCCTCGATCGCGGCGATATGGGCCGCCGACAGCTCGACC
>JANPDO010000073.1:0-5345 GCA_031431535.1 Chloroflexota bacterium
CGGTAGACCGCCAGGTCAACGGGCCGCAACCGCGGCGAATCGGTCAAACCGGGGATCCGCCCGCGCTTGGCGATCGGACGACCGTCGATCTCCTTGATATCGCCGGTGAAGTCGATCGGTGACGCCCCGCTGATGTGGGACCCGACCGCGTATGAATCGACCAGCGCGCCGGTTTCCTTGAAGAACGCGATCCGGTCCGGGGTGAGGCCGCCCGACACCGTGATCTTGACGTGCCCGAAACCGGCCTGGTCCAGCCGAGCCCTGACCTCATGCACCAGGCCCGGCGTCACCCGACCGCGCTCCGAGGGCGTGTCCAGACGCACCCCGTAGAGCCGATCACCCAGCGCCATCGCGACCCGGAGCGCCTCTTCCGCCTCATCCTTGAAGGTATCGACCAGGACAATTCGCGGCACATCCGGCTCCACGTGGCGATCGAAGGCCAGGGCCGCGTCCACCGTGTCGCCGAAGATGAGAACCAGCGAGTGCGGCATCGTGCCCGTCGGGGCCAGACCCGCCAGACGCGCTCCCGCTGGAGTCGAGGCGCCGACGCAGCCGCCCACGATGGCGGCGTAGTCGAGCACGTCGGCGATGTCCGGGTGGATGTGGCGAGCCCCGAAGCTGATCACCGGAGACGGCGCCGCCGCCTCGACACAGGCCCTGGCGGCGGTCGCCCAGCCAGTCGACTGGGCGAGCATCCCCAGCACGGCCGTTTCGTACAGCCCGAACTGGCGATATCGCGCGCGGATCCGCAGCACGATCTCCTTGGGTGCGATCTGGTCACCATCGGCCAGGGCCTCCAGATGTGCCTCGGCCGGCGCTGCCGATGCCAGGACATGGCCGAGCAGGTTGCGCGCCTCATCCACGCCGCACAGGACACCTGCCTGGCGACTGAAGACCTCCATGACCACTATCGGATCCAGGCCTTCCTTGGCCAGGATCGTGTCAGCGCGCATGAAGTAGACGTCGGCCGAGTCGCCCGACAGGATTTCGTTGGATGGACGCATCCGCGTGAGGCTCATCGACGCAGGTCCGCTCCGCTCTCCCCGTCGTCCGCGACAACCGGTGGCGGCGGCGGTTCCAGGGTGGCGGCGAGTGTACCGTACGAGGCGGGTCCCACCCAGCTCGCCCCGAACCGTCTGCGCCGTCGCCGACGGGCACGGAACCAGCCCGCGACCAGGACAATCGCGATGATCAACGCCAGCGCTAGTGCCACGATGCTGATGAACCGACCGCGGCCGACGTCCTCCGCGCTGGTCCAGGCAAACGCGGCCGCTCGCGCCGCATGGCTCGACCCGACGAGATCCGCGATCGCGAACCGAACCCGCGCCGTGTCAAGGTCGGCGGCAGGCGTTGCACCCCACAGCCCGATGACCTGGAAGGTGCTCGGCTCCGTGGGGCGGGTCGCCTCCGCGTCGACATAGATGGCGATCGCCTCGAGTTCGGCCGTCGCCTCTCGGTCGGCCGTCGCGAAGGCATCGGGCAACTCGAAGGCCTCGCGCAGGGTCGATGGTGGGGTGAGGCCCGCCGACGCGGCCGCAGCCGCAATCGCCTCACGCTGGTCAAGGATCCGGTGCGCCCGGGCGAACAGCTGACTGGCCTGCTCGAACTGCCACGCGCGCAAGGCTCCCCGCACGGACACCGGGAGCTGCCAGTCGCCGGCCGCCACCACGAGATCCTCGTACCCACGGCGAGCCGTGTCGCGGGCGAGCAGCAACGGCTTGTCCGAATCGCGGACGACCCAGAGCCGCCACAGGTCGTCGTATGCGTCGGTGTCGTAGGTCTCCAGCAGGTCCAGCAGCCCGCGCCAATCCGGCGGCCGATCGATCGTCTCGGGCGCCGCCGTTTCCCCAGCCGCCGTTGCCCCCGCGGCTCCGGCCCCAGCGCCAGCTGCCCCGACCCCTGTCGCCCCGGTTCCAGTGTTCGGCGGCTGGTACGCGCCGATCCGGGCTGCCGCGTCCGCCCAGACCGCCCGCAGGACGTCGGGACCGGCGCGCACGGCGATGGCCTTGGCGAGCGACAGCGTCGCAGCGTAGGCGTAATCCTCGGTGGCGGTCGCCTCCCGACCCACGGGACCCCAGGCATTGAGCGGGATGCGGGCCTTCTGGAGTTCCGCGGTCAGGATGTCGCCGCTGGCGACGACCCCGAGCTCGGCGGCCGCCTTGAGTCCGTAGTACGAGGCGAAGCCCTCGCTTGCCCAGCGGTCCGCCAGGAGCGTTCCGTTGAACCAGGCATGCGCCGCTTCGTGCAGGACGACGAAATCCTCTGCGTACCAGGCCACCTCCACGCGACCTTCCTTCGGATCGAACAACCCGGCATAGCCACCGGTGGAACGGCTCGCGGCCTCCTGGACGACCAGGCCGCCGTCGCGCGGCCAGCCCAGGCCGATCTCCGCGCTCAGGACCGGGAGCGCCCGGCGCACCAGGCTGCCCACCCGCTCGGCCCAGTCCGGATCGTCCGGCCAGGCACGAATCGTGATGGCCACCGGCTCACCCGCGACGACGACGCTGTGGTGGCGCTCGGTGTAGGCACCCGGGCGGTCCCCGACCAGGTATACGAAGAACGTAAGCGGCTTGTCGATCCTGCCGGTCTGGATGACCACGCGGCCGTCGGCGATGATCGTCGGCTCCGGGATCTCGCCCGTTTGGGCACGGACCTCGAAGCCCGCCGGAAGCACGACCTTGACTGTGCTGCCCGGCGTGCCATCGGTTGCGAACGCCCAGACCGGAAAGGCGACGAGCGCTTCGCCGATCCGAACGTCACGCGTTGGTGCACCGCCAGGATCGAGGAGATCGAAGCGCAGGTTGTAGGTTGCCGACTGGCCGCCGAAGAGTCGCTCGCCGAGGTCCAGGCGGAGCAGCGTATAGTCCGCGGTCTGCTTTGAGACGCGCACCGTTGGGGTGCCGCCGCCCTCCCAGCTGAGGCTGAACCCCGACGTGTCCGGCAGCACCGACAGGAAGGCCCGGTCGAAGTAATAGCGCTTCGTGACGGTGTCGCGCAGGGTGTTGGTCAGGACCATGGTGAGGTTGACCCGCACCCGATGCTGCTCGGGCTGGACGTCATAGCGGGCGGCAGTGACGATGGTCAGGTCCGGCTCGGCGGCACGAACCGCCGGCACGGTGGCGGGCGCGGCCAGCAGGCCCAGGGCAAGGGCGGCGGCCAGTCCCAGGCCGGCACCCCGGCGAATCGACCCCAGCCGCGGCATGATCATGCCTCCGCGACGTCCGGACGTTGCGGAGGCTGGGGGGCGTCCAGCAGTTCCGGCAGGCGGGCGGCAAACCGATCGAGCAGCGCCGCGTTGGCAGACAACCGCCCGGCGGGGTCCGGCATCCGGCCCCCCAGCCAGAGCCAGTCCTTCGACTCGTCGAGGAGGCGGTCTGCGATCCCGACGATCCGCGCCAGCGCCAACCCGAGTTGATCGGCGCTGGCGACGCCGATCGGCACCTCCACCGCCAGCAACGGCCGCTCGTCCTCGCCAACGGAGAACTTGGCGAACGGGAACTCGTCGTTCCAGCGCAGCAGCCGGCGGTACGACTTGCGGAACATGTCACCGATCGGCGGTGCGTAGTGAGCCCAACAGATCAGGGCAAGATCCGGATCGAGGATCACGGTCACGCGCAGATCAAACCGGCGGCGCCCGTCCACGATCAGATCCCAGCTGGTGATCCCGTCTCGATCGGCTCGTTCAAATGGGGTCAGGCCCAGTTCGGAGAACCAGGCCTCGACATCGACCGGCCGGGGGGACGTGGTCGCGGGAAGAACCGGTGCCGGGGGCGCGGCTGAGGCGCCTGGATCGGCGGGTGACATGGCCCGGGAAGTCTAGCCCGTCTAACCCAGGCGTAGTCCTCGGCTCGCTCGCAACCCACCGATGGATACGGACTGGCCGGTCGTGCCCTCGATCGCCTCGAGCCCAGCACCGCTGCGATCGCGTCCGCCCTTACCCGATCCGATCTCCACGGACTCCCCGCTGCGGACAACCCGGCCCGAAAAGTCGCTCACGCGCACGGCTGCGGCAACCTTGACGTTGCGCCCGATCCGACCACCCCGGGGAACCACCGCACGCTTGCCCACCACGGTGATCCCCGTGTTCAGGCGGTTGGGCTCCTGCTTGTTCGGACGGTCGTCATGTGGCCCGTCACCGACGATCGCGCCAGCTCCGATGATGACCTCCTTGTCCAGGATGGCGCGATCCACGACGGCACCGGAACGGATGACCGAGTCGAACATGACGATCGAATCGCGCACGACCGCCCCCATCTCGACGTGGACACCGGGCGACAGCACCGAGTTGACGACCGTCCCCGCGATCACGCAGCCATGGCTGATCAGGCTCCGATGCACCTGCGCCGTGGGACCCACCTTGGCCGGCGCGCGCTCCTCAGACCGCGTGTGGATGACCCAATCCTTGTCGTACAGATCCAGCCCGGGATCGTCCTCCAGAAGCGCCATGTTGGCCTCCCAGTAGGACTGAATCGTCCCGACATCCTGCCAGTACCCGTTGTAGCGGTAGCCGTACACCCGGGCGCCCGCCTCGAGCATGGCCGGGATCACGTTTGCGCCGAAGTCCGCGCGATCCTCGGCCAGCCAGCGGCGCAGGGTTCGCTTGGAGAACACGTACACGCCCATCGAGGCGAGGTCACTCTTTGGCTGCTTGGGTTTCTCCTGCCATTCGACCACGCGATCGTGCTCGTCGAGCGCAAGGATCCCCATCCGTGAGGCCTCTGCCAAGGGCACCCGCCGGACCGCGATGGTGACGTCCGCACGGCGGCGTCGATGGGCGGCCACGAACGGCTGGTAATCCATCTTGTAGATGTGGTCACCGGCGAGAACCAACACCGTGTCGCCCGGCGTGTGCTCGATGACGTTGAGGTTCCGCAGCACGGCGTCCGCGGTTCCGCGGTACCACTCGGCGACCCGTCCCCGGGCGATGTACGGCTGGAGCAGCTTGACTCCACCGGTGTTGCGATCCAGGTCCCAGGGACGACCGAGGCCGATGTGATCATTCAGCGATCGCGGGTTGTACTGGGTCAGGACGACGACGTCATCGATCCCGGAGTTGACGCAGTTCGACAGGGTGAAATCGATGATTCGATACTTGCCGCCAAACGGAACGGCGGGCTTGGCCCGCTCCTGCGACAGGATCGACAGGCGCTCGCCCTCACCGCCAGCGAGGATGACCGCCATCGTCCGCTTCACGCCCACATGCTAGCACGCACGATTCGGGCCCCCGGCAGTCCCGCGGTTCGACCCGCTACAGGAAGAGTCGCGGATTGGTGTAGTTGCCCTTGTATACCACTGCCCAGTGCAGATGCGCGCCCGTGGAGCGTCAGGTATTGCCCTCGTAGCCG
>JANPDO010000074.1:0-7692 GCA_031431535.1 Chloroflexota bacterium
GTCGGGCTGCCAGCATTCAGACTCCCAGCAGCGCCGCCGGCACGACCGCGATCCCGTCCCGGCGGCGGTAGGCTTCTGGCCCGGTCGTGATGACGACGGCGTCGAGCAGGTCCTCGCCCAGGCGCTCGCGAAGCCACAGCAGGTGGCGCACGTGTTCGTCGGTCACCGTGCGGGTCAACTTCACTTCGATCCCGACCACCCGCCGATCCGCACGTTCGACGATCAGATCCACCTCGTGATCTCCGTCGCGAGTTCGGATATGCGAGACTCGCGCCTCGGCCGCTTGCGCGTAGGTCCGGACGTCATGCGCGACCTGAGACTCGAAGAGGGCGCCCAACAGGGTTGCGTCTCGCGGGGCCAGCGGACCTGCCGGGCTCCCTTCGAGCAGCGTGTCGATGGTCGCCCCACGCAGACACGCCGCCAGCGCAGGATCGGCGAGCTGGTGCTTCGGCGACAGCGCAAGCCGGCAGGTCGTTTCGGGCGGGCGTCCAGGCGGGGATGGGCTCGATGACCCAGAGGCGTCGCAGCTGCGACCATCTGGCGGTCTTCGCCTCAAGGAGCGAAGGCTGCCGCCATCAAGTCGATCTCGGTGGCGGAAATCCGGATCGCCTGGGCAGCTTGGCGCCATCCCGCGACGGCACCCCTGACCTCCTCAACGATTGCGTCGGCCCGCCCCGGCGGGAGGCGATAGAACGGCGCCGTCTCGAGCGCGAGATCGAGATCGGGCGTCCGGACGGTCTCGTCGATGGCCAGCGTGTGCTCGGGGCTGCCAGGGCTGGGATTGACGTCGAACGCCGGGGCGAGGCGCCATCCGCCCAAGGACCGAAGGAAGCCATGGTTCCGGAGGTGGTCATCACGATTCGCGGCGAGAACGTTGAAGACGAGGCGTCGGAACAGTTGGTCGAGGTCCACCTCGATCGCGTCCGCCTGCACGTGGTCGGCGACCGCCAGCGCGATGTCGAGGTAGCTGGCGGGCTCGCCGTCACGCTTGCCGGCGAGGGTCATCGCGGAAGCGTAGGCGCGCCGGCCGGCGACCTTCCGGTCGAATCGGCGAGTCGTGAAGGTTCGGTACTCGCTCCCGAGGTCGAGGAGTCGATGGTCCGCGACGGTAATGCCGGCCCTCGATGCGAGGGTCGCGAGGACGGACTCCCAGGCTCCGACGTCGTGGCGGTCGGCTCGTGAGGGAAACTTGGCGATCCAGACGGTGCCGTCCTCCTCGACCACGTTCGACTTCGGGCGCGCGCCGCCGAGCGAGCTGCCCGGCGCGAAGAGGAGTTCAAGCCAGTTCAGCGCCTCGTGGCCTGCCTGCCCGCTGGGGCGCTCAAACTCGTTCGCCGCGTGCTGGAGCGTACGGAGCCGGGTCATCGGCGGGACGTCGAGCGGCCCGTCATCGATGAAGTGGCCGTCGTCCGGGCGCGCGATCCGTAGGGCGCCCATCCGAACCGCGTCGCTGACGCCGAGGAGGAAGTCCCAATCGTCGAGGGTCCGGGTCGGACGGCCCTCGCGCCGAGCCAGATGCGCCTCCCGCCGCTCCATCAGGGCTCGGCCCCAGCGATCCGGTGCGGCATCGCTGAAGATCGCGGGCAGCGTCCCGTCGCGGATGTACTGGTCGCCCGCATGGAGGCGGAGGTACGGGTCGATGGCGAAGGCGTCCGGCGCCGCCAGGTACTCGCTGGCGTAGGCGAAGGAGATGGCGCTTCGCCGTCCGGATCCAGCCCGACGCAGGGTGCCGACCAGGCGGCGCGGCCCAAGCTCGACGGCATCGAGGTGGACGAACACCTCGGTCGGATGGTCAGGCACGAGGGCTGGCTCTCCGTGGCTGGCGCAGGGAGAGATCCTGGAGGCGCTGGCCGAGCACGTCATCGCGTGCGATCAGGTCCAGGTCTTCTTCCAGGCTGAGCACCGAGAGCGCTCTGACGAGGATGGCGAGGCTGACCGAAAGGTCGCCACGTTCCAGGTGGTAGATCGTCGTCCGCGAGGCATCGACCCTTGCGGCCATCTCTGTCACCGTCATGCGACGCCGCAGGCGCGCGAGGCGGAGGCGCTCTCCAAGCGCCCTGGCGCGTCGCTCGGCGCCGGGGAAGATGGCCCGGGCTACCTTGCTCATGTCCCATAAACTAGCGGACATGGGTCATTATGTCAAGTATATTGGCCGATTCCCCCTTGCACGCGCGGTTGGGGCAGGTCGACGTGGCAGGCGCTTGATTGACAGTAGGTCACCGTAAAGTACAGTACCGCTCATGAGTACTGATACACGTGTGATTAATCGACGCCGGGCACGCCTTACAAGCCAGGGCCAGATCACCGTCCCGAAAGCCGTCCGCGATGCGCTCGGCCTCAGGCCCGGCGACGACATCGAGTTCGTCTCTCGGGGGACTGAGTTGCTGATCGAAGGCAGACCGCGACGGAGCGCGCTCGAATTCGCCGGGATCGCCTCCGGCGCGGCTGGACGGATTCCGGCCACCGCCGACGAGCTGGACGTGTTGATCGAGGACGGCATGGCGGAGGCGGCGGTCCGGCGGGCAGGCGCGTCGGGTCGGGGTGCTCGGCGCTCCGGGTGAGCTCTCCCAGGGGGCGGCCGCCGCGTCAACGGCCGGAGGTGGCGTATGCGGACACCAACGTGTTCATCGCCCTGCTGGTGGGGCCCAGCCATCCGCTGCATGAGCCGGCGCTGTCCATCTTCCGCTGGGTCGCGGAGGGTGAGATCAGTCTCATCGTGACGCCGGTCATCGTCGCCGAACTGGTCTACGTCGGGCGGTCCCTGTTTCGGTGGACGCGCGGTGTCGCTGCCGATCGGCTCGTGGCACTGCTGACTGCCGATGGAATAGTGCTCGCGGAGGCGGCGACGGTCCAGCGTGCGCTTCGGCTGTACGGGGAGCGGCCCAGACTGGATTTCGCAGACGCGTACCTGGCTGCGGCTGCGCTGGAGGTGGGCCCGGCGGTCGCGGCCTCGCTCGATACGGGGCTGGATACCGTGGAAGGGCTTCGGCGGATCTCGGCCTGAGGGCTCGACGGCGCGCCTGTCTTCGCCGCCGCCAACCACGTGGCCGGAACCGACTGGCGGCCCGAACGCGTCCCCGATCGAGACGGCCGTCCGGTTGCCGTCGGGCTGCCAACGGTCACGCACCCAATAGTGCCGCCGGCACGACCCCGATCCCGTCCCGGCGACGGTAGGCTTCCGGTCCGGTGGAAATGACGATCGCGTCGAGCAGGTCCTCACCCAGGCGCTCGCGCAGCCACCGCAGATGGCGCACGTGTTCATCGGTCAGCGTGCGCGCCAGCTTCACTTCGATCGCGACCACTCGCTGATCCGCACGTTCGACGATCAGATCCACCTCGTGATCTCCGTCGCGCGTCCGAACGTGCGAGACCCGCGCCTCGGCCGCCTGCGCGCAGGTCCGGACGTCACGCGCGACCTGAGACTTGAAGAGGGCGCCAAACAGGGTGGCGTCTCGCGGGGCCAGCGGACCGGCCGGAGTTCCTTCGAGCAGGGTGTCGATGGTTGCCCCGCGCAGACACGCCGCCAGCGCAGGATCGGCGAGCTGGTGCTTCGGCGACAGCGCAAGCCGGCAGGTCGTTTCGGGCGGGCGTCCAGGCGGGGATGGGCTCGATCACCCAGAGGCGTTCGAGCGTGTCGAGATACCGAAGGACGGTGGTGCTGCGGCCACGCCGTGCTACCAGCGGATAGCGGGCGGCGTCAAGCGGCTCCGTGGCTACCTCCGATGGGTACGTCCATGTGGCCGTTGATCGCTGGGCGAAACCACAGCCGCAGTGATTCGCTGACGATCAGGAGACGTCAATCCCCTTCGCGGCCAGGCCGTGGCGGACGGCGCTGACGAGATCACGCGCAGCGACGTTGGCGTTCTCGAGGGCGTCCTGATCGACAACGTCCACCCATTCGCCGTGGACCGAGGTGTTCCGGCGCACGTTCAGGTCGATCAGCCGCGATCCGGGTGGGACCTTCGGCGTCTTGGCCGAGCGCAGGGCGGCAAGGACGGACTCGATCCGTGTCGCCTGCTCCGCTTCGCCAACCCGGCGTCTGATGCCAGTGGTAGCAAGTTCGTAGGCATCGACCACGTGAAAGATGGCGGTGACTACGCCGTCGAAATGATTGTCGAACTCGCCGGGGTCCGTGCCGGGTGTCCGGGCCGCCTTGGCGGCACCGTTGATGCGCCGGTCTGCCCGGGCCAGGAAGTCGCGGGCGGTGGTGAGCTGAGCTCTCGTCGGGGCGGCCATCAAAGGTTGCCCATGATGCGGACGCCGGCAAGTGCGGAAGCGACGTGCTGGTCCTGTCGCCCCCTCGCGCGCTCGAACTGCTCCGGGGAGAGGACAAAGGGGTCGATGACACGGTTCAGCCGCGTCCCGACAGCCGTCAGCCGCTCGATCATGCTCGCCCGATCCTTCACGTCGCCGACGATCAACAGATCGAGATCGCTGTTCCGTGAACCGCCGCCGGGTTTGGCCAGCGAGCCATAGGCATAGACCCCGTAGACCCGTTGACCGTGCAGGGCGTCCGCGAGAGGGAGGTCGACAAGCGCGGTTGCGTAGGCCATCGGATAGTGCGCGCTCCCAGGGTCGGGCTCGAACTCGTCGCGCCCCGCCCTGCGCGTGCGCCGCGCCAGGCCGCGCTTTTCCAGGGTCGCGAGAGCCGATACGGCTGGCGTGTAAGCGACCTCAGCCGCGCGCGCGATGTCTGCAGCAGCCAGCGGCGTATCCGCATGGAGCATCAGGACGCTGTTGACGCGTGCGACGGTGCGTGGGAACACGATTGCACCATAGATTACGTGGTGGTGACATAGAAAGTATGGTAGCCGGTCGAGCCAAAGTCAAATGACCAGCGGTCGCGGGCAGGTCCGACCCGCCCGACCGGCGCCCAGCGCCGGCCGGGAGTTAGGAGCCGCGGTGGGGTTTTTGGGCCCGGATTCCAGGCTGGTTGGCGTACGGGACACGCTAAGGTCGTCCTCAACAGCCGGGCTGGAACATTCGACCGATTCTGCCCAGGACCCGCCAAGGATGCCAGCGCTCTTGGAGAAACCGACGGCCGAAGCGGGTGATCGGTCGCCTATGCCAACCCGGTTGGAATCGCGCGTTCGCGTCCGCCGATTGCCTCGGGCAGCGACGACGAAACGGAAGCTCAAGGGGCCTTCGGGTCCAGGTGGCGGCAGCGGGGACGGAGCGGACAGATCGAGCACTCGGGCCGCTGGGCGTGGCAGATCACTCGGCCGTGCTGGATCAGGTTGATGTGCGCCTCGTACATCTGCTCCGGTTCGAGCATGCCGAGGAAGAGGTCGTGGGCGTCGTCCGCGCTGACCTTCGGGCCGATCAGGCCCACCCGGTGGGCGACGCGTTCCACGTGCCGATCAACCGCCATCAGCGGCTGCCCGAACGAGAACGCGAGCAACACCGAAGCCGTCTTCTTGCCGATGCCATTGATCGCGGTCAACCACGCCCGCGCATCGAGGGGGGCCATTTCGCCCAGGAATTCGAGGTCGTAATCGCCGCGCGCCTCGCGGATGTAGCGCAACGTGGCCTGGATCCGCGGCGCCTTCTGGTTGGCCAGACCGCCCGGCCGGATCGTGTCGACCAGCTCGGGGAGGGGCGCTTGCTCCACGGCCGCCCAATCGGGCGCTGCGCCGTCCGGCAAGCCGACCCCGCCCCAGCCGGCGCCCGGGTTGTGGGCCCCGACGGCTCCGCCTGACGGATACCGATGACGGAGCGCCTCGAAGGCGACCTCCGCGTTCGAATCCGCGCTGTTCTGGGTCAGGATCGTCAGGATCAGCTCACTCGTGGGATCCAGCCGGCGCCCCCAGGTTGGCCGCCCGTAGCGCTCGGCCAACGCTTCCAGCACCCACCCGACGAGGCCCGGCCGGTATCGCTCCAGGCGCTTGGCCCAGGTTCGCCCCGGGTCCGTGAATCGCCGCTTTCGCGGCCGAGCGCGGGGTATTAGTGCGGATGGCGGGCGCGTGGCGCCCACCCCCGGGCGGACGGCCATCAGCGCAGGCGCTCGCGCAGCGGATCCTCGGGATGCGTGAAGTCCGGGTCGAATTCTGGTAGTGGGTCGTCGAAATTCGCGTGGATGATGACCCCGCCCTTGTCCATTCCCGGGACGCGGCGCGTCGGGCGCTCCGGGATCGGTGACAGGCGTGCGATTGGCTTGCCAGCCTTGGCGATGACGATCTCCTCACCGGCTTGAACCTTCGTCAGCAGCCGCGAAAACTGTGCCTTCGCCTCCCCGATGTTGACCTGGTTGCCCATCCTCCGAGGATGCACTACGCCGTGGACGAAGGCAACCACACTGAGGCAAGGCGCGCCAGCCTCTCGCCGCAGCGTTCGATCGGTGCTACGCCCGCGGCCATCGCCGCCTCGATGGATTGCGGGTGTTCGCTGACGGGTACGGCGATGGCGCCGACGGCCGCCAGGGCTTCGATTCCTTCGGGCTCGACGCCGCCCCCGACCGCGATACACGGGACGCTCGCCGCCTGCGCCCGACGGGCGACGCCGAGCGCGGTCTTCCCGAATGCGGTCGATGCGTCGATGCGGCCTTCGCCGGTGATCACGAGGTCGGCCTCTCCCAGCCGGGCTTTGAAGTCGGTCGCCTCCATGAGGAGCTCGATCCCCGGCCGAAGGGCGAACGAGCGGAATCGCCCGGCGATCGCCAGCAGGGCGAACCCGACGCCCCCGGCGGCACCGGCGCCCGGGATGTCGGACCGGAGTCCCTCCCGCTGCCGGTTCGAGGGTGTCGGCGTAGACCGCGAGCCGGCGGTCCAGCTCCGCCACGTCTGCCGGCGAGGCGCCCTTTTGCGGGCCATACACCGCGGCTGCGCCCGCGAGGCCGAGCAGCGGGTTCGAGACGTCGCAAGCCACGGCCAGATCAACACTGGACAGGCGGGGATCTAGGCCGCCCAGGCTGGTGCGCGGCGCGTCGCGATCGGCATCGGCACCCAGACCGCGCAGCAGACCGGCACCGCCATCGGTCGTGGCACTGCCGCCGATGCCGAGCACGATCGAGGTCACGCCGGCGTCGAGCGCGGCCCGGATCAGCTCGCCGGTACCGACCGATGTGGCTGCGATAGGGTCGCGCTCGCCGGGCGCCACTCGTGAGAGTCCGGAGGCTTCCGCCATCTCGAGGACCGCCCGAGCGCCGTCAGCGGATCGGAGCCAGCGCGCGCGAATTGGCCGCCCCAGCGGGTCGCGAACGGGGGCTGTCTGCCAGTGCCACCCGCCGCCCGCCGCGATCGCCTCGAGCGTGCCTTCGCCGCCGTCGGCCAGCGGACAGAGGTGGACCGTGTCCGTCGGGCGGGCCCGTTGCCAACCGTCCGCCAGCGCCTGCGCCACCTGGAGTGACGTCAATGACCCCTTGAACGAATCGGGCGCGAAGAGGACGGTCCGGATGACGGCGCCGATATCAACCACAGTACTAGGATCCGGACTTGCTGGTCGATAACGCGTGATGGACGCCGAATAAGACGCCCGCACGAGCCCAGGGCACGGTCAAATCGGGGTGTATTCGAGCCGTTCTGCCCGTCCATCCTCCCGCTATAGGAATCTGGCTAATATCGCGCGCCGGAAGTCGGATGGCAGGTGCGGGAACGGGGACGGCACGCGTGCGAGGCATCCTACTTCGATCCCCGGCGATGGGCAGCAACTCGGACAACAGGTCCGCTCGCGCCCGCCGTGCCAGCTGTGCCGGCC
>JANPDO010000075.1:0-6148 GCA_031431535.1 Chloroflexota bacterium
GCCAGGCTTGCTGCTTGCACCCTCGCTCCCGCGGGACGCCATGTGTTCTTCCCAGGAGTACAAACCGGCTCGAACTGCTGCTCGTCGGGTCGCCAGGCCGACCACGTGCGCTTCGACCGCCTCCAGCGCGCTCGCGATCCACTGAGGTGGCGTCCCTTCCACCGATCGGCGCCCAGGTGTGGCGCGAAATCAGCCCCCGCGACCGTTACTCGTCGCGCTCCCCGACCTCCGGCGACTTCCACGACAGGTTTGTCCTTCAGTGCAGAACGACCGTGGGCGCTCGCGAGGCGCAAGCCCGTGAGACCCGCGACTCTGCCCCCATACCTTGACAACTACGCTATCGTGCCAGTTATGAGGAATCGCGAAGTTGGCCAGTCAGCGCCCGTTGATCTGTTGACGGAGCTGAACCAGCCGTTCTACTCCCCGGCGCAGGTCGCGCGACTCGCCGGTCTTCATCCGTCCACGATCCTGGGCTACATCCACGCGGGTCGGCTTTACGCGATCAAGCTGTCAGAACGCACGTACCGGATCCCGAACAAGGCCGTGTTGAAGCTGCTTGCTCCCGAGTTGGCCACCCCACCCCGGATCATCGAACGACCTTACGCCAAGGTTCATCTCAGCGAAGCCGACCGGGAGCCCGAGTGGCCCTGGCCCGAGGAGTGAGGCTTCGGGACGATCACGCGTTCGAACAGCACAAGGCGAGAATCGCGGCGATCCTTGACGACCTCGGTGACATCCGGGTCGAGGACTCCGGGAGGCGGGACAGCATCCGGCGGTTCGAGATCGAGGTTGATGCGCCTCGGCCGCCGTTGACGGCCCGAGCTCGATTCCGATACCTCGAATGGTGGAGCCGGGACGGTGGTGGCTGGCAACGCGACAGATACACCTACGATTGTTTCGACCGCGTGCATGGCGGTCGGTTGGCCTACCACCGGCACGATCTGCCCGGTGCGATGGATCTCCTGCACAGCCATTGCGAACCCTCGCGCGGCCGAACCCAGGCGCGACACTTCCGTGCTTACGAAGTGGACCTCCTGGAGGCGCACGAGGAGTTCGCCATGTTGTACGCGAACGGCGGAACCATCGACTGCACGGGACTCCGCCCACTTCACTTCACGGAGGGAGCAGACGCATGATCGATCTGACCGGCAAGGCTGCTCTTGTCACCGGAGGCGCCCGCGGCATCGGGCGGGCGATCGTCCTTCGGCTCGCGACCCAGGGCGCGGACGTCGCCTTCACCTACCGAGGAAATGCCGCCGCCGCCGCCGAGACCGCCGCCGCCGCCGAGACCCTTGGACGCCGGGCCCTGGCCATCCAGTCGGACGTCAGGGACCCCGATGCTGCGGACGCCGTGGTCAAGGCCACGCTCGAGGCGTTCGGCAAAGTGGACATCCTGGTCAACAATGCGGGGATCACCCGCGACGACCTGATCATGCGGATGAGCGCCGACGCCTGGCGCGAGGTCCTCGAGACGAACCTGTTCGGGGCCTTCTACATGACCAAGGCCGTCACCCGCCCGATGCTCAAGGCCCGCAGCGGCCGGATTATCAACATTACATCGGTCTCCGGGCAGGCCGGTCAGACCGGACAGGCCAACTATTCAGCCGCCAAGGCCGGGCTGATCGGCCTGACCAAAGCGACCGCGCGCGAGCTGGCAAGCCGGTCCATCACCGTGAATGCGGTAGCGCCGGGCTTCGTGCTCACAGAGCTCACATCCGGCCTGCCCGAGGCGCTGATGGCCGAGATCACCGCCCGGACCCCGCTGGGCCGCTTCGGAACTCCGGAGGAGATCGCCGACGCTGTCGCCTTCCTCGCCAGCGACGAGGCCCGCTACATCACAGGGCAGGTGCTTGCGGTCGACGGTGGCCTGGTGATGATGTAGGGCTCGGCCTCGGGCGCGCCGCGCAGCGCCCGTCCGGCTCCACGGCCCCCTGCCCGTCCGTCCGGCACCACGGCCCCCCGTCCGGCTCCACGGCCCCCCGCCCGTCCGGCTCCACGGCCCCCGCCCGTCCGTCCGGCACCTTCAGGCGCATAACCGCACCCACGGACTAGTACGGAACTCGCGCCCCGACGCCAGGCGCATAGACCGCACCCACGGACTGGTATGCGCCCCACGGATCCCGCAGTCGCCCGCGTGGCCCATCCTCACGCACCTTCCGAGCGTGGCCGCACGACACGGACCCGCTTGATCGTCGAGAGGCTCCGCGTACCAGTCCGTGCATGCGGATAAGCGAGGAACGTCAGCCCACTCACGCCACGCATCGGATCGCGCAGCCATTCCCCGAGCTCGCGGCCATCAACCGGGAACGCGCCCCGAAGCAGCTCGCGGTGCGCAGCGAGAAGGCGTCGATTCGAATCCGTGTCAGCCGCAACGACCCAGCAGCTCACGTCGTCGGCATCCCAGCCACGTCCTCGCGCGATCTCGGGAGCGAGTCGACGGTATCGATCCACCTGCGCGACCAGCCCCGCAGGATCGGAAAGATCCGCCTTGATCTCGAAGACGGTCAGCATCCGTCGCCCGGCATGAAACCCCAACCGATCGATCACCCCTCGCTCGCCCCAAATTGAGTACGACACCTCCGCTGCCGACACCCACCCCTCCTCGTGCGACAGGCGGTCCGCCAGGGCCTCATGCAATGCCGAATGCCGGGCGTTCAGGACCCGCTCCAGATCCCCTCCGCGCCACGACGGAACCAGATCGAGCCGGATCTCCAGGACCACAGCGACGCTGCGAACCGCGGCCAGAGGCAGCGTCGCGAAGTGGCCCCGCTCGATTCTCGAGACGGACGACTGCGAGACAGCGGCTCGTCGAGCGACCTCCTCCTGGAGCAGGCGAAGATGGATTCGGACCGCCCGGAACAAGGTGCCGAGCTGCGTGTCGTTCAAGTTCGCGATGATGGGGATGAGCACGTATCCGGCGCTCATTCGGATGTCATTCGGCGCTTATCCAAGCGCTCATCGGCCGGCATGGCGGCCACCAGGAACCCACAATCAGCGTTCGGCGTCAACGCCGGATCGCTGTGCCGGGTGGTCAGCGCTGAAACCATGTGTCAGACTGCCACCGGCCCTGTGGCTCGCGCCCAAGGCCCAACGACCGCGCGGGAGAACTCGTGAGAGAAGTCAGGGACGAGCACGAGCTCGTTCGCCGCTGCAGGGACGGATCCGAGGCGGCGTATGCCGAACTCGTGCGAAGCCACAGACCACGGCTCTATCTGCTCGCCTATCGCCTCACCGGCCAGCGTGAGGCAGCTGAGGACGTGGTCCAGGAGACCTTCCTCGCGGCGTTCCGCCAGATCGAGAAGGTCGACCCCCGCCCGTCCTTGAGCCCGTGGCTCAACACGATCGTGCTACGGACCGCCGGTCGCGCCGCCTTGCGTGCACGCACCCGCGCCCACGCATCGCTCGATCAGGCCACCCAGCGCCTCGACCTGAACGGGCACGCCATGAGCCACGGCATCGCTGACGGCCTCATTGATGCCGACCCCGGCGCCGATCCCCACGAAGCCGCCGAAGCCGCCGAACTCCGCCGCGACCTGGCCGCAGCCATGCTGGCCCTCCCATTCAAGTACCGCGCTGCCGTGGTCCTCCGCCACGTCATGGGGCTCGACTATGCCGAGGCGGCCCGTGAGCTTGACCTGCCCCTCAACACCTTCAAGAGCCACCTCCTCCGAGGCACGAAGCTGCTGCGCGAAGCCCTGGCCGATCGACTCGACGCAGCGCCACTCGCCGCGTCACCGGCGGTCCACGTCGAGCCGGTGGCAGCTGGCGGCAACGGCCGTCATGCAGGCGAAGTCAGGGTCGGCGCCGAACAGCCCCTCAGGCGCTGAGGTCAGACCGCGGCCGGGAGGACGCGCGGGCCCGCGCCGGCGACGGTGACCATCACGGCGGGGTAGCAAGCTCGCGCTCTCTTGACGCTAGCCGGCAGGGCGGTATAGTATGAGATACCGCTATGGGGATCAACGATGGCCAAGTTGTACTACACGCCCAGGGAAGTTGCCGAGATCCTGGCAATCAGCGATGACGCCATCCTCGATCTCGTCAATCGAGGCTCGCTGCCTGCCCTCCGGGTTTCGCCGCGCATCACACGCATTCCCATCGCTGCCTTCGACCTCTGGCGCGAGGGGTTCAGGCCACGCCGCCGGCGCGTGTCGATCGCTCCCGGTCGACGGCCCGTCGTGGTCGGTGAGGGCGAGCCGCTGCCTGCACCGCGCAGGATGGCCCGGGGGTGACGCTGGCATCAACAAACGAGCTGCTCACCTACCTCGCCGACTTTGTCGAGGAACTCGAGCGGTACGCCATCTCCCTGCTGCCGCCTGACGATGGGGACGAGATCACCCTGGGACAGGATCCGGACGGGAGCCTGGTCATCGACCTCGAGGGTCGCTTTCCCGTGCTCCACCGATCGAAAGATGCCGATCTCGCACTGTTCGAGCGCTGGCAACTGACCGGCCGGGACGAGTGGGCCTGTGTCGAGTACATGTACGAACTCCGACACCATGAGATCGGCTACCGGCGAGCATTCCACCGTCATGACGAGGACTACTTCGTCCGCATGTACGGCGTCGCGACTCACGAGCATTGCGAGGCGACGGTCGGTGTCGAGGGGTGCGGCCACTACTACGGCCCGCCAGTGGCGCACGCCTTCGATGGCTTCCGCCGGCTGTACGACACCTGGCTGACGGATCAGAGGCCAGACTGCCTCGCCTTGACCTGTCTCGGCTGAGGGCCGCCCGAAGGAAGCTTTGACGGAACCCGCGACTCTCCAGATACCGGCGCAACGCGGCCGCGCGCGAGGGGGCACTCATCGAGTTCTGAGCCTTCACGAGCGCGGTGCGTGCCGGCGCCGAGCTTCGAACCGTCCCGGGGTCCGGAGCGTCGGGATCATGCTGATCAACCACTTCCAACACCTCGAGCGATACGAGGGTGAGACCTTCGGGCCCGCGCTCGTTGTGCGGGGTGCCCCGAGAGCGGCTCTCACCGATCCTCATGACGGCCCTCGCGACAGGCGTGGCGCTCGTCCCGCTGGCCATAGCCGGCGAATTGCCCGGGCATGAGATCGAGCACCCGATGGCGGTCGTGATCCTGTGCGGATTGATCACGTCGACCCTGCTGAGCCTACGCATCGCTCCATCGCTCTACTCTTGCTTCGCGCGGCCCTCGACCGGTCTCATGTCCCTGCGAGCAGCTGAGGCGCCAGTCCCCCACATCACGAGCCTGTACGTCGCGTTGACCCCGATACGTCCCGAGGGTACGCTGGCGATCTCGAGTTGGAGGCCGCCACGATGCCGCGCAATACAAAGCGGGCGATCACGCGTGATCCCGAGATCCATAGCGGTGCACCTGTCTTTTCCGGCACACGCGTCGCCGTGAAGGTCATGTTCGACTACCTCGAGGACGGGCAGACGGTCACCGACTTCGTAAGCCACTACCCGTCCGTGTCACTTGAGAAGGCGATAGCGGCACTCGAAGAGGTCGGGCAACTACTCGGGGCCACGGCGTAACCGGATGCGCATCGCGATCGACGAGGACATTCCGAACGAGCTGACGCCTCTGTTTCGCGGACCAGGGTTCGTGGTCAAACACATCGAGGACCTTGGCCTCAAGGGCATGAAGAACGGCGATCTGCTCGCCGCGTTATCGGGGAACTACGACATTCTGGTCACGGGTGATACGAAACTCGAGCACCAGCAGAACCTTCGTGCGTTCGAGCTTGCCGTCGTTCTGCTCCATCCGCGGCGGCTCGTCATCGACCAGATCAAGGGGCTGATCCCGGGCGCTATCGCCGCCTTTCCGACCGCGAGGAGGCACACCGTTACGACGATCGGGGCGACCGAGACCGCGCCGCGCAAGCCGCGCCGAGATCGGCCGCCGCGAGGCTGAACCGCCGTGCAACCTTTTGGCCCGGTCGTGTCATGTATGAGATGTGACGAACCCGCACGTTAGCCACGCCCTGGATTGCTCGCGCGCCCGCACGCTCATCGATGCGTTCCTGCTCGATGAGCTCCACGCGACCGACGCCGCGAGGCTGGCCGCCCATGTCAAGGGGTGCGCCGCTTGCGCCGCGGAGATCGGCGGCAGCACCCGGGTCCTCGGGCTCCTCGGCGCCCTGCCGGTTGCGCGCCCGACGCCTGATCTGGACGAGCGGATC
>JANPDO010000076.1:0-2487 GCA_031431535.1 Chloroflexota bacterium
GGCGTCAGGCCGCCGGAACTGCCCATGCGCGATCGATCGTTCAGCGTGAGGTCGGGGCTGATCACCTCCCAGCTCTGGCCGCCGTTGGTCGTGCGGTGGATGTGCTGGCTGCCGACGTAGATGGTGTTGTGATCGTGCGGCGAGATGTGGAGCGGCGCGTCCCACACGAACCGGTAGCGCACGCCCTCGGCCGGGCCGTTCGACTGGTCGGGCCACACCTCGACGTTGCGAAACTGCCGGCGGTTCTGCTCGAAGCGCACGACGATGCCGCCGACCATGCCCGAGCCGGACGCCGTGGACCAGATGACGTTCGAGTCGGTGGGGTCGGGCGTGGCCCAGCCGCTGTCGCCGCCGCCCACCGCATTCCACATCGCGCGCGGAATGCCGGGGTCGCCGCCGAATCCGCCTTGCAGCCGGCTGTTGCTCGGCCCGCGGTAGGTGGGCTCGTCCTGCTTGTTGCCCAGCACGTTGTAGGGAATCTCATTGTCCACCGTCACGTGGTAGATCTGCGCGTTCTTCAGCCGCTGGCGGTACCACGTCTTGCCGCGGTTGATCGTGATCGACAGCCCCTGGTCGTGGGCCACGATCTGGCGGTTCGCGTTCGTCGGGTCAATCCAGATGTCGTGGTGATCGCCGCCAGGCGACTCTGGACGTTGCAGCACGGTGAGCGTGCGTCCGCCGTCGATCGATCGCGAGTAGGACGCGGTCAGGAAGTAGGCCTCGTTCTCGTTGTCGGGCGCCACCGCCATCCGCGAGTAGTAGTGCGCACGGCCCATCGCGTTGTGGTCGTAGCTCACCACCTGCCAGGTATCGCCGCCGTTCTCGGACCGGAACACCTGGCCGCTCTCGGTGGGTTCTCCCTTCCAGGGGACGCCGTCACCGGTCTCGATCAGTGCGAAGACGCGATTGGGATTTGACGCCGCGATTGCCACCGCCACCTTGCCGACAGGCTTGGTTGGCAGGCCGCGGCCCTGCAGCCGCGTCCACGTCACCCCGTCGTCGCGCGACATGAACAGGCCGCCGGGTCCGCCGCTCTCACGGCCCCACGTGTGGATCTCCAGCGTCCACATTCCGGCGAACAGGATCCGCGGGTTCTTCGGATCCATCGCGATGTCCGAGCACCCGGTGTTCTCGTCCACGAACAGCGTCTTGGCCCACGTGCGGCCGCCGTCGGTCGTGCGGAAGACACCGCGTTCGGGCTGCGGCCCGTAGGCGTGTCCGAGCGCGCACACCAGCGCCGTGTCGGGATCTTTCGGGTGGACCACCAGCCGGGGGATGCGGCCGGTCTGTTCGAGACCGAGCAGCGTCCACGTCTTGCCAGCATCGACCGAGCGATACACGCCCTGGCCGACCGAGATGTGGCTGCGAATCTTGCCCTCGCCGGTGCCCGCCCAGATGACGTTGGGATCGGATTGAGCGACGGCGAGCGATCCGATCGACTGCACGGACTGCGCGTCGAAGATCGACGCCCAGTTGACGCCCCCATCGGTGGTCTTCCAGATGCCGCCCGAAGCGGCGCCGACGTAGTAGGTATACGGATCGCCCGGGACGCCGGCCGCGGCCGAAAAGCGGTTGCCCTCGGGGCCGATGGTGCGCCAGTGCAGGCGGCTGTAGACCTCGGGACCCGGGGTGGTGCGCGGTTGGGCCGAGACGGCGGTTATCGCCAGCAGCGCCCCGACCAGAGCGCGTATCGACAGGGTGCGGACAGACATGCCGTTCCTCCAGGCTGAAAGTGAAACGCCGGCCGACGTCGACGAAGTGGACCTCTTTATACACCCGGACGGTCCCGTTCTCCTTGTCACAGCCAGTTCCGGCTCATCCCTTCTACAAAGAGCTGATCGAGATCAACACCACCGACACGCCGGCGGGCAATGTCACCAAGGCGGGTGAGGCCATGGCGGCTCGCCTGACGGCGGCCGGCTTTGCCGACGCCGACGTGCGGATCCTCGGCCCAGACCCGCGCGTCGAACCCGGTCCGGCTCCGGCTCGTAATCCACTCTGGAGGACAAGATGGGTGAGTTTCTGCAGGACCTGCGGGTCGGCGCGCGTCAACTGGTGCGGCGGCCTGGCTTCGCGATCACGGCCATCGGCTCGCTCGCCCTCGGCATCGGCGTCACGACCACGCTCTTCACAATTGTCAACGCCGTTCTCTTCAAGTCCAGTCCGCTCAAAGACCCGTCACGGCTGGTCGAGATGTATTCGAGCCAGCAGGGCGAGTCGATGCAACTCACCACCTCGTATCCCGACTACCAGTCGCTCAAGGCGGACGTGCCGGCCTTCAGCGCCATTGCCGCCAACGCCTTCGTGCGGGGTGTGCTCTCGACCAGCACGACGCCGCTTCTGGTGACGGGCGAAGCCGTGTCGGCCAACTACTTCGAGGTGTTGGGCGTGCCCATTGCCGCCGGGCGTGGCTTCCGGGCTGACGAAGACGCCGCGCCCGGTGGGGCCGCGGTGGCCGTGGTGAGCCACGGCTTGTGGCAGCGCCAG
>JANPDO010000077.1:0-14730 GCA_031431535.1 Chloroflexota bacterium
CGAACGCGCGGTACTCCGACGAGCCCTTCAACGCGAGGTACTTGGTGATCGCCGCGGTCAGGCTCGTCTTGCCATGGTCGATGTGGCCGATCGTGCCAACATTGACGTGGGGCTTGGTGCGCTCGAACTTCTTCTTGGCCACGAGACCGTTTCACTCCTTACCAGGCGCGGCTTGGCCGCTGGATATCGACGTCAGGAGGCTTGTCGCCGCCTGGGCGTGGAGCCCACAATCGGACTCGAACCGATGACCTCTTCCTTACCAAGGAAGTGCTCTGCCAGCTGAGCTATGTGGGCCCAGGATTGATCGCGAAGGTGTTGGTGGGCAGGGAGGGAATCGAACCCCCACAGTCGAAGACGGCTGATCTACAGTCAGCGGAGCTCACCACCTGCTCAACCTACCCGTGTATTGCGACGGCGACGGATCGAGACTGCGGCTCGTGGTGGATCCGGCGACCGATTGACTCGCGCTGGAGCCGACGACGGGACTCGAACCCGGAACCGGCGGTTTACAAAACCGCTGCTCTACCAATTGAGCTACGTCGGCACGACAGGCAGGGCCATACCGCAGATGACCCGAACCGGCGCCGGGAGATGATAGGGCCGTCCGGCGCCATGGGTCAAGCACGGGCCCTTCCTCTCGCCCTGGTCGGTCGGGCGATCGCCTCAGTGGGGCCATTCGACGGTGGTGACGGACCTTCGTCGGGGACCAGCGGCGGGCGGTGCTCGGGGAGGAGATCCTCGGCCGGGGAGGCGGTGGCGATGCCGGGCGTGGCCAGGCCGGGCGCGACGCCAACCAATGGGTCATCGGCCAAGCCGCGATCCGCGCTGGAGCCATCGGGCTCGACCTCCACGGCTGCCCGACGCCCGTCCGCTGGCCAGGGCTTCGAGACAGGGGGCAAGCTCCGACCGGCGGGATCGCGCTGGCTGACTGCCTCGAACAACAGGATGGAACCTGCGACCGCGGCATTGAGGGACCCCACCGCGCCGCGCATGGGAATGCGCATCAACAGGTCGCATCGCCGCCGGACGGCGGGCCCCAAGCCCTGGCCCTCGCTGCCGATAACGATGGCAATTGGTCCTCGAAGGTCGCTCTGGCGCGCGGTCAAGGGCGCGTCCGCCTCGGAGCCGGCGACCCGTAGGCCGCGCGCATGCAGATCAGCGAGTGCTGCGGCGAGGTCATCGACCGGGCAGAGCAGCAGGTGCTCAACGGCACCAGCGGAGGCCTTGATCGCGGCCGGCGTCAGAGGCGCCTGGCGACGCGTCGGATAGAGCACGCCGTGGACGCCCGCGGCCTCCGCGCTGCGCAACAGGGTGCCGACGTTTTGCGGATCCTCGAGTGAGTCGAGGACGAGAATGAACGGAGGCTCGCCACGCTCCTCGGCGCGCCCAAGGACCTGACCGAGCGACGCAAACTGGCGCGGTTCAACGACGAGTGCCACGCCTTGGTGGCCGTCGAAGCCCGCCAGTGAAGTGAGGGAACCGCCCTCCAACTCCACGATCGGGATTCGCAGGCGAGTCGCGTGGAGGACGAGCTTCTCCAGCGGTTCGCGCCGCTGTGGGACCACCAGCAGACGCAGCGCCGGACGTCCTGCGGCGAAGGCCTCTTCGACCGGACGACGGCCGGCGACCAGCTCTTCCTCCGGCCCGAGCAGGTCCGGCGCGGGCAGCGCAGGTGGCGGCGCCGCCCAGGGCCGCGGACCTGATGGGGGGCCGCTCCACGGCCGATGACCACGCGGATCGCCCGTCGTGGGCGGGCGCCAGTCCCGGCTGCCGCGCGGCCCGGACCCTGGAGCTGATGAACCGAGGCGCGGCCTTGGCATGGGCCGATCCCCGGGTCGGTTGCCACGCCCGAATCGATCGGACGGCGCCGGCCGCCACGGTCCCGATTCTGCGTTGGCTTGCGCTGACCAGGGTGCGCGGCGCGGGCCATCCGGAATGCCGCGATCCCGCTCGGTGGTCGGTCTGGGAGCCTGGCTGGGCCGCGGAACGGGGCCGGATGGCCGGGCCGACGCAGGATGTGTCCCTGGTCCCGTCGCATGTGGTCGCGTATGCCCATGCCCGCGCGTGCCTGGACCGAGCGGTCGCGCCGCGTCTCCGGGGCCGTCGGATCGCGCCCCACCGAAGGTCGGCCTGACGTTCCGCGAACGGTCGAAGCCGGGCCCGCGCGGTGCCGGCGCGGGTCCGCTGGGGCCAGGTTGAGGCCCTCGAGGACTTCCTGGCGCCGGCGCGAACCCATGTCCACCGGGGCCAGCTCGAGGCGCCGGTCCGCCTGACTCCAAATCGTCGCGTCGAGGTCCTGCGCCGGGCCACGGTCGTGGCCGCGCCGCTGGGTCGCCGCCGCGCGACAGCGGACCGGACCCACCCGAACGGGCGTCTCCCCCGCCACCACGGGAGGCTGGTCTGGCAGGCCCTCGCCCGGGCTCAGGACGTCCGCGCCCACCGTGGTTCGGTCGCGGTCGATCAGCCACTAGTCGCCTCCGCGCGCCGCCAGCGCTGGCCATCGCGGGTGTCCTCGACCAGGATCCCCCGGGCGGCGAGCTCGTCACGCAGGCGATCCGACGCCGGCCAGTCCCGCCCTGAGCGAGCGGCGTCGCGGGCCGCAAGCAACTCCGCCAGATCAGGCTCGAGTGCGGATTCTTCGTCGCTGAGAACGGCGAGGACGCCATCGAGGTCGCGGAGCAGCGCGAGACAACGCGTTGCGTCCGTCGTCGACAGCGCGCGCCGCTCCGCGCGCCGATTAAGCTCGCGCACCAGATCAAACAGCGACCCGAGTGCCGCCGACGCGTTGAGGTCGTCGTCAAGCGCGGCTCCGAATGCCTCCCGCGCCGACGCAAGCACGTCGGGGAGCGAGGGATCGTCGGCTCGCTCCTCCCGGTACGCCTTCAGCGCAGCCACGGCCGCGTCGAGCCGCTCCAGCGCGGCCGCCGCGGCCGCCAGCGATTCGTCCGAGTGACTGAGCGGCGCGCGATAGTGAACACTGAGTAGCGCCAGCCGAAGCGCCCGGGGCGAGACTCCGGCTGCAAGAAGGTCGCCCACGCGCGCGATATTGCCCACTGACTTGGCCATCTTGGCCCCGCCCATCTGCAGGTGGGCGCAATGCAGCCAGGTCGACACGAATGGCTGCCCTGTGGCTGCCTCGCTCTGCGCGATCTCATCCTCGTGATGCGGGAAGATCAGGTCCACCCCGCCAGTGTGGATGTCGAATGACGGTCCCAGGTGGGCCATGCTCATGGCGGAGCACTCGATATGCCAGCCCGGGCGGCCCCGACCGATCGCCGTGTCCCACCACGGTTCGCCCGGTTTTGGGCCCTTCCAGAGGGCGAAATCCCGCACGTCGTCCTTGCCGTACTCGTCTGCCTCGACGCGCTCCCCGACGCGCTGGCCCTCGGGGTCCAGCCTTGCCAGCCGGCCATAGTCAGGCCACGAGGCGATCCGGAAGAAGACGGAGCCGTCAGCGGTTCGGTAGGCATGGCCTCGCTCGAGGAGGGTACCGATGAGGACGGCCATCTGCTCGATGTGGGCCGTTGCCCTCGGCAGGACATCGGGCGTCGTCATGCGCAACGCCGCGGCATCTTCCAGGAAGCCGCCCAGGTGGCGCTCCGAGAGGGCCTCGATTCCGGTGCCAGCGGCCGCCGCGCCGCGGATGATCTTGTCATCGATGTCGGTGATGTTCATGACCCAGGTGACCGCGAGGCCACGCCAGCGAAGGTGACGAACCAGTAGGTCGGCAAACAGGAATGACCGGAAATTGCCGATGTGGGCGGGGCCGTAGACCGTCGGGCCGCACGAATACACGCCAACGCGATCCGTCCGAAGTGGAACGAACTCGCGGACCTGGCCAGACAGGGTGTCGTGCAGCTGAATCGTCATCGGACGGAGATTACGGTAGCGAGCGCCACCGCTGAAATGGATCGGCCAGCGCCTTCGGGCCCATCGAGGTTGCCGCTTGACGCCTTGACATTGACCTGCCCGTCGGCCAGGCCGAGGAGCAACGCGATCGAGCGCCGCATGGAACCCAGGTGGACGCCCAGCTTTGGCCGAGCCGCGATCACGGTGACGTCGATCGAGATCGGCCGGAACCCCGCACCCATGAGCCGCGCCCGCACCGCGCGCACCAACTCGCCACTCGCGATGCCGTGCGGCGTGCGGGCGTCCGACGGGAACATCTGCCCGAGGTCACCAAGGGCGGCGGCACCAAGCAGGGCGTCCGCGACGGCGTGGAGGATCACGTCCCCATCCGAGTGACCGAACAGCCGCGGCGCGCCGGCAATCTGAACGCCGCCGAGGATCAGCGGTGCGTCGGGACCAAACGGATGGCTGTCCTGCCCGATCCCGGTCCGTGGCGGGCCGGTCCCGCCCAGTCCGTCCTCGGCCCAGACCAGGTCGTTGGGCACCGTTACCTTGCGGTTCAGCGGGTCACCGACGACGACCCGGACCGGAACCCCGATCGCCTCGAGCAGTGATGCCTCGTCGGTCCATGTCTCGGGTCCCGCTGCCGGGAATCGGGCATACGCTGCGCGCAGGATCCCGCGCCGTACCCCCTGGGGCGTCTGCGCCGCGCCGAGACCCGCGCGATCGACGGTCGCGCCGACAAAATCCCCGTTGACTCGCTTGAGGGTCTCGGCAACAGGCAGGATCGGAATGGCGGCGCCGTGGCGCGCGGCTGCGCTGGCGACGCGGCTCACCAGCCCGGGCGACACGAGCGGCCGCGCGCCGTCATGCACGAGGATGACCCGGGCCTCATCAGGCTCGGACCCATCCAGGGCCAGGAATCCGTTGTAGACCGATTCCTGGCGACGCTCGCCGCCCGCGACGACCGCGCTGACGACTTCGGGCAACCAGGGCGACGCGGCGATCCCGGCTACGCGATCTGGAGCGGTCACCACGACGATCCGCTCGACCCCGGGCGCTGCGGCTATCGCATCCAGGGTCCAGGCCAGGAGGGGCCGCCCCGCGATTGGCGCAGCGAGCTTGTCAGGTCCGCCCATCCGGGTCGAGCGGCCAGCGGCGACGACGATGGCGTCGGCGGCGTCGACCCGCGCGGGCATCGGGTCCGTCAAGCGAGGCGAGGCTGAGCGAAGATCATCCGACCGGCCACCGTCTGCAGCACTCGCGTGACCGTGACGTCAAGCTCCTTGTCGATGTGGCGCGCACCACCTTCGACGACGATCATCGTGCCGTCATCGAGGAAGCCAACGCCTTGACCGGCTTCCTTGCCCTCCTGGATCACGCGCACGCGGATCTCCTCCCCGGGGAGGACCGCCGGCTTCACGGCATTGGCCAGGGAGTTGATGTTCATCACGCGCACGCCCTGCAGCTCCGCAACCCGATTGAGGTTGAAGTCGTTGGTCAGGATGACCCGGCTCCGTGCCAGCGCGAGGGCAACGAGCTTGGCATCCACCTCGGTGATCTCGGCCACATCGTCGTCGATGATTTCAACCGGCGTTGCCGGCTCCTTCTGCATCCTGTTGAGGATCTCAAGGCCGCGCCGGCCGCGATTGCGGCGGAGGGCATCCGAGCTGTCGGCGATGTGCTGGAGTTCGTCGAGTACAAAGCGCGGGACGACGAGCGTGCCATAGATGAACCCGGACTCGACGATGTCCGCGATCCGGCCGTCAATGATCGCGCTCGTGTCGACCACGATCCGCGGCTCACCGGACGCCGATGCGGAGGAGCGGCTGGTCGAGGGATGCCGAACGAGCCCGACGGCCTCCGCGGCGATCAGCAGGTCCCGCCGCTTGGCCACGGTCAAGCCGACCATTCCGAGGCCCAGGAACAGCGACACCCCGAGCGGCAGCCAGGTCCCAAAGGGCGGGGCCAGCTGCGAGAGGGGCAGCCCGAGCAAGAGACCCATCAGGAGCCCGATGAGCAGGCCGACGACGGCCGTCACGAACTCGTCCGTCGACAGCGCCTGGACCTGTCGGATCGTCCAGCCTGTCGGGACAATCGTGAGGTACGGCAACACAGCGAACCCAACGACGATCCATGCTACGGACCAAGTCGCCAGCAGGGCTCCGGCGTACTCGGCCCCGCTGAACAGTCCTTCGCCGCTACCGGCCAGTGCCAGCCCGACGACGCTGCCCAGAGCGGCCCCCAGGAGCCGGATGTATCGGATCAATCGTTCCTCGCGGTTGCGCCCGGCACAGACGGGACGAAGACGACCCGCAGGACGGTCAGCCTAGCATCGACGGGACCACGTCGCCGTGTGCCCGGGAAGCAGGGGCTCGTGTGACGCCGGCCTCGATGGCCTCAGCGAGGGTCTCGGCGTACACGATGTCGATGCCGTCGATCCGTGCGGCCGCCGAGGCGACCGCCGGGCGTGGCACGACAGCGCGATGGAACCCCAGTCGTGCGGCCTCGCGGAGGCGACGGTCGAGACCGACTACACCCCGAAGCTCGCCGAGCAGGCCGACTTCGCCGATCGCGATCGTGCCCGGTGGGATGGGACGGTCCTGGAGCGAGGATGCCAGCGCCAGCGCCACGGGCAGATCGAGCCCCGGTTCGACCACGGTCAGGCCGCCGGCCAGGTTGGCGTAGACGTCGTGGCCGCCAAGGGCGATCCCAGCTCGCCGGCCAAGCACCGCGATCAGCAGGTTCAGCCGGTTCGGATCCACGCCGCTCGCCTTCCGGGCGGGCATCCCGTAGCCGGTCGGGCTGACGAGCGCCTGGACCTCGACTAGCAACGGCCGCGTTCCCTCCATGGTCGGGGCGACGATCGATCCAGGTGCTGAACCGCGCTGAACAGAGAGGAAGGCGCGCGCCGGATCGGCGACCTCCATCATGCCGGTGTCGTTCATCTCGAACACCCCGACCTCGTCCGTGGAACCGAAGCGGTTCTTGGCTGCCCGGAGCAGCCGGAGTGCCGCGTGCCGCTCGCCCTCCAGACTGACCACGGCGTCGACCAGGTGCTCGAGCGTCTTTGGCCCGGCGATCGAGCCGTCCTTGGTCACATGGCCGACGAGGATCACGGCGATCCCGTCCCCCTTGGCCAGTTCCATCAGCCGTAGCGCCGACTCGCGCACCTGCCCGACGCTGCCAGCTGCCCCTTCGAGCTCGTCCACGGTCGCGGTCTGGATCGAGTCCACGATCAACAGGGCCGGTCTCGCGGCGCGCGTGACCTCCGCGATCCGGCCGATGTCGTGCTCCGCGAGGATCTGGATCCGGTCGCCCGCGGTCCCGCCGAGCAGGCCCAGCCGATCGGCCCGCAGGCGGATCTGACCCGGCGATTCCTCACCCGAGGCATACAGGACTCGCCCGGCGTCGCCGTGCCCGCGCGCCAATCCGGCTGCCGCCTGGAGCAGCAGCGTTGACTTGCCGATGCCGGGCTCGCCGCCAAGCAGGACCAGGGAACCCGGGACCAGCCCGCCACCGAGCACCCGATCGAGCTCGCCGATCCCCAGGCTGACCCGGGGCAGATCCACCTCCGAGATCGCGGCCAGGCTCGATGGCGATGCCGGGGCATCGCCCTGGCGCTTCACCCGCTCGCTTTTGGACGGCTCGTGCACAATCGTCTCGACGAGGCTGTTCCACTCACCGCATGCGCGGCATTGGCCCTCCCAGCGGAGGAAGGCCTCGGCGCAGCGCTGACAGACAAAGCGGCTCTGCGGCCGCGCCATCGCTCAGACCTGCGTCGCCGGTCGGGCGACGCGATTCACCGCGCCTCGACCGGTTCGCGCGGCTCGGCCAGCCGGATGTCGAGGCCGGCCTCCGGGTCACGGTCGACCACGATGTTCGCGCCCGGCTCAAACTTGCCCAGCAGGAGCTGCTCGGCGAGGACGTCCTCAATCATGTTCTGGATCACCCGGCGGAGAGGCCTGGCCCCGTACGCCACGTCGTAGCCGAGCTTGATGATGTGCTCCTTGGCCGCCTGGGTGACCTCGAGCTGCATCTGCTGCGCGCGGAGCTGGTCGCGCACGCGGGCCAGCATCAGGTCAACGATCTTGGCGATCTCCTCGACGGTCAGGGAGCGGAAGACGACGGTCGCATCGATACGATTGAGGAACTCCGGCCGGAAGTTCTGCTTCAACTCGGCAGCGACCTTCTCCTTCATCAGCTCGTGCGAGAGCTCGGACCGCGACGCATCGGAATCTCCCTGGACCCGGAACCCGAGGCTGGAGTTGGTCTGGAGCTGCTTGGCGCCCAGATTGGAGGTCATGATGATGATGCAGTTGCGGAAGTCGACCCTCCGGCCCTTGGCGTCGGACAGGTGCCCGTCCTCAAGGATCTGGAGGAGGATGTTGAAGACCTCCGGATGAGCCTTCTCGACCTCGTCGAGCAGGATCACGGCGTAACTCTTCCTTCGAACGGCTTCGGTCAGCTGCCCGCCCTCGTCGAACCCAACGTATCCGGGAGGCGCACCGACCAGGCGACTGACGTTGTGACGCTCCATGAATTCGCTCATGTCGACCTTGATCAGCGCGTCCTCGCTGCCGAACATGAACTCCGCCAGCGCCTTGGCGAGCTCAGTCTTGCCGACGCCCGTGGGGCCCAGGAAGATGAATGAGCCGATCGGTCGCTTTGGATCCTTGAGGCCCGCGCGAGCCCGACGAACGGCTCTTGAGACGATTCCGATCGCCTCTTCCTGGCCGATCACCCGCCCGTGGAGAGCTTCCTCCATGTGGAGGAGGCGCTCCGACTCCTCCTGCGCGATCCGCGTCACGGGGATTCCGGTCCACATCGCCACAACCTGGGCGATCTCCTCTTCGCCGACCGTGGGCTGATCGCCGGAGATCTGGGCCTGCCACTCGGCGCGCAGGTTGTCCGCCGTCTCTCGGGCGGTCACCTCGGCCTCGCGCAAGCTCGCTGCCTCCTCGTACTCCTGGTTGTTGATCGCTGCGTCCTTCTCCTTGGTGATCCGGTCCAGGTCCTTCTGGGCGGCACGCAGGGCTGGCGGCGCAGATGAGTGACGCAGTCGGACGCGCGACGCAGCCTCATCGATCAGGTCGATCGACTTGTCCGGCTGGTGCCGATCCGGGATGTACCGGGTCGACAGATCTGCAGCGGCCTTCACGGCCTCATCGGTGATCGTGACCTTGTGGTGCTGTTCGTAGCGCTCACGGATGCCCATGAGGATGTCGATCGTCTGCTCGAGCGTCGGCTCCTCCACCATGACCGGCTGGAAGCGGCGCTCGAGCGCCGCATCGCGCTCGATGTACTTGCGGTACTCGTCCAGTGTGGTGGCGCCAATGCACTGGAGCTCACCGCGGGCGAGCGGTGGTTTGAGGATGTTGGCCGCGTCGATCGCGCCCTCGGCGGCCCCGGCCCCGACGAGCGTATGGAGCTCGTCGATGAACAGGACGGCATCATTCGTGTTGCGCAATTCCTCGATGATCTTCTTGAGCCGCTCCTCGAACTCACCGCGGTACTTCGTGCCGGCCACCAGCGATCCGATGTCAAGCGTCAGCACCCGCTTGTTGAGCAGCGTCTCGGGAACGTCGCCAGCCACGATCCGATGGGCCAGGCCCTCGGCGATGGCGGTTTTCCCGACCCCGGGCTCGCCGATCAGGGCCGGGTTGTTCTTGGTCCGGCGCGACAGGATCTGGATGACCCGGTCGATCTCCTTCTCGCGGCCGATCACGGGGTCGAGCTTCCCGGCACGAGCGGCATCGGTCAGGTTGATCCCGAGCTGGTCGACGGTCGGGGTCTTGCTGGCCCGCTTGGTCTCGGGCGTCGGCCCGGCGGACGAGCTCTGCGACAGGACGCGGATGACCTCGTGCCGAACCTTGTCCAGGTTCACACCCAGGGACTCGAGCACACCGGCCGCGATGCCCTCTCCTTCGCGCACAAGGCCAAGGAGCAGGTGTTCCGTGCCGATGTAGTTGTGCCCCAGGCGACGGGCCTCGTCGATGGCTAGCTCGATCACCCGCTTGGCCCGGGGCGTCAGCCCGACCTCGCCGACGACCGGTCGATCGCCACGCCCGATGATGAACTCGACCGCCGTCCGAACCTTGGCCAGCTCGACGTTCATGTTCTCCAGGACGCGAGCGGCGACACCCTCACCCTCTCGGACAAGGCCGAGCAGCAGGTGCTCCGTGCCGATGTAGTTGTGATTAAAGCGCTGCGCCTCGTCCTGAGCGAGCGTCAGGACCTTGCGCGCGCGATCCGTGAATTTGTCGAAACGATCCATCAGCGTCGAACGCCTGTTCCTTTGCGGGGTTGACCGGGTGCCGGTTCGCCATGCTAGCACGGTCTCCCAGCCAGCACGGTCCCGTCAGAAGTACCAGGTTTCCAACGATCGGCCACGCCAATCGGACCCCCAAGGGCGCCCGAACCGCTGCTAGCCCCTGGCGTCGGCCTCGACTTGCCCTTCGGCGGACTCGGCATCGTCGACCGTCGACTCGAGGACAGCCCCCGCGACACCCTCGGTGACGGCGGTCTCCGAGAAGGCTTCTTCGGCCAATGCCTCGGCCGGAGCCGTCTCAACCGGCGCGCTGACCGCCACGGGCTCCACGGGTTCAACCGGCGCGCTGACCGCCACGGGCTCCACGGCCTCCGCGACCTCCACGGGTTCAGCAGCCGTCTCGGCCCCAGCGGCCGCCACGGACTCAGCGCCCTCCGTGATGTCGCCGCCCTCGGCCTCGGCAAGTTGCTGGCGGACCTGGGCGAACGCCGAGGCGAGCGTATTGTCGATGCCGCCCTCGGGTTCCTGGACCGCGTCCGACATCGAATAGCTGCGTTCAGGCCGCGGGCGCCGGTCAGGACGCGCGCCGCTCGCTGCGCTGGTCGTTGGCGTGGCGACTGGCTGGCTGACAGGGGCAGGCTCCGGTGCCGGGCGGGCAGGGGCCTCCTCGGCCTGCTTCAGGCTGAGGCCCAGGCGATGTCGTTCAGAGTCGAGCGAGATGATCTTGAGCTTGAGTTGCTGGCCCTCGTGGACGACGTCGCCGGGATGGGCCACGCGTTGATGGGACAGCTCGCTGATATGGATCAACCCTTCGAGCCCGTCGCGTACCCGAACAAAGGCCCCGAAGTTGACGAGTTTTGTGACGGTTCCATCGATCACGTCGCCGACGTTGAAGTCGGCGACCGTCGAATGCCACGGGTCGGGCTGGAGCCGACGGATGGACAGGCTGATCCGACCACGCTCAAGGTTGATGTCGATGACCTCGGCCTCGACCTCCTCGCCGACGCGATAACCGGCTTCGGGGTTGTTGACCTTGTTCCACGACAGCTCGCTCTTGTGAACCAGGCCGTCGATCCCGCCGAGATCGATGAACACGCCAAACGGCGCGATCGAGCGAACCGTGCCGTTGACCTTCTGTCCAACCTGGAGACTGCTGAAGAGTTCGTCGCGCTTTTCGCGGCGCTCCTCGTACAGCGCGACCTTCTCGGACAGGATCAGCCGGTTCGCCTTGCGATTGACCTCGAGGATCTTGAGACGGAGCTTGCGGCCGACGAACGGCATCAGCTTCTCGGCGATCTCCTGGGCGGCATCGCGCGGCTGGTCGTTCTGGGGCCGGCGGGGGAAGTCCACAATCTGGCTGATCGGCACGAAGCCGCGGATCCCGCAATCGACGATCAAGCCGCCCTTGTTGTGGTCGATGACCGGGGCGTCGATGATGACCCCCGCCTCGAATTGCTCCTGCATGGAGCGCCACTTGCGCTCGAGGCCAGCCCGGCGCAGCGACAGGACCACATGGCCCTCGGGCGACTCTGGCTGCAGGACGTAGACAAGGACCGTGTCGCCAACGTTGAGCGCCGGCTGGCCTTCGCCGTGACGACCGAACAGCTCGCGATTGCTGACGACGCCCTCGCTCTTCGCGCCGATATCGACGAGGATCTCGTCCTTGTCGATCCGCACCACCTGGCCCTCGACAACGTCGCCGTGCTTGAAGCTCTTGATGTCCGAGTCCTGCTCGGCGAGGAGCTCCTCCATCGTCGTGGGCTCCGGACCCAACTTGCGGACTGGAAGCAGCTCCGGCTCGTCGTCGCTCGCAGCCGGCGCGTGGGCGGTCTCGTCTGCGGTCAGCGCCGTGTGCCCGATTCCGTTCGCGGCCCCATCGGTCACGCCATCGCCCAGATTCATCGGGATCGCGTCCGCCGCCGTCTCCGGGGACTCCGAGACCTCCGGGAACTCCGTGGTGTCGCTGGCTGCGGCTGCCTCGATTGAGGTCGGCTCATCGGCTGCCATCGGAACGGCGCCATCGGGCGACTGTTCTGTGACGGTAGCTATCGCCGCCGTCTCTGGTGCAGGCTCGCCCGGTTGTTCATCTATCAAGGGATTGGTCACTCCTGATCGTGGATTTGCGCCGCGAATCAGAAACGGCGTGAGCAACGCTCAAGCCGTTTGCCGAAACGATCAAGTGGTCCGTGGGCAATCGATCCGCGGTCCGCTCCTTCGTGGGTCACGTGCTTGTTCGTTGCTCTTCAGCTGTCCTGCCTCTCGGGGCCGGGAGAGTCTAGCACATGGGTTCTGCGCACTACAATCCGTTTGCCATGCCTGAATTGCCCGATCTGAGCGTGGTTTCGGACGCCCTGCACGCCTCCCTTGCGGGTCGCATGATCGAGTCCGCCGAGGCACCGGGCCCGCTCGCGGTTCGGGGCACTCCGGCCGAGCTCGACGCGATGATCGGCCAGCGGGTCCAGTCCATCACGCGGCGGGGCAAGTTCCTGCTCATCAAGCTGGATCGGGACGCCGTGGCGTGCAACCCGATGCTGACCGGCCGCTTCCAGCTCGCGGAGCCTGGGATCAAGCTGCCGGCGCAGACCGCGTTCATCCTTCGGTTAGGCACGCGCGCGCAGGCTCCGGGCGATACGGCAGGCTGGACCCGCGGGGCTTCCTGGGTGTCTGCTGAAGACGCGCATCCGGAGATCCGGTACCGCGACCCCACCCAGATGGGCAAGATCTACCTTCGCCCGGCCGGGGTGAACCGCGCCGTCCCGGGTCTTGGCGGTCTCGACCAGGGACCGGACGCCGACGACCCGGACATGACCCTCGACGTGTGGCGCGAACGAATCCGACGTCATCCGGGCGAACTCAAGAACCTCCTGCGGAACCAGGCCTTTGTGGCGGGGATCGGGAACGCCTATAGCGATGAGATCCTGCATGCGGCCCGGTTATTGCCGTTTCGGAAGCGGGCGAGCCTTGCCGCCGAAGAGATTGACCTGCTATACGAGGCGACGCGGACCACCCTAGCCAACGCCATCCACATCCTCAGGGCGAGGGTTCCGCCCACCTTTGAGCGGCAGGTCAGGGACTTTCTCGCCGTCCACGGCAAGGGCGGAGGAGCCTGCGCACGCTGCGAGACGCGCATTACGCAGGTCAAGGCGGGAGGCTTCGTGACCTCATTCTGTCGCACCTGCCAGCGCTGACGGCACCAGCTGCCGGCGACGTGACAGCTGGTCGCGGCGGGCGTCAGGGCAGGACCAGGACCTGCCCGATCTTGAGCTGCCGCGGATCGGCGAGATCGTTCAGTTCAATCAGCACCTTGGTGGTCGTTCCAAACCGGGCGGCGATCGCAAACAGGTTGTCCCCGCGCTTGACCGTGTAGATCGCACCCGACAGGCTCGGTTGGACGGTGATGGCGGGCGTCGCGGATGCGACCGGTGCCGGGGGGACCGATGGGCTCGACGGCGGCGTCACCGCGCTCTCACCCGCCGAGGCGCTCGGTCGCACGTTAGGCGTAACAGCCGGGGCGGTGGGGGGCGCTGGTGATGAAGTTGCGACCGCATCGGACGGTCCGGACCGGCTAGACGTCGGCCGGTTTGACTCGACCGTCCCCCCGAGGCTGACGCCCGGCTCGCCCGTGGGCCGCCCCAGAACGAGCACCGCGAGCGCGACGCCGAGTACCGCAACGAGGGCCATCTGAGCGGGTGCCCGGCCTGCCCTGAACGCGGGCGGTTGCCAATCGAACCGAACCTGGTCGAGGACAATCGGGGAAATCCGGGCGAGCGGGCGTGAGTGACGAGGCAGGCCCGACGCGGCGCCGGTGTCGGCGACTCGAGCCCGCCCCTCGACGGCGGCAAGGTATGTTGTGCATTCGAGATGTCCGTCGCCGAGGCACAGCCGGCGTTGCTTCTCGGGTACGAGCGGCACCGGAGGAGAGACGGCCGAGCAGCGATGCTCGCGAAGCGGACGCGCTCCGCGCCACGTTCCGTCTTCGGTGGTCAGGAACGGGCAGAGTGACGGGAGGCCGCCCGAGCGCGGGTCGTGCAGGCCCGCTTCGCCCTGCGACGAACGCTCCGAACGGCTCACGGCGGGACCCACGGACAGAGCATAGCCGAGCCCGCCGGGGCGCCCGGCACACGAGCCTGGACTGCGGCGCAGTTGCGCTCGCAGCAACGTCATTCACCAGCGCAATTCGCTCGGGTGAAGGGTGCGATCACGGTGGCCCGGGCATCCAACTCCGGCCACGAGAATGCAGGAATCCCGGCGACGGGAATGCAAAAATCCCGGCGACGACCTATTTTCCCGAAAGGCTGCCCTCTCAGTATCTTCGGCGCTGGAGAGCTTAACTTCCGTGTTCGGGATGGGAACGGGTGTGGCCTCTCCGCCAGAGTCACCGGGATTCATTGCGACTGGACGTTGTTCCGGCAGCAGGTGATCTTCGATTTCGTCAGTAGTCAGGATCTGATCACGATCCCCCAGCCACCGACCCCTGGTCAGTTGCTGAAGAGGTCAAGCCCTCGACCGTTAGTACCGCTCAGCTTCATCCGTCACCGGACTTCCACATGCGGCCTATCAAACAGGTGGTCTCCCTGCGGTCTTACCCGGTTGACCCGGTGGGGAACCTC
>JANPDO010000078.1:0-2801 GCA_031431535.1 Chloroflexota bacterium
CGAGTACGCCGTCGGTGGTGCCCCCCCCGTTACGGGCTTCAGGTTCGAACCACCGTTCGATGCGCCTCCAGGCGCCCCAGTGCTGATCCCGGTGAGTATGATCGGGGCAGCTTCGGGGTTTCGCGTGTGGGTCTGGGGAGCGCCGAGTAGCCCCGACTCACCCGATCCGGCATTCGCGCTTCGGGATCGGCCCGTAGGAGTGATCAGCCTGGATCCTTCGGTCCTCACCGTCGATTCCGTCTCGCTCGATCCCGTGCCCCCCGAGTTCGGTCTGGCTAACAGGTTTTCTGCTTGGCCGTGGGTCACGGTGCATAACAGCGGTGCCGTTGCTGTAGTTGTCTCCTCTGAAGGAGTTGTCGATACGGTCGTTGTCAACGCCCACATTGCCCCGACCTGGACGTTCATCGCTCCGGTCGGATGGTTTCAGGGCGCCGAGGTGAGCGGCAATACCGGGCCCCTCATCGAGTTGATCCCGGGACAGCAAGTGCCGCTCGAGTTGATCTTCCTTGACGGGAATTACGCGCGGTTTACTCCCCCGCGGACCATCTGGTCGGTATACGATGGCTATCCCAATCATGTGACAATCACCGCGACCGGGGTCATTCGTGGAGAGAGCTTGGGGTGTACCCTTATCCGCGCTGATCTCGATCCAGACCTGGACGGTATCACCGGCATTTGGGCTATCGTCTGTGTGCGTCCCCCTCCTCCATAAGGTGAACCGGGATTTGACGCCCATTCCCCAGGCGGTAGATTGGCTGTGAACCCCTCCTCACACCCCATCCCGCATGAATGGCGCGGCACCGCTCGAGCTCGGCCAACTCCTGCACGCGCCCGACGCGGCTCGCCGCGAAGCGGCGTGGGATGGGCTCATTGCCGCCCACACCAGGCTCATCCTCGCCGTGGCCCGGTCCCTCGGCGGCGGACGGGACGAGGCGATGGGCCGCTATGTCTACGTCCTCGAAAAGCTCCGCGAGAACGACTTTCGCCGGCTCAGAGCCTTTCGCGACGACCGGCGCGCCCGCTTCTCCACCTGGCTCACCGTCTTGGCGCGTAGACTCTGTCTCGATCATCATCGCATGCAGTACGGTCGCACCCGGACCACCGGGAACCCCCAGGAGTCCACCGAGCTCCGAACCCTCCGCCGCCGGCTGGCCGACGGCATCGCGGTGGACTTCGACGTCGCTCGTCTCCCTGACGAAGGCTCGACGGCCCTCGAGGGTGAACCGATCCTGCGGGCGCGAGACGCCGCGGTCGCGGCTGAATTGGCCCTGCTCTCCTCCCGTGACAGACTGTTGCTGGCCTACCGGTTCGAGGACGGCTTCACCGCCGCCCGCATTGCGACGCTGCTCCACCTTCCCACCCCCTTTCACGTCTATCGCCGCCTCAACCACCTGCTGAAGCAACTTCGCGAAGTACTGCGCTCGCGTGGAATCGACGGAAGCGATGGCTGACACCCCGCGCAATCGTCGGTTTGACCGCCGTGTAACACTCCTGAGCAGCGCCTTGATGCGCGGACTCTGCCGGTGACGTCCGCTCCGGGGGCGACCAGGGGGGAACACATGAACGAAATCGAGATCGCGGCCTACCTGGACCGTCGGCTTGATCCGGGCGACGTGGATCGGGTCGAAAATCACCTGGCGGGATGCGACGACTGTCGGGAAGAGGTAGTCGCCGTCCGTGGAGTGCTGCAGCGTGGCCGGCGCCGCGGGCGTGTGCTGCTGGGTGGGAGTCTGGCGGCGGCGGCGCTGCTCGTCCTCTCCGTCTGGCCCGAATCGCCGCCCCTTCTCCGGAATGGGCCTGCGGGAACAGCGCTCGTTGCCCATGGGCCGCTCGGTGAGGTCCCTCCCGGCGTACCCACATTCGCCTGGGGTCCCGCTCCCGGTGCCACAGCCTATCGGCTCACACTGTCGGGTAGCAACGGCGTGCTGATGTGGTCAGGCACCACGGCCGATACGATGATGCAACTTTCCGATTCCGTTTCGATACGAGCCGGCTCAACGTATTACTGGATTGCCGATGCCCTGCTGGCTGACGGAACCACCAGGAGCACGGGATTGCGCGAGTTCCGCCCCAGACGATGAACGTCGCATTCCGATGCGCCACCTCTGCCGTCGCACTGCTCCTGCTTCCTCTGTTTTGCGCGCGCCAACCCGATGATGGCCTGGGCAACCAACCCCGGGATGTCTCGCTGCCGTTCGTCCTTCCCAGGGACCCAGCCGCGCTCGCCTTCCTCCTCTCGGTCTTGCCCGATTCCCTTGCCGCCGCGGGGAGGGAGCGCTACTCCCGACAAGCCTACGACAGTGCCCGGGCCATCTGGATTGTTGACGTCACCCGGGCACGCCGTGCCGCGGATTCCGTTGCCGAAGCCCGGACCCTGATGTGGCTCGGGCTGGCTGCGTGGCGGCTGGGAGACTACCCCGCCTCTCGTCGCGATGGAGAAGCCTCTCTCGCCCTCAAACAGCGCCTCGGTCTCGACGCCGAGCTTTCCCGCTCCTTCAATGCGCTGGGCCTGCTCGCCTGGAATGAAGGCCGGCATGGTGATGCGCTCCGGCTCTTCGATTCGGCCCGTGTCTCCGCGCGCCGCCATGACGATCTGGCCGGCCACGCGCGAGCCGCTGGAAACATTCCCCTCGTCCTGGTCGAGCTCGGCGATTTCGAAAACGCCCGGCGGGGATTCGAGGACGCCGTGACGGCGGGGCGGGCAGCCGAAGATGAACTGACCCAAGGTAACGCCCTGGCAAACCTCGGCATGCTGGAGATCCGGCTCGGCCGCCCCCACCCCGCGCTCGGCCTCCTCGCCC
>JANPDO010000079.1:0-4178 GCA_031431535.1 Chloroflexota bacterium
GGCCTGGCCGTCCGCCACATGATGACCTCACCGGCCGTCACCGTGCAGCAATCGACGCCGATCGCCCTGGCCGCGGCCCGGATGGAGCGTCATCACATCCACCGCCTGGTCGTGGTGGCGGACGATGACTTGACGATGCCCATCGGCATTCTCTCGATCACGGACCTGGTCCACGCCATCGCGGAAACCGTCCGGGATGCCACGCCGGCGTCGAAGGTCCCCGATGGATCTTCCGATGCCTGATGTCGCGCCGCTGATCAAGGAAGCCGGTGAGCCGAAGGAGCTCCACGAAACCCGCCTCGGGGCCGCATTGCCCGTGTTGGACATGCACGCCTACGTCGAGGAGTTCGGCCGTTCCGTGGTGCCGGCCTACCGGCGTGGCGTGGCAGACCGTGAGCTGCCTGCCGACGCGGGCCTGGCTCGCTCGATCGTTCCGCCTGGGACCGCCGCGACCCGCGACTTCAGCCGGCTGGCGCCGCGGATTCCGGAGTTCCTGCTCGAGAAGTGCGTCGGCTGCATGGCGTGCGTGGCTGCCTGCCCGGACACCGCCATCCTGGCCAAGGTCGTTCCGGAGCCACAGGTGGAGGAGCGGATCGCCGCCTTCGCCGCGACCCAGCCGGACCCGGCCGTCGCCGCGGCCAGCGCTCGCGCACGGTTTGCGCCGACCACCAAGTACGGTGATGTCCCGGCGCGCAAGAGCCTCGATCGCGGTGCGTTCGGGATCTTCGTCGATCCGATCCACTGCAAGGGCTGCGCCGAGTGCGTCGAGGTGTGTGTGGCGCTCGGGCACGATGCGCTGTTCATGATCGACAAGGTTGAGCAGGAGTCGAGTGGTGAGAGCACGCTCGAGCGGTTCACCCGCGACATGCGCCTCTTCCGGGCCCTGCCGCCAACGCCGGAGGTCTACCGCAACGACCGGGCGCTGGCCGACCTCCTGCTCGGTGAGCATGCCATCGGCTATGTCGGCGGTGCGGGCTCGTGTGCCGGCTGCGGCGAGGCGACGGCGATCCGCCAGATGGTTGCCGCCACCCGGCAGATCCACGGTCCGCAGTCGATGGGGATCGTGGCGGCGACCGGCTGCAACTCCGTCTACGGCGCGACCTATCCGTACAACCCGTACCTGGTGCCGTGGACCAACTCCCTGTTCGAGAACGCGCCCACGGTCGCCATGGGGATCCGGGAGGCGTGGAACCAGGCCGGCCACCCCGAGCGGCGCCTGTGGGTCATCGGCGGCGACGGCGCCATGTTTGACATCGGCCTCGGCGCCCTTTCGCGAATGGTCGCCTCCGGCGCAGACATCAAGGTGTTGGTCCTCGACACGCAGGTGTACTCGAACACCGGCGGCCAGGCGTCGACCGCTTCATTCGGTGGACAGGTCACCAAGCTGTCCGCGTTCGGGGCTGTGCTGCACGGTCGGGCGGAGCCGCGCAAGGAACTCGGGCGGATTCTGATGGCCCACGGAGAGGCGTACGTGGCCCAGAGCACGCCCGCGCATCTCAATCATTTCCTGCGCGCGATCAGCGACGCCAACGCCTACCCGGGTCCGGCCGTGGTGATCGCGTACACACCCTGCCAGCCCGAGCACGGGATCGACGATGACGCATCCGCCCGCCAGTCGAGGCTGGCAGTGGAGTCGCGCGCGTTCCCACTCTTCACCTACGACCCGCGCCGTGGGGAGTCCATGGCCGAGCGGCTGTCATTGCAGGGGAACCCGGCGTTGAAGGAGGACTGGGCGAAGGCGCCGGACGGCTCCGTCAACGACTTCCTGGCCTTCGCCCGAACCGAGGGCCGCTTCGCCCAGCACTTCGGCAAGGACGGCTCGGTCACGCCGGAGATCCTCGCCACGCAGGACGACCGCCTCGCCAACTGGCACGCGCTCCAGAAGATGGCCGGGATCCGGTAGGGGAGCGGCGGGCGCGCGCGAGACACGGTTCTCCCGGAAACGAAACGAGCCCGGCGCCCCGTGAGGGACACGCCGGGCTCGTCAGCGTTGACCGCTAGCGGGTGCCAGGAGGGGCGCTGATGTCGCTGTTGGCGATGCCCGCGATGACCCCCATGACCGTCGCAACGCTGGTCCCCGTCTGGCTGGCATACGAGACCGCCGCGTGGTAGGCGTTGGTCGTGCCGCCGGACTTCCGGTACAGCGTCAGACCGAACTTGTCGTTGGCGGGGCCGGGCGAGTTGTCGTACGCGTCAAACCGGAACGTGTACGTACCTGTCGGAAGTAGGTCTTGGTAGGTACGCGTGGGGTCGACCGCGTCTACGAGCTGGACGGTCGCGTTCCCAATAACCGTGCCCGTGATCGGCCAGGTTGAAGACTGCGTCGTGGCTGCCGAGGTGAGCGTTGTCGACCGGATAAGGACATCGACGTCGCGGCAGCTGGAGTCGAGGATTGAACAGCGAACGAGACCGTTGGGCTGGCCCGTCGTCCCGTCAACGCTGTTGGTGCTTGCCGTGGTGATCCGCATCCGGTAGACGTAGACCATGCTGCCGACAGCGGAGCTCTTCTGCTTCTTCACGTTGAAGCCAAAGAATCCTCGGGTTTGCCACGGCTCGGAGGCAGACGGCCCACTCCACCAGCTGTCGAGGGGCAGGTACCCTCCGCCGACCACGTAGGTGGAGGACGACGGCCTGACCGCGAGCGCGGCGACCGCGCGCTCCCCGACGGCACTCCCGCTGACGGATCTGACCTCGACGGTCACGAGATATGCGCCTTCCGGGACGTTGGCCGCCGGAGCCGCAATTGTCGCGATGCCAGCCGGCGAGACTGGAAGCAGTGCTGACTGGTACACGAAGGCCGGGCAGCTGGTCGTCGAGCAGCCAGCCGGGTACACGGTGAACCTGGCGCGGAGGTCCGAAGCATCCACACCGGCCGGCCAGGAGATCTTTGCACTGAGGACGGGGCTAGTGCCTGCGGAAGCGAACCACACACCGGTGTACTCGGCCTGGACAAGGGCAGGGTTGATCGTGAAGGTGGCCGTGGCGCCGGTCGTGAAGCTGTAGTTGGCAGTGCTCAGGACGTCTGGAGCGCAGGTGATGGTGTATGGGCTGCCGGCCACGGTGTTGCCAGGGGTCCGCGTGCAGCTCGCCGCGCCGGTGATCGTCACGTTGGCCGTGCTCTCGCCGGAGACGAAGCCGGAGTAGGTCCAGGTGAAGGCCGGGTCACTCGTGCCGAACAGCTTGGATGCGGCCACGGCATTGACCGCGAGGGCCTTCTTCTTGATCACGAAGGTCGCCGAGCCCTCGCTGGGCTCGTGCGTCGCGTCGCCGGGGAAGCTCGCAGTGGCGGTCGCGGTTCCGGCGTTGACGTTGCTCGTGTAGGTGACTGGGACCGGCTGACTGAGGCCGAGGCCCGTCACCGTCGCCGTGCATGGTGGTTCGATGGCCGCACCGGTGTACGTGAACGGTCCGGCCGCGCAGGTCACGACCGTGGTCGTGCCGGCCGGGCTGATCGTGAAGGACGCGGAGCCATCGTCGGCGAAGTGGGCAGCGTCGCCGGGGAACGAGGCGGTTGCCGTCGCGCTGCCTGGGTCGGTGTTGTTGCTGTAGGTCACGAGCAGCGGCTGGTCGAGGTCGTCGAGCAGGGTGGTGCCGGCCACGCGCGCCGTGCACGGCTCCTGGGCAGAACCGGTGTAGGTCACGCTCGCGGGGCAGGTGACGGTGACGACCGAAGGGGCCTTGGTGATCGTGAACGGGTATGAAGCGCCGCTCGGCTTGTGGGTGGCGTCGCCGAGGTAGCTGCCGGCCACGGCGTAGACGCCCGCGGCGGCCGACAGGGGCAGTCCGATGGCGACCGTGCCGTCGGGGCCCGTGTTGCCGCTCCGCGTGACCCCGCCGAGGGACAGGATGACAAGCCCTCCGTTGACGGGACCGAGGCTATCCGTGAGGGTCGCCGTAACGGTTGCCGTCGTGCCATAGACGTCGCTCGAGGGGCCCGCGAGGGCAAGCGTGGTGGGCTCGAGGTCGGCCGCGTCGATGCCCCACATGTAGTAGGCGCCGATGTTGTCGTTGACGGTGACGGTCCCGGCCGTGTTGACCCCCTGGACCATGAAGAGAGTCCCCGACGGCAGCAAGCGGTTGCCCTTCCAGATGGCGGTGTCGGTGGTGTCGCGGGTGAGGTCGAACGAGGCCCACGCGTCGCTTCCGGGCGTGGTGTACGTGACCCAGACGGAGTGGAT